>CAYJUA010000108.1:0-5695 GCA_964373295.1 uncultured Planctomycetia bacterium
TTGCCTGAGTGACGGCTGCCGCGTAGATCTTTCCAAGACTCTGAAGAGAGGATGCCCTGAACAAGTCCACGTAAACGCAGATCAGCCCCTTTGCCTTGAGTTCCTCCATAACGCGGATGATCAGAGAGGTTTTCCCGTAACGGCGGGGAGAAAAGAGCAGAACGTTCTGCCCTCCGGACAAGTCCAGCGTCAGCGTCCGGAGTTCTTCCTCGCGGTCGGTAAAATATTCGTCTTTAACCACATCTCCGAAGATAAACGGATTTTCCATAGGTTCCTCAGCTTATTATGTATATAGACATAATGTAGGATAGCATAACGTCAACACATTTACTATCAATAAGTTGCTCTATTCTTCCTCAACCGCTGGATTTCCTCAAGGGTCGCCAGCAGGCGCGGGACCCGCCCAAACACCTCGAGCGCGTGGACCGCTCTTCGCCTCCAGTTCGGGTACTCCTGCCGGGTCCCCGGCATGTTCTGCGGGCGCCGCTCCGCCCAGAAATCCTCCAGGTTGAGGAGGATCACCCGCGCCGGCGATCGCGCCAACACCTTCAGCAGGGTCTGCAGGACCAGGGCGGGCGGAGGCGGTCCCATCACGAAGCTGCTCCGCCCGCTCAGGAATTCCAAAAGGGCCGCCTGGATCGCGATCCGCCGCTGCCTCTCCCGGGAGGCGCCGCCGCGGCTTAAGAGCCCTATGCGCTCCTGCCGCATGATGTCTTCCCCGCTGAGGAAGCCGGCGAAGGGGGGCATGTCGTGCGTGTTCAAGCTGGCGACGGAGGCGGCGGGGATGGGAGCGACCGGCTGGCGAGGGTCCGGCCGCAGCTCGTACTGCAGCACGAACGTCCGGCGGACCCCGTGCCGCGCCATGGCCGGCCGGACCTCCGGAGGAACCGTCCCCAGGTCCTCGCCCGCCACGGCGCACCGGTTCCGGCGCGACTCCAGCGCCAGGATCCCGTACAGCTCCTCGGCCGGGTAGCGCACGTACACCCCCTCTCTCGCCGGGAAGCCCCGGGGCACCCAGAAGAGCCGGTGCAGGCCCATCACGTGGTCGATCCGCAGAATCCCGGCCGCCCGCATCGAGTGCCGGAGGACATCGATCAGGTACCGGTAGCCCTGCTCCCGCATCCGCTCCGGGTGGTGCGGCGGGAAACCCCAATCCTGCCCGCGCGAGAAGAAGCTGTCCGGCGGAGCGCCGCAGGAGACGGCCCGCGCGAAGAGGTCTCCCTGACAGCGCACGTCGTAGCCCGCAGGATGGACCCCCAGGGGAAGGTCCAGGTGGAGCCGGGCCGCGCCGCGGCGCGCCTTCGCCGACAGGCGCTCGACCTGCTGGTGGGCCAGCCACTGCGCGTACAGGTAGAAGTGGAACGCCTTGCGGTCGACCCCGGCGCGAAACCGGGCGTACGGCTCCACGTGGGGGTGCGCGCCCAGGAAGCGCTCGAGGCGCTGGCGCCGCCCGGGCAGCCTCTCGAACACCTTCTCGGCCAACAGCTCCAGCGCCTGCCGCTTCAGCGCCATCAACCGGCGGTAGTCCACCCACTCGGCCCGCTCCAGCTCCGCCAGCTCCCGGACGAACCGCGAGGAGCCCAGGAGCTCCCGCGCCCGCGGGCAGGCGGCCAGCTCGGGCGCGGCGGCCGCGTCCACCCAGAACTCCCCCCAGAGGAGACGGGTCACCGGCGCGTACGGGCTCGGGTCGAACGGGCGGTCCAGGAAAGTCGGGAAAAGGGGCAGAGTCCCCACGAAGCCGCCGCCCTGGTCCGCCGTCCACTGGACCAGCCGACCCAGGCCGGACAGGTCCCCCGCCCCGCGGCCGCCGGCGCATCTGAGCGCGTGAAGGGGAAGGAAAACCCCCCACCCCCTGCCATCGTTCCCGCCCGGCGGCGAATAACAGGCGCGCGGCGCGCAGATCACCTGCACGTGCCACGGGCGCCGGCCGGCCGAGAGGGTGAGGCGGTGATACCCGGCCGGCAGATCCGCGGGGAGCGGGATCTCCGCTGTCACGGATCGCCGGCGGCCGCGGTCCACCTCCAGCCACGCCAGCGGCACCACCCACCGGCGGGCGCGGCCTCCCTCCAAGTCGAGAGTAACCTCCACCCTCCCGTCGGAACCGAGCGGGTCAGGCGCCGCCCTCAGCCGGACCGAGCCGCGCTCCCCCTGCCAGCAGAGGGCCACGGGATCGACGAAGCGGCCCGCGATCTGCCGGCGCCGCTCCGCCAGCGCGGCCTTCGCCTCCGAAGCCGCGCGGACCGGCGCCCCGAGCGCCCTCAAAACGGCAAGGATCGCGTCGGCAGAGGCGCCCCGGGGCCGGCCGCGCATGTCCGTGTAGCCGGTCTCCACCCCGTAGAGGGAGGCGAGTTCGCGAATGGGGGAGACGGGACCGGCCAGCGCAGTTATCCCGTTGTTTCGAGAAGCTGGAGAATCCCCTTCAGCGGGATCCTCAGCCACTCGGGGCCGCGGTGATTGAGCTCGTACCGCAGCTCGTACACCGCCTTCTCCAGCAGGAACGCCCGCAGGAGCGCCGTGCGGGATCCCTCGTCCGCCGGCAGGAAGGCCGCCCGCGGGCAGGCGGCCAGGTACGCCTTGAGGAAGGAAGCCGACACCCACTGCACCCAGGACCGGGCCCACGGCTCCAGGCGGGGGATGTCCTCCGGCCGGACCGGGCTGCCGGCGTCCCGGGCCCAGAGGACCGCGTAGGCGGCGTACTGGAAGGAGCGCAGCATCCCCGCGACGTCGCGCAGGGGAGAACGCTTGATCCGCCTCTCGCTGAGCGGCCGCGCCGGCTCCCCCTCAAAATCCATCACCAGGAACTCCTTGCCCGTGTAGAGAAGCTGGCCCAGGTGGTAATCGCCGTGGCAGCGGATCCGCATGGCGCGGATCTTCCGCTCCAGCACCCCACGGAAGTGGGCGGAGAGATCTTTCTCCCTCTGGAGGAGCTGGCCCGCCTCCTCCCGGATCTCCGCGGGCAGCCCCGCCTGCGCCCGCCGCAGCGCCTGGAAGGTCCGGGCGGCCGCGCTGCGCATCCCCTCATAGATCGAACGCTGGTACAGCTCGCTGAAAGGCATCGGGGCGAAGACCGGATCGCGCGCATCCGAGCTCAGGGCCAGGTGCATCTGGGCGGTCCGCTCCCCGATCTGGCGGGCGGAGCCCAGGTAGAGACCGATCGCCTTCACGGCGGCCGGGGGGATCTCCCCGCCCGCCAGGTCCAGGGGGTCCCCGTTTCCAGCCGGAGGAGGCGGCGGGTCCGGCCCCCGGGCCAGCGCCTCCTCGAAGTAGATGCCCAGCACGCCCAGCGCGTGGCGCCAGGCGTCCCCCTGGTTCGGCACGAAGCGGTGCAGCACCCCCACCGTCATCGGCTCCCCCTCGTTGAACCGGTACTCCAGGTAGCCGCCGATGCCGGGGGCATGGGGGAAGCCCGCCTTCCGCGTGAGGAACCGTCCGATCTCCAGCTCCGGGTTGACCCCCCGCTCGACGCGGCGGAAGAACTTGAGGATCCACCGGTCCCCGTAAATCACCGAGGTGTTGCTCTGGGTGGCGGTGCCAGGATTAATCCTGGCACCGAAAACCGGCGGGATATCCAGCGATCGGACCAGCAGGTGGCCTCTGATATCCCCGGACGGCGCCTTGATCCTCCGCCGCTTGGCGATCTGCTCCAGCAGCCCCTGCCGGAACGGCCTGCTGCCCAGCGCGTCGTGCAGGACGCCCAGCACCTGCGCCCGCGCCCCGCCCGAAATCACGCGGGCGATCGGCCCGTACGGCATCCGGTCCGCGGAGGATGCGGCCTCCGCCCCCGCCTGGAACCCGACCGGCAGAAGGTACGTCTCCGGCTCCCCCTCGTTGTACCGGACCTCCAGGAGGGCGAGGAACGCCTCCGGCGGGACCGGCCCGGCCGGGATCAACTCCGCAACCCGCGCCGACTTCACCAGCCGGCCCTTGCCCCCGAACCAGCGGCAGCGCTGGAGGTAGCCGGGCAGGACCCTCTCCAGCGAGCGCAGGCGGTCCGGCTCCAGCAGCTCCCTCCAATCCTTTTCCGCGCGCAGGGTCGGCAGGTCCGCCTGAGCGGTCGTCGCCTGCAGGGCATCCGGCTGTTTCTCCAGCGAGAACCAGTAGAAGGAGTGCGGGCCCAGCGTCAGGACGTACACGCCCTCCCCGATCGGAGGGAACCGGGTGGCCCCGAACATCTCCACTGGGGTCAGGCCGCGGAACTCCTTCAAGTCCAGCTCCGCGTATTGGACGAACCGCGAGAGATTGGCCGCGACGAGCAGGACCTCCTCCCCGTGCCGCCGGACAAAGGCCAGGATCTTGGCATTGTCCGGCTGGAGGAACTCCAGCGAGCCCAGCCCGAAGGCGCGGTACTGCCTGCGCATCGCCACCATGCGCCGCATCTGCCAGAGCAGGGAGTGGGGGTTCTTCTCCTGCACCTCCACGTTCACCGCCTCGTAGTGGTACTCCGGCTCTGTGATCACCGGGAGGTACAGCCGCGCGGGAGGCGCCTTCGAGAACCCGGCGTTCCGGCCCGGGCTCCACTGCATCGGGGTCCTCACCCCGTTGCGGTCCGGCTGGCGGATGTCGTCCCCCATGCCGATCTCGTCTCCGTAGTACAGGACCGGCGAGCCGGGCAGGGAGAAGAGCAGCCCCTTCATCAGCTCGATCTTCTTCCGGTGGTTCCCCAGCAGGGGGGCCAGCCGCCTGCGGATGCCGAGGTTGATCTGGGCGCGGGGGTCCTGCGCGTAGACCCGCACCATGTAGTCCCGGTCCTCATCGGTCACCATCTCCAGGGTCAGCTCGTCGTGGTTGCGCAGGAAGAGGGCCCACTGGCAGCTCTCCGGGATCGCCGGGGTCTGCTGGAGGATATCCACGATCGGGAAGCGGTCCTCCATCCGGATCGCCATGAAGAGGCGCGGCATCACGGGGAAATGGAACGCCATGTGGCACTCGTCGCCCCTGCCGAAGTAGGCGCGCGCGTCCTCCGGCCACTGGTTGGCCTCCGCCAGCAGCATCCGCCCTTTGAACTTGCCATCCACGTGGGCCCGGAGCTCCTTGAGGAAGGCATGGCTCTCGGGCAGGTTCTCGCAGTCGGTCCCTTCCCTCTCGTAGAGGTACGGCACCGCGTCCAGCCGCAGGGCGTCCACCCCCATCTCCAGCCAGAAGTCCGCCACCCGGAGCACCTCCCTGCGCACCTGGGGGCTGTCGTAGTTCAGGTCCGGCTGGTGGGAGTAGAAGCGGTGCCAGTAGTGCTGCTTGGCCACGCTGTCCCATGTCCAGTTGGAGAGCTCGAAGTCCTTGAAGATGACCCGGGCCTCCCTGTACTTGTCGACGGTGTCGCTCCAGACGTAAAACTCCCGCGCCGGCGACCCCCGCGGGGCGCGGCGGGCCCGCTGGAACCACGGGTGCTGGGCCGAGGTGTGGTTGAGCACAAGCTCGGTGATCACGCGAAGCCCCCGCCGGTGCGCCTCCCGGAGGAACCGCCGGAAGTCGCGGATCGTCCCGTAGGAGGGGTGGACGCGCAGGTAATCGGCGATGTCGTAGCCGTCGTCCTTGAGCGGCGAGGGGTAGAACGGGAGCAGCCAGACCGCCGTCACCCCCAGCTGCTGGAGGTAATCGAGCTTCTGCGTCAGCCCCTGGAAGTCGCCGATCCCGTCGCCGTTGGCGTCATGGAAGGCCCGGACATGGACCTGGTAGAGGACAGCGCTCTTGTACCACA
>CAYJUA010000109.1:0-5694 GCA_964373295.1 uncultured Planctomycetia bacterium
CCCGCTTGATCGTGCAGTCGGCCACCACCTTGAAGGCGCAGGCGTGCGAGAAGACGGCGGCGTTCTCCTTGGTGCCGGCGGCGAACGAGGAGACCCGCCCGATGCCGGGGTTGAACTCCGTGTAGCTGGGCAGGAACAGGGCCGGCCCGTACGGGGTGTCCAGGGTGTGGTCGATCTTGTCGAGGATCTTCGGCAGGCGGTCCGGCGGCACGACCCCGGAGAGGATCGCCCAGGTCTGGGAGTTGAGGGGGACCTTCCCCTCCTTGTTCTCCTTGGAGCCGATCTTCCGGCCGGCGTCGTTGAACGCCGCCAGGTACCACGACTCCTCCCAGCCCTCCTTGTTGACGATGCGGGTCATCTCCTCGGCCTTGATCCGCATCTCCTCGGCCGCCGCCCGGTCGCCGGTGAAGCCGGCGAGCTCCTGCACCTGCCGGCAGGCCCGCACGAAGGCCATCCCCAGCCAGATGCTCTCCCCCTTGCCCTTGATCCCCACGTGGTCGTAGGCGTCGTTCCAGTCGGCGTGCCCGATGAGCGGGAGGCCGTGCTGGCCGCGCGCGCTCCAGAGGTAGCGGATCGCCCGCAGGATGTGCTCGTACACGGTGGCGGAGCCGCCGTCGTGGAACGGGATCTCCTTCTTGAGGAAGGCGGTGTCGCCGGTCTCCTTGACGTACGAGACCACGCTGTACGGCAGCCAGACCGCCACGTCCGCCTTCTTGATGACGCCGGCGACCCCCTGGTTCTCCCAGGTCCCCTCGACCTCGGAGAAGCCGGAGACGGCGTGCCCGCTCTTGTACTGGTAAAAGAGGAGGCGCTCCAGCTTGGCCCGCGCCGTCGGCAGGTCCACGCTCAGGAGCCCCTCCACGTCCTGGCAGGTGTCCCGGTAGCCCTGGCCCCCCTCGGCCCCGTGGTAATGGGAGGTGCCCCGCCAGTGGGTGATGGCGAAGAGCTGGTACTTGCCCCAGAGGTTGATCATCCGGTCGAACTCCCTGTCGGGGGTCTCGACCCAGACCGGCTCCATGGCCTGCCTCCAGTGCGCCCGCACCCGCTCGAGCTCCTTCTTGGCCTGCTCGAGGGAGCGGAACTTCCGGATGAGGCCCGGGACCTCCTCCTTCTTGTCGGTCATCCCGGAGACCACCACGAACTCTTTGGTCTCGCCCGGCTTCAGGGTGAACGCGCCCTGGAGCACGCCGACCATGTCCTCGCCGCGGACGGCACCCCCCCGCAGCTTCCGGGCCCCCTTCCCGGCCAGCGCGGCCGGGTCCGCCTCGGTGCCGTAGGGGCCGATGAAGCTCTCCCGGCGGCACTCGTACCCCTCGATCGGGAAGGAGGCGCTGAAGAAGGCCTGCCCCGGCTTGTGCCACTCCTTGAACGGGTGCTTGAAGGCGATGATCGCCTTGTGGGCCGGGTCGTAGCCCCCCTCGTTGTAGAGGCAGAGGATGTTCCGGTAGTGCGTCTCCAGGGCCACGTCGCCGGCCACCAGCTCCACCGACGGGAAGGCCTGCACCGTCTTCTTCGCGCGGGTCAGGTTCTTCAGCGAGACCAGCCAGAGCTCGACCGGCGCCTCCTTGGCGACGAAATAGGTGATGGCCCCCTCGATCCCGTGGGCCGAGGCCTGGAGGCGGCTGTAGCCCAGCCCGTGGCGGCACTCCCACTTGCGAATCGGCTTGCGCATCGGCTGCCAGTTCAGCGACCAGAGCTTCCCCGTCGTGGGCTCCTTCAGGTAGACGTAGCGGCCGGGCCGGTCGGTGCTCAGGTGGTCGTAGCGGTGGAACCGGTAGTACTTGGGGTCGCGGTAGTAGGAGAAGCCGCCGCCGGTCTGCGAGATCAGGCAGTGGTAGACGTCGTTGAAGAGGTAGTTGAACCAGGGCCGGGGGGTGTCCGGCCGGGTGACGATGTACTCCGTGCCGTCCTTGCTGAAATGCCCGTACTGCATGGGGAGGGTGGGCTAGACGCTGGCGAAGACGTCGCGGATCACGAGGCTGGCGGCCCCGAGAGAAACGGAGTTCTCCCCGAGCCGGGCGGGGACGATCTTGACGGCGTTGGCCATCTCCTCAAAGGCGCACAGGCGCACCATCTTCTTGATCGCCTCGATGAGGGCGGGGCCGGCCGCCTCCACGCCGCCCCCGATCACGACGGCGCCGGGGTTGAGCAGGTTCACCAGGAAGGAGATCCGCACCCCCAGCCGCTCCCCCGCCCGCTGGACGATGTCGATGGCCAGCTTGTCGCCGGACTTCACCGCCTCGAAGACCGTCTCCAGGGTGACCTTCTCCAGCTTCCCCTGGACGAGCTCGGAGATCTTGGAGACGCCCCCCTTCTGGATCGCCTCGCGCGCCTCGTCGGGGATCCCCAGGTGCGCAGCCCAGGGCTTCAGCGCCGAGATGTTGCCGATCCAGACGTCGCCGATGTCCAGCTGGTCCTTGATGGAGACCTCGCCGGCGGTCCCGCTGATCCCATGGTAGATCTCGCCGTTGATGATCATCCCGCACCCCACCCCGGAGTACATGAAGAGCATGATGTCCACGTCGGTGCCGGCCCCCAGCGACCACTCGCCGTAGGCGGCGGTGGTGACGTCGTGCTCCAGCTTCACCGGCACCTTGAACTTCTCCGAGAGGAGGGTGGTCACCGGGACGTAGATCGAGGCCACCCCCTCGGTGCAGCGGATCGTGCCGACCTCCCGGTCGATCACGCCCGAGGCGCCGATCTGGATGCCCCGGATCTTCTTGGGGTCTACGCCGGAGGCCTGGATCGTCTTCTCGACCTCCTCGGTCAGGACCTTCACCACGCTGTCGGCGGTGTCCCGCGGCCGAGCGGCCTTGGAGTGGGAGATGATGTTCCCCTCCAGGTCGGCCACCACCGTCACCACATGGAAGACCCCCAGGTCCACGCCGACCACATAGGCCGCCTTGGGGTTCAGCACCACGATGGTGGGGCGCCGCCCGCCGGAGGAGATGTCGAGGCCCTTCTCGATGACGAGCCCCTGCTCGATGAAGCTGTTCACGTAGTTGGAGACGGTGACGATGTTGAGCTTGGTGAGCTTGGAGATGTCGGTGCGGGAGATCGGCCCGTAGCGCTTGATCGCTTCGAGGATCGAGACGTTCTTCCGCTCTCGTTCCGTCAGGGTATGCTCGTCGAGCTCGCTGGTCTTCATCGGGGGGTGAGACTTTTGAAAATAGACCATTCAATGCCGCTTGTCAAGGTCAAAAGGGGTCGGGTCGAGCTGGCACCTTTGCCAGGTCGTGATAGCAGCTGGAGAGGGCCGCCCAGACGGCGGCGGGGTCCTCCGCCCGGAGCTTGATGTAGGAAGCCCCGAAATAGCTCCAGGCGGCGAGATTCCGGATCCCCTCGGCCCAGGCGGCATCCACCGCCTCGCGGATCTTCCCCTCTTCTCCCGCGGGTATATTAAAATTCAAGATCCATATCTGCCCTTCTTTATTGAACTTGCGGGCGAGCCCGGCGACCCGGCGGGCGGCGCGGCCCACGTGGCCGGCCACGTCCGGCTGGCGCGGCCGCCAGTAGGGGTCGGTGCCGATGACCGCCGCCGAAGGGATCGCCGCGATCTTCTCCCAATCGTTCACCGTTGAGGAGTTCTCGAACGGCAGCATGCAGACGGCGGCCTTCATCCCCCGGGCAGCGGTGGCGTCGCAGAGGAACCGGGTGAAATCGACGATCGAGTCTTCCTTAAAGAGCCGCGCCTCGCCGGTCAGCCGGTCCGGCATCGGCTTGCCGAAGCGCTTCTCGAACAGCCTCCGGCAGGCGGGGCAGCAGCAGGCCCAGAGCTTCGGCTCCGCGTCGCCCGCCTGCTCCGGGTAGATGTGGAAGTGCGGCTCGTCCCAGAAGAGGACCTCCGGCTTGAACCGGGCGCAGACCTCGATCCACTTCAGCAGGTAGTCCCGGAACCCCTGCTGGTTCGGGCAGATGATTGGGAGGGACTCGCCCCGCGAGCTGACCTGGCGGAGAGAGAGCTCCTTCATCACCAGGGAGGAATACGTTTCCCCGCCGAAGGCCTGCCCCACTCCCCACGGGTCCAGCCAGACCCCGAGGCCAGCGCGGCGGGTTTCGGCGACGATCTCCTCCATCGCCGGCTGGTAGAACTCGAAGTCCTCTTCGCTGAAGGTGTGGACCACGTAGGTGCAGCCGGCCTCCCGGATCGCCGCCAGGTCTTCCTTGACCCGCCACGGGATCCGGTTCCCGTAGTAGCTGACCCCCAAAAGGGGTCGGGACGACCTGGCACCTAGCTGAGGCATGGCCGCGCGCCCTCCCATACGGTGCTGCCATGGATCACCGTTTCCACCGGGCGGTGCTCCTTGTCCCAGACCACCAGGTCGGCCAGGCGGCCCGGCTCCAGGGAGCCCCTTTCCTTCTCCAGCCCCAGCGTGCGAGCCGGATTGAGCGAGGCCATCGCGACCGCCTGCGGGAAAGAGACCTCCATGAACCTCATCGCCCGGCGCACCATCTCGTCCAGCAGGAGGCACGTCCCGAACAGCTTCCCCTTCCCTTCCACCCACGCGCCCGGCGCCTGTCCTGGCTGCGCCTCCCGGTACCAGGCTGTCCCCGCCTCCGAGTGATAGTTTCGCCCGTCGTACGAGTAGACGCCGTCGGGCAGGCCGGCGGCCGGCAGGGCGTCGGTGATCAGCACGATCTGCTCCGGGCGGAGCACCCGCGCGGTCCAGCGCAGGAGGTCCGGGTGGACGTGGACGCCGTCGGCGATCACCTGCGCCGTGACGCCGTGGTCCATGAGCGCGGCGCCCAGCGCGCCCGGCTCCCGGTGGCGGAGCCCGCGCATCGCGTTGTACAGGTGGGTCACGTGCCGGATCCCGCCGGCGAACCCGGCGCGCGCCTGGTCGAAGGAGGCCTCGGTGTGGCCCAGCGAGCCGATCGCCCCTTGGTCGGCCAGGCACGGGAGCAGGTCCATTCCTCCCGGCAGCTCCGGCGCCATCGTCATCATCCGCAGGCGCCCCTTCGCCAGGGCGAGGATCTTCGCCAGGTCACCGAGGTCCGGCGGCCAGATCCGGTCCTGGCGAATGAGGCCGCCGCGCGCCGGGTTGACGAACGGGCCCTCCACGTGGATCCCCAGCACCTCCGCGCCATCGCCGGAGCCGCCCGCCAGCTCGGCGGCCGCCTCCAGGTGGCGGTTCGAGGGGATCTCGCGGCGGACCATCGAGGTGGCGAGGTAGGCGGTGGTGCCGTGCCCGGCCAGCGTGCGGCTGACCTGGCGAATCGACTCGGCGGTCCCGTCCATCAGGTCTCGCCCGCCGGCGCCGTGCAGGTGCAGGTCGATCAGCCCCGGCGTGATCCACCCCTCAACTGAGGAGGATGGATCACGGGGGCCGCGCGGTGCCCCGGCGGCGGGGCCGGCGTAGAGGATCCGCTCTCCCTCGACGCCGACGGCACCCTCTTCGATCACCTGACCCGGCGTCACCACCCGCCCGAGCCACCACCGTCGAAGGGCAGTCCGCTTCTCAAAACCCCACTTCTCACTCACACGGGCGGCTCGCCTTGAGAGAAGTGGGTTTTTGAGAAGCGGACTGGTTTAGCCAACGGTGGAGCCGCGGGTGAGCCCCTCGATGATGTGCCGCTGGAAGCAGAGGAAGACGATGATCACCGGCAGCGCCGTGATCGCCGAGCCGGCCATCAGGTGCACCCAGTCCACGCCGTGCAGGGATTTGTAGAGGGCCAACCCCACCGGCAGGGTCC
>CAYJUA010000110.1:0-5634 GCA_964373295.1 uncultured Planctomycetia bacterium
TAATATTACGAATTCCGTGCGAGACCGTGATCCCCGCTAGTTGGGAGATGCGGGGATCGAGGCCGATGGTTTCGCCGAGTTTCTGGATGCCGTAGAAGGCCAGCTCGCCGGCCAGGGTGGGGGCCAGATGCGTGGAGAGTGTCTGTCCCAGCCCATCCAGCCCGTTGAGGGCCAGGCTGTTGGTGATGGTGCCCACACCGATGCCGGCGATGGAGGCCAGGGCAGGGTCCAAGCCGGCCTTCACGAGGCCGATCTGAGTTCCGGCAACGGCGGTGGAGGTGAGCGCGCCCGCGGCGAATTTGGTCAGGAACGAAGAAGTGGTGCTGACCGGGTTGAGCGCTCCGGAGATTCCACCGGAGGTAAAGGCCCCCGCCAGAGAGGCGATAGTTGGACTGACACCCAGCGCCTCCAGGCCCCGCGAGACCCCCACGTTGACGGCGGTGGTGAGGGCGAACTGGCCGAGGCTGGCCCAGGAGAAGGAGGAGAGACCGACGGCGCCGAGCAGGCCTTGGCCGATCAAGCTGAGGCCGGTCAGGAGCTGGCCGGCGAAGAGAGCGCTGAATCCTTGGCCGATCAAGCCTGCGCCTGAGAAGAGGGACCCGAATCCACCAAAGAAGGAGCCGATGGAGGAGAAAACGGCGCCGAGCGCGCTGAAGATGGCGCTCATGGTTGCGGCCAGCACGGCGAGAAGGGCGGCGACGGCGCTGACGATGGCGGCGACGGCAGTTCCGATGGCGGCGGCGATACCGGCGAAGATGGCGATGATGGCGCAGAAGAAGGAGCCGGTGATGGAGAGGGTTTCCGATTCGGTCAGGCGCTGGTAGGCATGGGGCGGGGCGCGTGAGGAGAGGATGACCCCTTGCCAGATCCGGTTGAACTCCTCAGGATCCATTGCAATGATGGAGCCGTTGGGGCCTTTGTTGGGCTCCCGGACGAGGAGTTTTCCCTCCGGGGTGATCGCCAGGAGGTGGACGTAGTGGTTCCCGTTGACGTGGGCCAGGATCGGGGCGGTGCGGCGGCGAAGGGCCTGGGTGACCTTTGATTCCGATTCCGGAGAGCCGGGAAGAGTCTGGTGGCTGGCTGCGTCTATACGTACCACCGTGCCGGTATCTTGGCGGCTCAAGTAGACGACCGTTCCATCGGGACTGAAGACCACGTCGCCTACCCTTGCACCCAGATCGATTACTCGCAGGAGAGAGCCGGATGCCACATCCAGGATCACCAACTTTCTGTCATCTTCCACCAGGTAGAGGACCTTCCCGTCGGGTCTTAAGGCGATGCTCTTGATCGCCCCGAATCCATCGAGGGTTCGGACCTGCTCCAAGGTGTTTGAGTCGACCCAGAGAAGCTTGCCACGGGTTGTGCTTCCACTCTTGGAGTTGGCCGACAGGAGGATCTGTCCCGTCGGATCGAAGGCCATTCCGGAGACCTCTCGGACCGGCAGGCCGGCCTGATCCAGAATGACGCCGGTCTCTGCCTCCACACGGAGGATGGAGCTTAAGCCGTCTCCGGTCGGTTCGCGCGTTCTTAGAAAAAGGGTCTTTCCGTCGGGACTGATCGCCAGATGGGTGGGAGTTCCCAGATGGGTCCAGCGGGCTTTCACGGTGTAGGTGGTCAGGTCCAGGCCGATCAGAACGGTTTGAGTGCGGGACCGACCCACGGCAAGGATCCAGAGTGTGGAGCCGTCCGGACTGAGCACGGCCTGGCGGGCTCTTAAACCGGGCTCAGGGGGAGGGTTCCAGGAGCCGGCTCGAAGCCCCAGCGTTCCATCCTCGGCGATTCCATGCACCCTCATTCCGGTTGATTGGATGAAGGCCTGGTCTTGCAGAAGGCGATCCAGCTCGGATTGGTATTGGCCGCCGTGGAAGAAGTAGGTGTCTCTTTCGAAGCCACTGTGCATGGAGGTCAGTTGGCTGAGGAAGGCATCCAGCCCGTTGAGATCCTTGAAGAAGAGGAGTTGAGTGTGACCGGCCCGATACCGACGATCCGGCTCGGTGCGCCAATTCAAAAGTTGGGCGTAGCCCTCTTCGGAAAGAGGGGCGTTCGAGCGCTTGATCGGCTGGATGTACCAGACACCCGGTTCCCCCCTCAGATCGTTCTCTACCCAACTGGTGACGATCCCGCTGACCGGCAGCCCTCGCGCCTGAACGCCGATCGCATTAGGCTTAAGCTCGGCCAAGGAGACCGACACGGCGAGTGGGGGAACCAGGTCACTTAAAGAGAGGGTGGTTTTCACCTCATCGCGTTCCAGATCCACCGCCTGCAAGACCCCATCTTCCCGGAACTCGTAGACCATCCTTCCGTCCGGGCTTACGAGGCGGAAGTGGGTGAGGGCGGGAGGAAGAAGTTTGGCCATCTCCTGGAAACTGACCCGGGCCGGCGTGAGATCCAGCCCGTAGCGTTGACTCACGTGCTGCAGGGAGAAGAGGGACAGCTCCAGATCTCCGGTGGTGCGGGGCGAGATGACGCCGGTCAGGATGTCCAGCCAGATCGCCTCCGTGGCGAGGGTCACCGCATCCACGGCGGTCGCTCCTTCCTGGGCGATAAGTCCCTGCAGGGCCAGGAACGCGGAGTGGCCGAAGTGCAGGGAGTTGGTGTTGAGCCAGGTGCGGATCTCGGCGAGGGCCTCCGAGTCCAGCGGAACGATCTGGCTTAAGGTAATTCCGTAGGGGGCAATCTGGAGCGTTCGCTGCTCGTCGGAGGCGGCCTCCCAGACGGCGAGCCGGTCGGAGACCGCCTGCCGGATCTGCGCCACCTGCTGGACCCGGACCGGGTAGTCCGGCAGAGCACGGATTTTCTGCTCCAGGGCGGTCAGGTCCAGGGCGGCGTCGGGATTGGCCCCAAACTGCGCGTAGAGCTGTTCCACCGCTTCGGAGGTTTCCTTCTCGTCGGGGTCCCGGCCGATCACGTTGCGGTAGACGCGGGTGAGGATGACGGTGATCTCCTGGCGGATGATCGCCCGGGTGAACTCCTCCTCCTTGGCGGTGATGGAGGCGAAGGCCGAAGCGCTCTGGGACTCCAGCTGGCTCCGGACCGACTCCACCTGCGCTTCCATGCTGCCCAGCGCCTGGGAGTACTGCCCGTCCAGGGAGGAGAGCGCGCTTCGGACCTGGTTCATGCCGTGGCGGATCTGGTCCAGGGCGCGTCCTTTCTGTTTCTTGGCTTCCCGGCCGTGGACGTCGGTGTTTTCCAGGTTGCTGAGCATTTGCCCCAAGTCCGTCAGTTGGTTCTGCAACTGGGTTCGGGCCTGGGCGGTCTGGTCGGCGATCTGCCCGATGGCCAGCTCCTTGCGTACGGCCAGCTCCTCCAGCGCGTCGGCCCGTTTTCGGATCACCTCGGCTCGGGCGGCGGCGGTTCCTTCGGTCAGCTCCCGCCGCGCCCCGTGGAGGGTCAGTTTCACGAGCTGCCCGGCAGAGTCGTAAGTGAAATTGGTGGTGACGTTTCCCTTCGCGTCAAGGGTACGGATCGGGCGGCCGTCCTCGTAGAGGGTGATCTGCCCGTTGGCTTGCGAGCGGGTCAGCAGGCGGCCCTGGGAGTCGAACTCCTGTCCCACGATGGTGTCCGGCGCGAAGTTCTCCGTCACGACCGTTCCGTCCGCCAGGGTCAGGCGGGTCAGCCGGTGCACGGAGATCTCCTCTCCGGCCGGATGGGCCAGGATCTCAAGCGCTTCCGGACTGGAGGGATCCAGCTCTGCCAGCTGGGCCATCTGCTCGGGAGAAAGGTCCCTGGCGGCAGAGACCGAATAAGAGGGCCCTTCGATCTGCTCTATGGCAACCAGGCGGTTGGATTCGTCGTACACCCGAGTCACCCCTTCCTGGTCCATGACGCGCGTCAAAGTTCCCTCGTACCGGTAGGTGTAGCTTGCCCGAAGCCGTTCCTGATAGCGGACGGTGGCCATGGCGATTTTCGGCGAGTTGGCGCCGGCCGCCGCGGCCGCTACGCCGACCGCTTCCAGCCGGCCCTGCCGCTGGAGGCGGAACAGGGGAAGGCGATCCGCCGGGAGCTGCGCTTCCCGGACCTGCCCGGCGATGTCGGGATGCGACAGGTCGGTGTATTCCGCGCCGGACGGCAGCACGATGCGGCTCAGCTGCCAGGGATCTGCGCTGCCGGCCCGGCGGTAGTAGGCCGCCGAACCGTCCGGCAGCGCCTGCCGCGCCGCCTGGGCGTTTTCCATGGGGTCCTGGTGGCCGGCCGGATTCGCCGTGTACTCGTAAGTGGTGACCGCGCCATCCGGGTCGGTCTGGGAGACGAGCAGGCCGTCGCGGTAGCGCTTGACCCGATCGGCCTGCAGGTCCTTCAGAACAGTGATCTCGCTGCCGTCGGCGTCAAATTCGTAGGAATATTCGTAGATCAGCGTCTCGCCCTTGAAGATCTTTCGGATCCGGTCGTAGGCGTACTCCGTTCGGATGACCGGCTCCGCGTCGTCCGGGCTGGCGGCCACGGTGTTGGCCAGCCGCCCGGCGGCGTCGTAGGCGTAGGAGATCACCGTCCCGTTCGCTTGGGTGAGGGTGCTCAAGCGTCCATCCGCGTAAACAAGCCGAGCGCCGTCGGCTCGCGCGGCTTCCTGGAGCGCCCACTCGTCGGAGTAGACCATCCCGGTCAATGCGTCGGAAGCGGGCGTTCCTTCCGGGGGGAGGACAAGGGCGGCCACCCAGCGGCCGGTTTCATGGGCAAGTGAATAGGTCAAGCCGCCGGAGAGTGTCAGCTTGGCCGGTTCTCCGGCAGAGTAGGTGACGCGGCTGCCGTCCGGCAGAGTAGCTTCGACCGGCTGGCCCTCGGCGTATCGGACGATACGGCCATCCGGCAGTGTGACCCGGCCGTTGACCAGCCGGCTGCCGGCGTCATACACGCCGTCCATGACCTGTGTGCCGTCGGCCAGCCGCAGGCCCTGGAGGGCCTCCCCTTGAAGCTCCAGCGCGGCCTGACCCGGCAGCGCGATTTGCCGGATGGTCCCGGAAGAGTCGTAGTTCCGGCTGATCCCATCGCGCGTGACGGAAAGGGATTGGAGGAGGGAGTCGGCCTGGATTGCGGAAAAAGAGGCGCTGGTTCCATCGGGCGCCACCGCCTCTGTTGGCACGCCGGCGGAGAATCGGATCATCGTCCCGTCGGACTGGGTCACCTCGCGCAGGGAGCTGTCCGGCGCGTAGATCCAGCGCAGCGGCTGATCGCTCTCGGCGCTGGCAGGGCGCTCGCTCACAATCGAGCCATCCGGCTGGACCGATTCGGTGTAGTGGACTGCCGGTTGGCCGGGGAGCTCCACGGCGGAGAGCCGGCCCTCGGTATAGCGGAGCCGGCTCCCGTCGGCTCGCAGCTGCGTGACCGGCCTGTCGGCTGCGTCCAAAAGGGTGCTGGTTTCGCCGGTCGTGATGAGGGCCGCGACTACCTGCCCGGCGTCATCGAGCCGATAGGCGAAGGCCGTCAGGGTTCCGTCCTTGCCGCGGACCGCCTCCGGTCGTCCATCGGAGAAGTACCATGTGACCGATCCGAACGAATCCTTACTCCAGATGGCAGCACCTGCCTGCAGGAAGGTGGTGGTTCCGTCCGGCATGATCAGCCAGCCGCCGGTGATCTGGCCGCTTTCATCCAGCGCGGGATGCAGCAGCTTCGTGCCGTCCGGCGTGGTGACCGAGACGA
>CAYJUA010000111.1:0-5606 GCA_964373295.1 uncultured Planctomycetia bacterium
TCAGGGCGGCGCGGTCGTTGTTCTTGTCGAAGGAGCTCCAACCGCCGTCCCGGTTCTGCATGCTGAGGATCCAGGAGAGCCCTCGCTGGAACGAGCCCGCCGACGGCGCGGCGGCCCGACCCCGGTGGGCGATGAACCCCAGCAGGACCTGCGCGGTGTCGTCCACATCCGGGTAGAACGGGTTGCGGAACTCGAACGCCCACCCTCCGGGCAGGCCTTTCGGGTTCTTCACGGTCCAATCTCCCCGGACCCGCACCTCCTGCTCCTCCAGCCACCGAGCCGCCTTCTCCAGGGCGACCGTTAAACCCGGTACCAGGTACCTTTCGTCACCGGCACCGGCAGCCGGTGCGGTACCAGGTACCCGTGTTGGCAGCTTCGTTTTCCCCAGGGCGTAGAGAGCCAGCCCCGTGTCCCACACCGGCGAGAAGCAGGGCTGGAGCTTCAGGCCGTCCGTGCCATCGGGAAGCTCCAGCCGTTCGACCTCCCGGATGGAGCGCTCAAAGAGGGGATCGCCGTCGGAGTAGCCCAGCGCCTTGAGGGCGAAGACCGCGTTGACCATCGCCGGGTAGATCGCCCCCAGCCCGTCCGTCTCCAGGAGGCGCTTGCTTATCCACCGGTCGGCGCGGCGCAGGGCGGCCCGGCGGAGCGGCTTCCATCGCATCCGTTCATGCAGCTTCAGCAGGCGGTCGGCCGCCAGGAAAAAGACCCTCCAGCCGGCCCCGCCTTTCTGGAAGTTCGTGATCCGCGCCTTCTTCGCCTTGGGGTTGAGCCACAGCTCGCCGACGGCGAAGGGGGCCCGCGCCCAATCCGGCCGGACGGCGTAGAGGACCGCCAGGGGGATCAGGATCGTCCGGGACCAGCAGGCGATCTCGTAGATGTTGAAGGGGAACCACCGGGGCAGGAGGACCACCTCCGGCGGAAGGGCCGGCACCTGCTCCCACGGGTAGAGGCCCAGGAGGGCGAGGTACACCTTTTCGAAGCTGTTGATCCGCTCGAGCCCGCCCAGGCGCAGGATCACGGGCCGCGCCTTCCGCAGGGCCGGGTCCCCGGCCGGAACGCCGGCCAGGCGCAGGGCGACATAGGCCTTCACCGAGGCGTTGAGCTCCGGGGCCCCATGCGCGTAGATCGGCCAACCGCCGTCGGGAAGCTGCTGGCGGAGGATCGTGCGGACCAGGCGCTGCTGCCTCTGCGGCTCGACGCGCCCCAGCAGGTGCCACATCTTGACCGTGTCGGACTCCAGGGTGGTGTCCGCTTCCAGCTCACCGCACCAGAAACCGTTTGTGTCCTGCCGGCTCACCAGGAACCGCGCGGTCCGGCCGATCGCCTCCTCGAGGTTCCGGGGCAGAGCCGCCCTGCGCTCGCTGAGGACGAGGGCATTAACGGACATAGAGCGACCCCCGCGAAAGGAGCTCCCCCGCCGCCGCCTCGATCTGGTCCGTGGTCAGACCGGCCTCCTGAAGAAGGATCTCCCGCTTGCCGTGCTCGAAAAAGCGGTCCGGGATCGCGAGAACCTTGATCTTCAGGCCGTTGCGCGCCCCCTCCACCTGCTCCACGAGCGCCGCGCCGAACCCGCCGCGGATGCCCGCCTCTTCGGCCACCAACAGCGCGCGATGCTCATGGGCCAGCTCCGTGAACAGCTCGATGTCGAGCGGCTTGGCGAAGCGGGCGTTGACCACCGTGCAGGAGATCCCCTTCCCCTCCAGCAGGGCCGCCGCCTCCAGCGCCGGGTAGACCATGCTCCCCAGCGCGACGATGGCCAGATCGCTCCCGCGCCTCAGCACCTCGGCCTTCCCAAGCTGGACCGGGTCCGGCTCCAGCGGAAGGGCCAGCGGGAGCTCCGGGCGGAAGCGCAGGACGCCGCCCCGCGGGTAGCGGAGGGCGATCGGGCCCGGGTGCTCCAGGGCGAACTCAAGCATCGCCTCCAGCTCGTCCGGGTCACGCGGCGCCATCAGCGTCATCCGAGGCAGGGCCGACAGGTACGCGACGTCGAAGACCCCGTGGTGGGTGATGCCGTCGTCTCCGACCAGCCCCGCCCGGTCCATCGCGAAGACCACCGGCAGGTTCTGGACGCAGACGTCGTGGATCACCTGGTCGTACCCCCTCTGCAGGAAAGTGGAGTAGATCGCCGCCACCGGCCTGCTCCCCCCGCGGGCAAGGCCCGCGGCGAAGGCCACCGCGTGCTGCTCGCACATGGCGACGTCGTAGAACTGCTTCGGGAGCTGTTTCGCGTATTCCACCAGCCCCGTGCCGTCCGGCATGGCGGCTGTGATCGCCACGACGCCCGGGTCCTCCTGGGCGAGACGGATCATCACCCTGCCGAAGCGCTGGGTGAAGGTTTCCGGGGCGGCGCCCTTCTTCAGGAACTCGCCGGTCGCCGGGTCGAACGGGGTGACGCCGTGGTATTTCCACTGCTCCTTCTCGGCCGGGGCGTACCCCTTCCCCTTCACGGTGGTCACATGCAGGAGCTTGGGGCCCGGCAAATTCTTCAGGGAGCGGAACGTCTGGATGAGCTGGTCCAGGTTGTGGCCGTCCACCGGCCCGAAGTAGCGGAAACCGAGCTCCTCGAAGAGGATCCCCGGCACCAGCAGGCTCTTGAGCGACTCTTCCAGCCGCTTCGCCGCGCGGAGCAGCCGGAAGCCGTACCGCGGCACCCGGCACATCACCCGCTCCGCCTCCCGCCGGACCCGGTTGTACAAGGGATCGGTGATGATCCGGTTGAAGCAGGCCGCGAGGGCCCCCACCGACGGGGCGATCGCCATGTTGTTGTCGTTGACGACCACCAGGATGTCGCCCTTCAGGTGCCCGGCGTGGTTCAAGCCCTCCAGCGCCATCCCTTCCGGCAGGGAGCCATCTCCGATCACCGCCACCACCTTGTGCTTCTCCCCCCGACTGTCCCGCGCCTGGGCCAGGCCCAGCGCCGTCGAGATGGAGGTGCCGCCGTGGCCGGTGGTGAAGAGGTCGTACGGGCTCTCCTCCTTATGCGGGAAGCCGGAGATCCCCTTCCATTGCCTCAGCGTCCCGAACCGGTCCCGGCGGCCGGTGATGATCTTGTGGGCGTAGGCCTGGTAGCCGACGTCCCAGACCAGCTTGTCCTCCGGCGTGTTGAAGACGTAATGCAGGGCCAGCACCAGCTCCACCGCCCCGAGCGGGCCGGAGAAATGCCCGCCGGTCTTGGAAACATTGCCGATGATCAGCTGGCGGACCTCATCGGCCACCTTCGGGAGGTCCCCCTGCTTCAAGGCCCGGAGGTCCAGCGGGCAGTTGATCCTCTCCAGGAGGGACTCTGAGCTCATGATTCCCGCCTCAGGATGAATTCCGCCAGCGCGCGCAGCGGGTCGGCCCGGCGGCCCAGAGGCGAGAGGGCCGCGACGGCCGATCGGGTGAGCGCTTCCACCCGGCGCCGCACCGCCTCCCTGCCGGACCGGCGCGCCAGCCCATCGGAGTCGAGCAGATCGTCCACCAATTGGAACATCAGCCCGATCCGGTCCCCGTAAACGGAAAGGGCCCGGTACTGCGCCGGGGTGGCCCTGCCCAGCAGCCCCCCCACGCGCACCGAGCAGCCGATCAGCGCCCCGGTCTTCCGGGCATTGATCGATTCCAGCTGGCGCGCGGTCGCCGTCCCCGCGCCGGCGCGGATGTCGGCCGCCTGGCCGCCGATCATCCCGCGGGTGCCGATGGCGCGGGCCACCTCCTGGATCACCCGCAGGTGGATGCCGGAGCCATGGTTCGCGCGGGTCAGGAGCTCGAAGGCGTAAGTCAGCAGGGCGTCGCCGGTGAGGATCCCCACCGCCTCGCCGAACTTCTTGTGGCACGAAAGCTTTCCGCGGCGGAAGTCGTCGTCGTCCATCGCCGGGAGATCGTCGTGCACCAGCGAGTAGGCGTGGATCATCTCCAGCGCGCAGGCGGCGTGGAGTGCGTCGGAGGCTTTCCCGCCTACCGCCTCGCAGGCGGCCAGCGCCAGGATCGGGCGGATCCGCTTGCCCTCCCCGAGCACGCTGTACCGCATGGCCCGGTGGATCCCGGCGGCTTCCCCGCGGGCAGGCGGAAGATACCTATCCATCGCCTGGTTAATGAGTTCCTGACGCCGGTGAAGGTAGGGCTCGAGCAGCATAGGAATTGATGTATTGTACTCGCCCGCCGCCACGGAGGCAAGCCCTAGCGGAGGGGAATTGGGGTTACAGAATTTGGTTTATTTCAACTGCCGGGCCGGGAGCGTCAGCGTGACGGTGGTCCCTTCTCCCACTTTGCTCTCCACGGCGATCCGGCCGCCGTGCGCCTTGACGATGCTCTGCACGATGGCCAGCCCCAGGCCGGAGCCCTTCGTCTTCGTGGTGAAGAAGGGAGCGAAGATCTGCGGCAGCTTTTCCTCAGGGATGCCGCAGCCGGTATCGTGAACTTCGATCCTCACCGCTTCGGCGGCCTGCGCGGTGCGGATCTCCAGGGCGCGGCGCCCTTCCGGCACGTCATCCATCGCCTCCGTAGCGTTGAGGAATAGGTTCAAGAGCACCTGTTTCATCTGGTTCCGGTCCACCTCGGCAATGAGACGCTCCGGCCCGTACTGCCGCTGGATCTTGGTTCCCTGCCGGCGCAGGTCGTTGGCCAGCAGACCCAGGACGCTCTCCGCCACTTCCTGCAGATCAATCGTCTCGAACGCCGGCGGCTTCGGGTTGCTGTAGTCCGCCAGGGGAACCGGGATCTCCTGCCCTTCGTCCAGCGCCAGCTGGGGCACGAAAGCCTGGATTCCACCATCGTCTACACCCACGTGGCGATAGAACCTCTCCGTCAGATGTTCAAGAAGTTCCACCCGAGGGAGCGCCAGTTCTCTTCCCTGAGCGGGATCCCCGGCTCCCCCGAGGACCTGGAGAGCCGGTGGGACTCTCAGCGGACCCCTCCTCCGCCCGAACCCCCGCCATCCCATTGAAACAGCAGGATACAGTAGGGTATACTTGTTTTTGAGGTGAACAGATGATTCGACACACGACGATTAAAGCTAGTGTCCCTGTCCTTTACATGAAGGAAGGCGAGGCGTTTCTCTGCTATTCGCCCGCCTTTGACCTCGTTGCCCACGGCGACTCGTTTGAAGACGCTGAGCGATCCTTCGCCGCGACCCTGAAACTTTTTGTCCAGGAAGTCACCAAAAAGGGAACGTGGACGGAAGTTCTCAAGGAGTACGGATGGGAGAAGGTCAAGAACGAGTGGAGCCCTCCCCGCATCATCGGGCAGGAGAGCCGGGTCGTCGAAATCCCTGCCTCCGCCTGACCTGTGGCTTCCCTCCGCCCCATCCACTACAAGAAATTCGAGAAGTTCCTCGAAAAAGTCGGCTGTCGTCTGGTCCGCCAGGAAGGAGATCACCGGGCATGGGCTCGTCCCGATCTTTTAAGGCCCGTTATCGTCCGCACCAAGAAAGACCTGCCCGTGTTTGAAATCAAGAGCAATCTCCGCACCCTCCGGATCAGCACCCAGGAATACCTCAGCCTCATCGAGCAACTCTGAACTTTCCCGTTCCGGCACGACTGCAAGCGGCATAACCCTTCATAATCTCCCCCTCGGGCCCTACTTTCCGCACCTTACGGATGCCATATCGCGCCAAGGATGCGATTGGTCTT
>CAYJUA010000112.1:0-5487 GCA_964373295.1 uncultured Planctomycetia bacterium
GCAAAGACAATCGGTGCCGTCGGGGGAGATTTCCCATCTCCCCCGACACACCCCCTCTTCCAAAGGAAGGCGGATCTTCCTCGTGGCCGGGGAATCCTCCGGCGACCTGCACGGCGGCCACCTGGCCGAAAAGATCCGGGCCGCGGCGCCGGACGCCGAGCTGCTCGGCCTGGGCGGCAGCCGGATGAAGGCGGCCGGCGTCGAGATCCTCGCCGACCCCACCGGGATCGCCGTGGTCGGGGTCGTGGAGGTTCTGCGGCACCTCGGCAAGTTCCGGGCGCTCTTTCGCCTGGCCGTGCGGGCGCTGGAGGAGCGCAAGCCGGACCTCGTCCTCCTCATCGACTACCCCGGCTTCAACCTCCGCTTCGCCCGGGAGGTCAAGCGGCGCGGGATCCGCCTCCTCTACTACGTGAGCCCCCAGATCTGGGCCTGGGACCCCGGCCGCGTCCATCTCATCAAACGGCTGGTGGACCGGGTGATCGTGATCCTCCCGTTCGAGAGAGAGCTGTACGAGAGGCACGGGGTCCCGGTGACCTTCGCGGGCCACCCGTTCCTGGACCTGGTCAAGCCCACGACGACCCGCCTGCAGGCGCTGGAGCGGTTCGGGCTGGAGGACGCCCTCCCGGTGGTCGGCCTGCTCCCTGGCTCGCGCGAGGGAGAGGTCCGGCGGCTCCTTCCCCTCCTCCTGGCGGCCGGCGAGCGGATGAAGGAGCGCCTCCCCTCCAGCGCCCGCTTCCTCCTCATCAAGTCCCCCGCCCTGCCGTGGGAGCTGTACCGCCCTTTCCTGGACCGCTCCTCCCTGAACCCGAAGGTGATCGAGCGATGGGACTACGATTGTGTCTACGCCTGCGACCTGGTCCTGGTGGCCTCCGGCTCGGCCACGCTGGAATGCGCCCTGCTGGAGCGGCCGATGATCGTGGTCTACAAGACCTCCTGGCCCACGTACCTCATCTCCCGCCTGCTCGTCCGGATCCCGTCCATCGCCCTGGTCAATGTGCTCCACGGCGGAAAGCTCGTCCCCGAGTTCATCCAGCACCGGGCCCGGCCCGAGGCGATGGCCGCGGAGGCCGTGGAGATCTGGTCATCGGCGGACAGGCGCCGGGAGATGGGGATCGGGTTCCAGAAGATCCGGCACATGCTGGGCGCCCCCGGCGCAGCCGCCCGGGCGGCCCAAGCGGTGCTGGCGGAGCTGGCTCAGACGTAGATCAGCAGCATCCTCTTGCCGTCTATCTCGGTCTGCCTGATCTCCGCGACATAGAGACAACGGTCCAGGCGGGTCAGTGCCACGATCTGCAGAAGGATCAGCTCATCGAGCGTCAGCCGTGTCAGCTTCTCATTCTTCTCCACAATGACCGTCGGCGCCCGCGCCGCATTGCCCGCCCCCATGGGGACCCATTCCTTCAGCTTCCGGGGGTCCACGTGCGCCAAATTCAGGAGAACCAGGTCCTCCAGGGTGAGCTCCATCTCCTTCAGCTTGGCCAGGCAAAGCCCCTGCGCGTACGCTATCTCCTGGGCTGATGGAGCAACCCCCTCGGACGGCGCGGCCGGACGGGCCAGGCGGAACAGCTCCCGGCCCAGGACAAATTGGCCCGGAGGAAGATCGGCGATCAGATCCTCAAGGTCCTCATGGAAAAGGAGGCGCACCATGGTAGGGATCGGGCTGCTGTCCGGGATCTCGACGGCGTAGACCTCCTGCCCTTCCTTGAGATCGAGAATCTTCGCCGTCGCCTCCTTCACCTCCCCCTCCTTCTCCACCCCCACCACCAGCTCCCGGAGTTTGCCCTCCGGGCTCCGCTCGAAGTGCCGGACCAGGATCTGTCTCTGCCAATCATCGGGGTAAGAGGGGATGCTTCCTCCCAGCTTCGCCGGCGGGCCGTGCCCGGTCCTCTCCTGCGCCAGCAGAATGTCCCGCATCCTCCTGGCCTCCTCCCGGACCCATCCCTTCTCATCGGCCTTCCTCATCACGGATTCCAGCGCGGTGACGGAGGCCGTGACCTGTATCAAAGGACTCTTGGGGGTCATGCGAGCCAGCAGGCGGACCGCGGCCGCCCGGACGAACTCGCTGGCGTCCCGGGGCGTCCGGGATTCAGGCCCTCCGGCCATCAGGCCGCCCGCCACCTCCCGCACCTCCAGCCGCTGCTCGTCGTTGAACGCCAGCGCGGGGTGCTCATCGTGCCTCCGGAAGAGATGCCTCAAGACCGCCCGGCGAATGGGGGCGGACGGCTCTTCTCTCAGCCACCTCAGCAATCTTCCGACCCCGTTGAAACCCGGGTCGTACGCGAGCTGCACCATGGCGAGGAACCGGGCGCGGTACGGCACTCCTTTCGTCGCGTCGAGGTTCGCTCCGATCACTTCCCACAGCGCCTCCCTGAGGTCGTCATTCACCAGATGATCCTTCAGAGCGGCCGGCTTCTCGACGAACTGCCCGTGCGCCCCGAACGAGGGCCCCGGCTCCCTCTCCTCGAGCAGCCGGGCCACCAGCCGCTCCAGGAGGAGGAGCGTCAGGGGGAGCGAGCCCACGTACTCCGGCGAGCAGTAGATCCGCAGCTCGCCGTGCGAGGGGTTGGATTGAAAATTCACCCGGATCAGGTGGTCGCTTTCCTCAAACCGGATGGAAACGATCCGAGCTAACTCTTCCCCTTCCACGAATCCAAGGATCTCCTCCAGCCGCTCGCGGGAGTACCGGTCCCCAGGGATGGCGGCAACGAGGAACCCCTCCAGCGGCCTGGCTTGCCCTCTCCGGTGGATCAGCACCCTGTCGAACCGGACCCCGCCTGTCTCTGATGCTGGGATGAGCTGGACCGTCTGCTCGTCGGGCGCAGGGGTAGTGACCAGCGTCTCCGTGCTCTCCACCCACGCCTTCGCGACCTCACTGTGCCGGAGCTCGATGAGCTCCGCCTGCCGGCTCTCATCCTCCGGGGTGAGCGCCAGGGCCGCCGGCACATGCTGAAGCCAGAGCATCGTCTTTCCCCCTGCCGGTGAAATGACCACCCCGTCCTCGGTTTCCCGGATCGCCACCCCGCCGAATTCGGTCTTCCCCCCGATCATGGTGGAGCTGAAGGCGAGTTGGTTGGGGAACCCCGGCCCGACCGGATCCACGATGAGCTCCCGGACCGACCCCGTCACCAGCCGGAGCTTGAGGTAATTCTCCGGCTCAAGCCCTTTCTCCACTCCCTCCTCCTGCTTCGGCACAACGACGCGGATCCCTTCGCCCATCAGGGCGGGGTCGTTCCACGGGATCCGCACCTCCTCCGTGATCAGCCAGAACCCCCGAGTCATCGCCGTTGCCTGGTCCTCCGCCAATTGGAACTTGACCCAGTGGTCCTTCTTGTGGTCGGCCCACTTGCGGAGGAAGTCCTGCAGCGTCGGCACCTCCTCCTCCGCCCCGCTGGATGCCTTCTTCGTGAAGATGACGCCGGCGGGCCAGTGAGACTCGCTTTCCCATTGCCCGTTCCCGGTGAGCTGCGGCCAGAGCACGGCGATCTCCTCCTTGGTCCCCTCCTCCGAGGCCAGCAGGATGTGGCGGGTCCCCGGCGCCGCGCCCGGCCGGTTGGCGAGAAGATCGTCCAGGCGCCCGAGCACCCCCGGCTCCATGCTGGGGAAACAGAGGGTGTGCGTGACGCCCGATGGGATCTCGACCTTGAACAGGTCCCCTCGCCACAGCCGCACGAGCCCCCGGGGGAGCAGGCCGGATTCCGCGAGCTTCCGGCGGAACCGACGCCCCGCCTCCACCCACTCCGGGACAATCTCCACGCTCGTGGCCCGGGCGCCAAAGACCACAGCTGCCAGGATCGCCTGGTGCCCCATTCCTCCGCCGAGATCCCACGCGTGGGAGCCGGGGCCGACCCCCGCCTCCTTCATCAGCTCAGCCGAAGACCACAGGGGGTGCGGGTGGAAGAACCATCCCTCCTCGGTCAGGTACATGCTGGGCAGGGGTTCCTGCCCGATCGGCCCGAAGTGCTTCCAAAGCTCCTCCTGCAGGGCAACCACCTTCTCCACCTCCTCGTCCGACAGCGAAGTCTTAACCCTGGGGATCTTTCCCCCGGCGCTTATCTGTTCCAGGTGCTCCAGGATGTCGGTGACCAGCTCATCCCGCATGCCCTTGATGTACACCCCCCTGGCCATCTGCGTCCTCGGCTCCCCGATCTCTTCCGGCGGTATCTCCTGCTCCGTCATGGTCAGGGCGAGCCCGTAGGACCGCTGGATCATCTCGCGCAGTCGGTAGCGCAGGTAGCGCTCGTAGCGCCTCCATTCCGCGCTCTGGCTGAGCTTCGTCCCAAGCTCCGTGTCGAGCTGCTCCGGCATGTCCTGCAGGGACTCCTGCTGGTTGAACTCGTCGGCCCACTCACCGATCATCTCCAGAAGTGGGACCCAATGTTTTTTGACGTCCATTTCCGGATGCTCATCCGCGGCCTCCATGAGCTTCTCCAGGTTCTTGAGCTCATCCAGGATGCGGATGACTGGATCCCCCAGCCTCTCGATGAGCCCGTCCGCCACCCCCCGGATGAACTCCTCCTCTGCCTCTTTCTCCGCCAAGCCGGAAGCGGTCGGGGCGAGACGCTTCTCCACCTCCTCCGCGCCGGCCCCCTCGCCGGACATGGCGCGGAGGGTCTCGGAGGCAGGTTCGGGGCTGGCCCCGACCGCCCTGGGCAGGGCAAGCCCCAGGGTTAGCCAAAGGGCCAAGATTCTGGACAAGCTGCGGCTCTTTTTCATGTCGGTATCGGTTATAGAGCAAGTATACCCGCCAGAGCGGGAAAAAGGGAAGGTTGTGTAAATTTACGTACGGTTAACTACAGCTGAGGGAGGTAGGTTTTTCGCTCGAAGTCGGTGACGGCGGCCTGGTAGCGCTCCCACTCGATCCGCTTGTTCTCCAGGAAAGAGCGGAAGATGTGCTCCCCCAGGGCCCTGCGCAGGAGCTGGGACCCCTCGGCCAGCCGGATCGCCTCCCCCAGATCCCGCGGGAGGGCCTGGATGCCCCGGCGCCGCCGCTCCTCCTCGGAGAGGGCGGCCACGTTGGTGTCGGCGGCCGGAGGAAGGGCCGCTCCGTTGTTCGACTTGAGCCCCTCCAGGCCGGCTGCCAGGATCACGCTGAAGGCGAGATAGGGATTGCAGGCCGGGTCCGGTGACCTCAGCTCCAGGCGGAAGGCCGACTCCTTGCCCGGCTTGGTGCGGGGGATGCGGACGAGGTCCGCCCGGTTGGTGAGGGCCCAGGTGACGTAAACCGGGGCCTCGAAGCCGGGCGTCAGCCGCTTGTAGGAGTTCACCCACTGGTTCGTCACCACGGTGAACTCCCGGGCGTGGGCCAGCACCCCGGCGAGGAACCGCTTCCCCGTGTCCGAGAGCCCGTGCGGGTCCCCAGGGTCGAAGAAGGCGTTCTTCTCCCCCTGGAACAGGGAGATGTTCACGTGCATCCCGGAGCCGTTCTGGTCGGCCAAGGGCTTCGGCATGAAGGTGGCGAGATCGGAAGAGCACACTTATGAACTACAG
>CAYJUA010000113.1:0-5487 GCA_964373295.1 uncultured Planctomycetia bacterium
CGTAGAGGGAGGCGTTGGCCACGTCCATGCCGGTCAAATCGCAGAGGATGCTCTGGAACTCGTACATCGCCTGCAGGGTCCCCTGCGAGGCCTCCGGCTGGTAGGGGGTGTAGGCGGTCAGGAACTCGCCGCGCGAGGTGATGTAGCGGACCGCGCTGGGGACGAAGTGGTGGTAGGCCCCCGCCCCGAGGAAGCAGGCGTGCGACTGGACCGTGGTGTTCCGCGCGGCGATCTCCTCGCACAGGCGCAGGAGCTCCGGCTCGCTGACCGGGGGAGGCAGGCGCAGGTCGGCCCGCGGGACCGTGCCGGGGATGCCGCGCAGGAGATGCTCGACCGAACCGACCCCGATGGTCCGGAGCATGACCTCCCGGTCCTGCTCGGTCAGGGGGATGTGGTCCAGCTCAGTGCCCGCCGCCGCCCTTGACCCACTCTTCGTACTTGCCCTGATCGAGCAGCGGGTCCGCCTCGGCCGTGTTCTTCACCTCCAGCGTGAGGATCCAGCCCTGGTCGTACGGGGAGCGGTTGAGGAGCCCGGGGTCCTTGGGCAGCGCCTCATTCACCTGCGTGACGGTCCCGGACACCGGCGCGTAGATGGAGAAGGCCGCCTTGACCGACTCCACCACGGCCACCTCCTCGCCCTGGGCCACGGCGCGGCCCACCTTGGGCAGCTCCACGAAGACCACGTCGGAGATCTCTTCCTGCGCGTGCCGGGTGATCCCCACGGTGCCCTTCGTGCCCTCCAATCGGAGCCACTCGTGGGTCTTCGTGAACTTCATTGAGCTTAAGTCGATCATGATTTTTTTCTCCGGTAAAATGGCAGCTTCACAACTTCAGCCTCCACGCGGCGCTGGTGGATCTCGATGAGCATCGGGGTGCCCGGCCGGGCCGATGCGGGCGGGACATAGCCCATGCCGATCGCCCTTCCTCCTATCATGCTGCCGCTGGTGACCTTGCCGACCTTCTCCTCCCCGCGAAGGATCGCGTACCCGGGCCGGGGCACGCCGGGTCCCCGCATCTCGAAGCCGACCAGCTGGCGTGCCACCCCTTCCCTGCGCTGGCGCTCCAGCACCTCACGCCCGATGAACGGCCCCTTGCGCCAGTCCACGGCCCAATCCAGCCCGGCCTCCAGGGGAGACGTCTTCTCGTCCAGGTCGCTGCCCCCCAGGACCAGGCCGGCCTCCAGCCGGAGCGTGTCGCGGGCGCCGAGCCCGGCCGGCTCGAGCCCGAGGGGGCGGCCCTTCTCCAGGAGCGCCTTCCAGATCTCCGGCAGGTCCTCCACGGAGGCGAAGATCTCGCAGCCGTCCTCGCCGGTGTACCCGGTGCGGGCGACCCGGCAGGGGCGGCCGGCCGCCTCGCTCTCGGTCACGGAGTAGCGGGGCACCGAGGCGAGCGCCAGCGGCGAGACCGCCCGCAGGATCTCCTCCGCCTTCGGCCCCTGCAGGGCGAGCGTGCCCACCTTGTTCCGCAGGTCCTCCACCGCCGCGCCGGCCCCCATCTTGCCGCGGAGCCAGCCCAGCACCTTCTCGCCGTTGGCGGCGTTGACCACCAGGCGGAACCGGTCCGGCGCCAGCCGGTAAATGATCATCTCGTCCAGGATCCAGCCCCGCGGGGTCAGCATCGCGGTGTAGATCGCCCGGCCCGGCTCGACCCGCTCGAGGTCTTGGGTCACCAGGAGCTGAAGGTGCGCCGGCGCGGCCGCGCCCGAGACCTCCACGTGGCCCAGGTGGGAGACGTCGAACAGGCCGGCGGCGGTCCGGACCGCCTGGTGCTCCCGCAGGATCGAGCCGTAGTAGAGGGGGAGCTCCCACCCCGCGAAGGAGCAGAACCGGGCGCCCAACTCGGCTTGGAGCGGATAAAGCGCGGTGCGTTTCAGGGTCTCGGGTGGAGATGCGACTTCACTGGGCATGGGACATAAGAGAGCGCATTATACCAGAGAAAGGGCAGTCCGCTTCTCACAAACCCACTTCTCTTACAGTAGGCCACCCGTGTGAGTGAGAAGTGGGTTTGTGAGAAGCGGACTGCTTTTATTCTTTCAGCAGGGCCTGGATCTGGCTCTCGAACACTTCCTTGTCCTGGTAGCCGACGTACTTCTTCGCGATGCGCCCCTCCTTGTCGATGAGGAACGTCGTGGGGATCCCGCGGATCCCGCCGTACTTCTGGGTGAGGTCCTGCCCGACCACGGCGATGGGATAGTTCATCCCCTCGGCCTGGGCGAAGGAGCGGACAACCCCTTCCCCCTCCTGGTCAACGGACAGCCCGATGATCTCCACTCCCTTCGGCCCGTACGCGCTCTTCAGCGCCTTGAAGTGCGGAATCTCCGCCTTGCAGGGAGGGCACCAGGTCGCCCAGAAATCCAGCAGGACCACCTTCCCCTTGAGCGCCGAGAGCTGGATCGGCTTGCCATCCAGCCCCGTAACCCGGAAATCGGGCGCCGGCGAGCGCTGGGCAGCGCCCGCGGCCGACTTTTCCGCGGCCGAGTGGGCGTCCCTCGCCCCGTTCATGATCCAGTAACCGGCAAGAACGGCCACAACCAGAAGAGCGAACGATCCGATCCGTTTCATCACGAATCCTCCTTTCTAAGGTGCCAGGTCGACCCGACCCCTTTTACTTACGTTACAACGCGAAACGGTTGAAGAAAGACAGGTACCGGGCCAACAGGGTGAGCCGGTCGGTGAAGATCAGGATGCCGATGGCGATCAGCAGGATGCCACTGGCGATCTCCACGGCCCGCAGGTAGCGGCGGAACCGGACCGAGAACTTGAGGAACGCCCCCACACCCAGGCTCGTGGCGAGGAAGGGGGCGCCCAGCCCCAGCGAATAGACCGCCAGGAGCAGCATTCCCTGGAAGACCGTCTCCTGCGTCGAGGCCAGCGCCAGGATCCCGGCCAGGATCGGGCCGATGCAGGGGGTCCAGCCGAAGGCGAAGGCGGCCCCCACGAGGAACGCGCCGGCCGAGGAGAGGGGGCGCTGGCGGACCTCCAGCTTCTTCTCGTAGTTAAGGAAGGGGATCCGGAAGATGCCGGTCAGGTGCAGGCCCAGGACCACGATCACCACGCCGGCCGCCTGCCGGAGCAGGGCCAACCGCTCCAGGAGGAGGGAGCCGATGGCGGTGGCAGAGGCGCCCAGCGCCACGAAGACCGCCGAGAAGCCGAGGACGAACCAGACGCTGCTGATGAACGCCCGACGGGTCACCTGCGCCGGCGCGCCGGCGGCCTGCAGGTCGCCCAGCGATACCCCGGAGATGAAGGAGATGTAGCCGGGGATGAGCGGCAGGACGCAGGGAGAGAGGAAGGAGACCAGCCCCGCCGCCGCCGCCGTGAGCAGGTTCAGGCTACTTGTCACAGAGTTTCCCTCCCATCGCCCAGTCCGACTTCGCATGGTCGCGGAAGACGACCCAGGTGTGCTCCGCCGGCGCCTTCAGGAGCTGGACCGCCAGGTCGGTCACCGCCCTGGAGAAGCTCTCCTTCTGCTCCCGCGTCCTTCCCTCAAACAGGTCCACCGTGATGATCGGCATCGATGCCTCCTGTCCCTTGAGATGCCTCAGCGCGCCAAAAGATTCATCACCATCCCCAGAAGAAAGATCTGCGGCAGGGTCACCAGCAGGAGCCAGCCGACCGCCTTCGGGCCCAGGTTCGCCCACAGCACCGAGAGCTCCGTGAAGTCGGTCACCACCCCTCCCATGAGGAAGCCGAACGCGTTGCCCAGGGCGCCGGTCCTGCGGTACAGCTCCACCGCCAGCGGAGCGGTCCCCTCGGAGCAGACCTCGAAAGCAGCGGCAATCCCCATCGTGGCCAGCAGGCCCAGCGCAGAGGGGCCCAACCACCGGCCCCACCAGTGCTGCGGCACGGCCGCTCCGAAGACGGCGCTGAGGGTGAACCCCAGGGCCACCCAGAAGAGCACCATCCGCCCCAGCTCCCAGCTCCCCTTCAGGATCGCCCGGAGATCCTCTGTGAGCGCGTGGGATGTCCACCGCTTCCGGCGGAACCGCTCTCCCAGATCCACCCAGATGGAAAAGCCCTTCCTCACAGGGACCGTGTGCGGGTTCCCGTGCACCATCCCCTTGCGCTCGAGCTGTTGGAAAACAAAGCCGGTCACCGCCGCCACGATCAGGGCCAGCAGGACGATCAACAGACCCTTCCAGCCCATCAGCGACACGATCAGCAGGGTCAGAGACATGCTGGCCCAGGGGCTGGCCAGCAGGAAGGTGATCACCGCGGGGACCGAAGCCCCCTTCTTGTACAGCTCCATGGAAAGGGCGAGACAGCCGTGGCTGCAGGAGCTGGCCAGGAAACCCAGCCCCGCGGAGGCCAGGATCGTGCGGCGGTGCCGGCCGGTCAGCCACAGGGTGATGTACTCCTTCGGGATGTAGCGCTCCACGGCCCCGCCCAGGAAGAGCCCCAGCAGGAGGGCCCAGCCGGCCTTCTCCAGGTATCCCCAGAGGGCGGCCGAGACCGGTGCCGCGGCCGGCCAGACCCGGCCCAGCGCCAGCACCACCGCCATGAGGGCCAGTCCCCACCAGACCTGGTCCTTCCACCAGGAGAGCGGCTTGCCCGGCTCGCAGGCGGCGCAGTGCTCTGCGGTGTGCTTCTTGCTCAACTTTAACTTCCCTTCGCGCTCACCTTCTTGATGGCGATCAGGCTGTCCTCATCATGGATCTTCCTCCTGAAAGCATCCTATCACGACCTCATGCTCGTGCCCGACCACCGCCGCCGCCCGCCCGCTGAGCACCGCCGCCGCCGCGCCCAGCGTTCCCAGCGCCAGCGCCTCAACCAGCAGGCTGGCCGTCAGCAGCGCCAGCGGAAAATGCGCCAGGATCGGATGGATGCTCTCCATGCTTCATCTCCCTCCCTTTCCAGATCGCGTAGACCGCCGGGTAGACCAGGAGCTCCAGGATAAAGGAAGTCGCCAGCCCTCCCACCATCGGGGCGGCGATGCGCTTCATCAGGTCCGCCCCCGCGCCATGGGACCACATGATCGGCAGGAGCCCCATGAAGGCGGCCATCACCGTCATCAGCTTGGGCCGCACCCTTTTCACCGCCCCATGGACGATCGCCTCCTCCAGGTCCTGCTCCGTGCGCATCTTCCCGCGGCGGACCGCGTCGTGATAGGAGAGGTCGAGGAAAAGGAGCATGAAGACGCCGGTCTCGGCGTCCAGCCCCATCAGGGCGATCATCCCCACCCAGACGGCGATCGAGATGTTGTAGCCGAGCGCCCAGAGCAGCCACACCGCCCCGATCAGGGAGAAGGGCACCGCCAGGAGCACGATCCCGGTCTTCACCGCGGACTTGGTGTTCATGTAGAGGAGCAGGCAGATGATGAAGAGGGTCAGCGGCAGCACCACCTTGAGCCGCTCCTTCACCCGCATCATGTTCTCGTACTGCCCGCTCCAGGTGAGCGCGTAGCCGGCCGGAAGCTCGAGCTCCTTGGCCACCCGGCGCTTGGCCTCGGTCACGTAGCCGCCGATGTCCCGGCCGGCCATGTCCACGT
>CAYJUA010000114.1:0-5449 GCA_964373295.1 uncultured Planctomycetia bacterium
CTGCTCCACCACCACCATCGTGCCGTCGTCGAGGTAGGCCACCCCCTGGTTGTACTCCTTCCCCTCCTTGATGACCCTCGCCTCCATGACCTCCCCCGGCAGGACCACGGGCTTCAAGGCGTTGGCCAGCTCATTGATGTTGAGCACCTGCACCCCCTGGAGCTCGGCGATCTTGTTGAGGTTGAAATCGTTGGTGAGGATCCTGGCCCCGATCATCTTGGCGAGCTTCACCAGCTTGGCGTCCACCTCCTTGGGCTCCGCGAAATCCTCTTCGTGGATGCGGACGTCGATGTGGGGGATCTTCTGGACCCGGGCGAGCACGTCCATGCCCCGCCGGCCGCGGTTGCGCTTGATCGGGTCCTGGCTGTCGGCGATCTGCTGGAGCTCTTTCAGGACGAAGCGGGGGACGATGAACCGCCCCTCGATGAACCGGGTCTGGCAGATGTCGGCGATCCGGCCGTCGATGACCACGCTCGTGTCCAGGATGACCATCTCCTCCCGCTGGTCCTGGCGCGAGAACTTGACGTACGGGATGATGACATTGAACTCATCGCGCTGGCGCATGGCGATGGCCATGCCCAGGTAGGAGAAGGTGACCAGGATCACCGAGCGGATCGGGTTGCCCACCTCGGGGCCCACGGGCACCAGGTCCATCGTGCTGATGATCAGACGCGCCAGGATGAGCCCGAACAGCAGGCCGAACACCGCCGCTGAGAGGCCTCGGGTGGAGACCTTCTTCAGGGCGAACTCCGCCCCGATGAGGCACAGGGCCAGCCCCGCACCGATGGCCGACGCCACCGCCGGCGAGGAGGAGCCGAAAAAGGGAACGGCCTGCCCCATCTGGTAGCTCATCAGGGTGCACAGCGCCACGAAAAAGAAACGGATGATCCACAGCGTCATCGAGCTTCCCTCCTATGATGAAAGAACAATCAGATGCCTTCACTTCTTCTTCTCCTTGGGACCGAAAAATAATTTCCAGGGATGCGCCTTCAGATCCGCGGTCAGCTCCTTGAGGTCATGGTAGAGGTCGTCCTGCGTGAGGAGCCGGCCTATGGTGCCCTCCCCGCGGGTGATCTTTCCCATGACGGCGTTGGCCTGCGAGAGGAAGAGGGTGAGCTGCTGCATGGCCTCCTGCGAGTTGCCCAGGGTCGCCCGGATGTTCTCCTGCGTCTGCGGGTCCCCCAGGATGGAGTTCACCGCGGCCACGGCCTTCTCCAGCTCCCGCACGGCCCCGTAGCCCGACTCCATCATCTTCTCCGTGGAGACGGAGTCCCTGCCGGCCAGGATCTCGCCCGGGCTGATCAGCCGCGCCCCCGGCGTGCCGGGAACGATCTCCACGTATTTCTCCCCCAGGAGCCCCAGGGTGTTGATGTAGGCGACGGAGTCCTCCTCGAGCGGGGCGTCCCTCGAGATCCGCGCCCCCACCTCCACCTGCATCTGCTGGTTCGCCTCATCCCGGTAGACCCGGACCGCCCGCACCTCGCCCACATGGACGCCGGAGACCCGCACCGGCGCCCCGACCTCGATCCCGTTGACGAAATTGAACCGCAACCGGAGCGGATAGGTGTACTGCGCCTGGCTGGTGTAGAAATCGCTGATCGAGAAGACCACCACGGCCAGCAGGACGAACGCGATGAAGACAAACAGGCCGACCTTGACCTCTCGGGTCGCGGGAGCTGCCATTGTTCTTCTCTATCCTCCGTTTTCGGACGTGCCCAGGATAAACTGCCGCACCACCGGGTTCTTCGTGGAGCGGATCTGCTCGGCCGTGCCCACCTCCTCGATCCTCCCCTCATGGAGCATGGCGATCCGGTCGCCCACAAAGTAGGCGCTGACCATGTCGTGGGTCACCACGATGCTGGTCACCTTCAGGCGGTCATGGAGCCCCTTGATGAGCTTGTTGATGGAGTCCGACATGATCGGGTCGACCCCGGTGGTCGGCTCATCGTACAGGATCACCTTGGGCTGCAGGGCGATGGCCCGGGCCAGCCCCACGCGCTTCTTCATCCCGCCGGAGAGCTCCGCCGGCTTCAGGTGCTCGATGCCGGCCAGCCCCACCAGCCCCAGGCACTCCCGGACGCGCGCCCCGATCTGCTCCTCCGTCATCTTCGTGTGCTCCCGCAGAGGGAAGGCCACGTTCTCCCCCACGGTGAGCGAGTCGAACAGGGCCGCCCCCTGGAACAGCATGGCGAATCCGTGGTTCTTCCCCGCCCTTCCGTTGTCCGGACGGGAGATCTCCTCGCCGTCGACGATCACCTGCCCGCTGTCGGGAGGCATGAGCCCCACGATGTGCTTCAGCAGGACCGACTTGCCTACGCCGGAGCGGCCGATGACCACCATGGTCTCCCCGTCCTGGATGGTCAGGTTCACCCCGTCCAGGACCCGGTGCCCCTCGAAGCTCTTGTGGAGATTGATGATCTCGATCATCCCTACGGGAAGACGAAGTAAAAGAGCGCCGTGAAGAAGCAGTCCGACGTGATGATCAGGATGAAGGAGACCACCACCGATAGGGTCGTGGCCCGCCCCACCCCCTCGGCCCCGCCAGCGGTCTCGAACCCCTCGTAGCAGGCCACCGTGGCGATGATCATGGCGAAGACCCACGCCTTGAAAAGCCCCGTCAGGACGTCCTTGAGCCGGAGCGGGTCCCACGTCATGTTCATGTAGAGCGAGGAGCCGATCCCCAGCTTGTAGACCCCCACGATGTATCCCCCCAGGATCCCGATCATGTCCGCGTAGATCACCAGGATCGGCAGCATGATCGAGAGCGCCACGATCCTCGGGACGGCGAGGTACCGGACGGGGTCCACCCCCAGCGTCCGCAGGGCGTCGATCTGCTCGGTCACCTTCATCGTGCCGATCGACGCCGTGATGGCGGCCCCCACGCGCCCGGCGATCACCAGCGCCGTCAGCACGGGGCCCAGCTCCCGCGTCATGGAGAGGGCCACGAGCGACCCGACGTAAGTCTCGGCGGAGAGCTTCTGGAGCTGGTAGGCGCTCTGGAGCGCCAGCACGACGCCGGTGAAGAGGGCCGTCAGGAACACCAGCGGGAAGCTGGCCACGCCGATCTTGTCCATCTGGTCGGAGATCAGCGCCCACCGGCGGTCACGGGAAAGGACCGGCCACCGCCACGGCAGGACGATCATCGACAGCCACGCTCCCCACGGCAGCCGGAACGCGCTGGTGACGCCGCGGGTGAGCAGCATCACCGCCCCGCCGACGTAGCCGAAAAAGGAGAGGGAGACGTCTCCGAGGGGCTCCAGCAGGTTCCGGCTGATCGCGCTGACCGGCCGCTGCATCTAGCGTTTTTTACTTAATTCCAGCGTTGTCCGCATCATCACTTTCCTGCAACAAATGCATCCGTATCTACTTGAGGGCGTCCCCAGTGCCCGATACCAACGGAGGGGGCGCTCCAGCTCCCACCTCATCGCGCTCTCCTTGCTTCAGAACTTCCTCCGGTGCTCCACGGAGAGGACCTCCTCCTCGGCATTGACGCGCAGGCTCACGCTCTCCCGCGGCGAGACGGGCAGCTCCAGGCCGATCACCTCCAGCTCCCGCTCCTGCGGGCGCAGCTTCACCTCCCGGAAGAAATCGTCCTGCCCGATCCGGCGCAGGTCGACCGTCCCTTCCATGGAGACCGCCTCGCGCGGCTTGACGATCTGCGAGTCGTGGATCCGCAGGAGCGGCCCCTGCCCCTCGAAGCGCAGGGCGATGGCGTCGAACCTCATCTGCCCGAGAGAGCCCTCCGCGCCGAACAGCTCCCCCATGCTCACCGGGCGATGGACCGGCCCCGTCAGGGTCACCTGCCCCTGCACGCGGCCCGAGACGCTCGACTCCACCACGCCCGGCAGGTACAGCCGGAGGAGCTCCCCCACGTCCAGCTGGCGGAAATCCATCTTCAGGTCCAGCGCGTGGGGCGGCCTCAGGTCGACCTGCCCGTCCAAAAGCGCCTCCTCGCCCAGGAGCTCCGCCTCCAGCTCCAGCCGGGAGCGGTTCACGCGCCATGTCGCGGAGATCCTCTTCGACGGCTCCCCCTCGCGGCGCGTCTGGAGCACGGCCCGAAGCCGCCGCTCGGCGAGCGGGTCCACGCGCAGCTCGTACCGCCGGCCCGGCCCGGCCACGGTGAGCTCCCCGCTCCAGGGGAACCCCTCCGGCGCGGAGAACGCCCCCTGTGCGCTCCAGCCCCCGGCGAAATCCATCCTCCTCAGGGCGACCCCTTCCTTGCCGACGAGGAATTGGCCGACGAAGGGATGCCTCCCGATCCCCGGCCCGTCCAGCCAGCCGTAGACCACCGGCTCCTTGGCGCGGCCGCTGATCTCGATCTCCCCCCGGACCAGCGGGTGCTCCAGCGTGAGCCACCCCTCGCACCAGGCCGACTGGCCCGGCTCGGCCGTCACCGTCACCCGGCCGGCGGCGTGCAGGGGCATGCCCCATGCCGACAGGGTGAGCCCGGTCACCGTGAGGGTCTCCTGGGTCCCCTCCTTCCAGGAGCGCTTGAAGAGCCACCGGCCCATCGTGGAGAGGGGCGACCCCTCGATCCCGATGCGCCGGATGGCCACGGGCGCGGGGGCCGACCCGGCGGAGGCGAGCGACAGGCCGTGCAGGGTGATCTGGCGCGGGGAGAAGGAGAGGCGGCGGATGCTCACCGGCACCTGCAGGGACCGGCTCAATCCCTCCTCCAGGGCCGTCCGGGCCAGCGCCTCTCCGCCGAAATAGACGGCCCCGGCCAAGAGAAACGCCAGGATGATCAGGATGGGTCGTCTTGTCACGGAACAGCGGGTCGGATCGGTTTACGCGTGAGGCGTGGCGGCCGGGGCATCGGCCAGGCGGAACGTCAGGTGATCCTTGTCGGTGTCCACGACGAGCGCGGAGCCCTCCTTGAACCGGCCTGCAATGATCTCCTGCGCCAGGGAGTCCTCCAGGAACCGCGAGATGGTCCGCTTGAGCGGCCGGGCGCCGTACATCGGGTCGAAGCCCTTGTCGATGAGGAACTCCTTGGCCGCCGGCGTGAGCTCGATCGACACCCCCTGCTCCTTGAGCCGCGCCCGCACCTCCGCGATCTCGATCTCCACGATCTTGTGCAGGTCCTCCCGGACGAGCGGGCGGAAGACGATCACGTCGTCCACGCGGTTCAGGAACTCCGGCTTGAAGGCCTTCTTCATCTCGTCCAGGAGCTGCGTCTTCATGTCCTGGTAGGTCACGTCGGCCTTGGCCGTCTTGAAGCCCAGCGACCCCTCCTTCCGGAGGAGCTCCGCCCCGATGTTGGAGGTCATGATGAGGACCGTGTTCTTGAAGTCCACCTTCCGGCCGAAGCTGTCGGTCAAGCGTCCCTCCTCCAGCACCTGCAGGAGAAGATTGAAGACGTCCGGGTGGGCCTTCTCCAGCTCGTCCAGCAGGACCACCGAGTACGGGCGGCGGCGCACCTTCTCGGTGAGCTGGCCCCCCTCCTCGT
>CAYJUA010000115.1:0-5357 GCA_964373295.1 uncultured Planctomycetia bacterium
GCATCGGGCCGTCCTTGGCGTCCACCAGCAGCAGCGCCCCGTCCACCATCCGCAGGGTCCGCTCCACCTCGCCCCCGAAATCGGCGTGGCCGGGCGTGTCCACGAGGTTGATCTTGCGGTCGCCGTACCGGATGCTGGCGTTCTTGGCCCGGATCGTGATCCCTTTCTCCCTCTCCAGGTCCATGGAGTCCATGATCAGCGTCCCCTGGGCCAGGGCGCCCCGCACCGCGTGGGTGTAGCGCAACATCGCGTCAACCAGGGTGGTCTTCCCGTGGTCCACGTGCGCGATGATGGCGATGTTGCGCAGGTGCTCTTGGGCAGGCAAGGGGAAGGCGGTCCCGGGCTATTCGGGCAGGGGGATGGTGTCCTGGCCGTCGAAGGCGGGGGTGAAGACCACGAAGGCCACGGCCGGCTCCTCGGACTCGTTCACGAAGGAGTGCGGCACGCCCCGCGGGATGCTGAACACGCTACCGGGCGCCGCGCGCATCTCCCGCGAGCCCATCCGGAGCACCCCGTGCCCTTTCTGGATGACGGCGATGAGATCGTGGTGCTCATGGACGTGGAGCGCTTCCGCCTTGCGGATCTGGACGATGTGGGAGCTGGAGGTCTCCCCCCGGGAGACGTCGTGGATGGAGATCTCCATGTCGGTGGGGATCGGGTGGTCCTGGATCCACTCCTCCATCCGCACGCCCTCCCCATCCCTGTCCGCGGGATAGATGACCCAGGCCGGCGGGAACACGACGGCCCGGCCGGAGGCGGCCGCGGGTGCGCGGGCGGGGGAGGCCGGCGCCCTCTTCGGCGCGGAGGCGCACCCGCAGATGACCAGCAGGGACAACCCCAGGATAAATCCTTTCATCTCAAGACCTCCTCTTGTCTGAACCAAGCCACCGCCCGTCGGACCGCCTCCTTCACCGGCGTCTGAGGCACACCCAGCTCCCTCGCCGCCTTGGAGCCATCCAGGGGATGCCCCCTGCGCACCCGGGCCGCCTCCTGCCGGGTGAAAAATGGCGCCTTCCCGGTGAGCCAGGCCCATCCCTCCGCCAGCGCACCCGCGGCCATGGCCATTGGGTACGGCATCCTCCAGCGCGGCGCCGGCACCCCGGCTTCCTCCGCCACGATCCGGGCGAACTCCCGGAGCGAGAGGTTCTCCCCCGTCAGGAGGTACCGCTCCCCCGCCCGGCCCCGCTCGGCCGCCCGAAGGTGCCCCACACCGACGTCCCCCGTGTAGACGATGTTGAAGACCGTTTCCGTCACCCACGGGACCCGGTACTTGCCGAAAGCCAACAGCGCCCGTCCCGAAAAGGCGTGCGCGTCGTATTCGCCGATGCACAGGGACGGGTTTACGATCACCAGCGGCATCCCGCTCCGCGCCGCCCGGAGCGCCTCCTGCTCCATCACGATCTTCACCCGGGCGTAGAGGTTCCTCCACTCCGCCGGGGGCCAGGACTCCGAATCCTCCTCGGTGGCCGCCCGCCCCGGCACCGCCCGGACGGTGGAGGAGCTGCTGGTGAAGACCACCCGCTCCGGCACCGCCCGGCGGATCGCCTCCAGCACACGACGCGCGGACTCGGCCCCCTTGCGGACGGCCTCCTCCGGCCTCTCCCTCCGGGAGGGATAGTACCCCGCCGCGTGGAACACCCACCGGCAACCCTTCAGCGCCGCGGGGAGCTGTCCCCCCGGCTCCTCCAGGTCCACCCGAACCCGCTCCACATCGAGCCCCTCCAGGACCCGCAGGTACCTCTCGTTCCGGTAAGCGGCCCGCACCCGGTGCCCGCCGGCCAGGAGCGCCCGCACGACATGCGCCCCGATGTGGCCGGTGGCGCCCAGGACCAGCGCGTCGGTCATCGCCCCGGTCTAAAATCAGTCCGCTTCTGACCGACCCACTTCTCATGCGTTGGGCGGCCGCTGCGAGCGAGAAGTGGGTCTGGCAGAAGCGGACTGCTCTTTTCTTGATATAATAGCATTCGATGAAAGACTCCCAGGCGGCTTCCATCCTGGCGGCCCTGTCCGTCCTGTCCCTCATCGGCGTCGTGGACCTCTACACCGGCGCGGAGATCTCCCTCGACGCCCTTTACCTCATCCCCGTCGCGCTGGCCGGCTGGTTCGCCGGCGCGGGCGCGGCAATCGCCTTCTCCCTGGCCGGCGCCGTCCTCTGGTTCGCCGCCGACACCGGCTTCCGCCCGGAGTCGGCCCTGGAGTACACTCCCTATTGGAACGCCCTCATGCGGCTCGCCATCCTGCTCACGGTCACGGCGCTCCTGGCCGCCGTCAAGGCGGAGGTGGAACGGGAGAGGGAGTCGCCCCGCACCGACTACCTGACCAAGACGGCCAACAAGCAGAGCTTCATCGTCAAGGCGGAGCTCGAGATCCAGCGGTCGCACCGCTACAAGCACCCCTTCACGCTGGTCTACCTGGACGTCGACAACCTGCGGTTCGTCAACCAGCGGATGGGCCACAGCGCCGGCGACACCCTGCTCCAGGAGATCGCCTACACCCTCAAGCAGAAGACCCGCGCCACCGACCTCATCGGCCGGCTGGGCGGCGACGAGTTCGCCCTGCTCCTGCCGGAGACTCAGGCGGAGGCGGCGCGGATCGTGGTGCAGCGCCTGCAGAGGCACCTCCTGGACACCGCGGAGAAGAACGAGTGGCCCGTCAGCTTCAGCTTCGGCGTGGCCACGTTCGCCCGGTCGCCGGAGACGGCGGCCGAGATGCTGAGGAAGGGCGACGCCCTGGTGAGCGCCGCCAAGCAGACCGGCAAGAACTGCGTCAAGCACGAGGTCGTCGGGCCGGTCGAGATCTCCGACTAACCCCCAGCCAGCAGCCCCTGCCGTCCCGCAGCGGGACGGAGATGTCCACGAAACGCCTCTTCGCGTACCCAGTGCCCGATACCGATCGAAGGGGCGCTACAGCACGCAGGTTAAAGCTCACCTCTTCCACTTGATGGAGCAGCCGACGCTGGGCTTCTGCTCCGCGGGCACCGGCCGCCCCGCCAGCACGGCGTCCATGGCCACGCGGATGTCCTGGCCCGTCACCGGCACCCCGCCGCCGGGCCGGCTGTCGTCCATCTGCCCCCGGTAAACGAGGCGCCGGCCGCCGTCGAACAGGAAGAAGTCCGGCGTGCAGACCGCCGTGTAGGCCCGGGCCGTCTCCTGCGTCTCGTCGAAGAGGAACGGGAAGACGAAGCCCTGCTCGCGGGCCATCTCCTTCAGGCTCTCCGGCGCATCCTGCGGCACGCCCGCCGGGTCGTTGGCGCTGATCGCCACGATCCCGATCTCCTTCCCCTGATAATCCTGGCCCAGCCGCGCCAGCCCCTCCTGCACGTGCTTCACGTACGGGCAGTACCGGCAGATGAACATGACCAGGAGCCCCTTCTTCCCCGCGAAGTCGTCCAGGGAGACCGTCTTCCCGCTGACCACGTCCGGCAGGCGGAAATCCGGCGCCGCGCTGCCCAGCGGGAGCAGGTCGTCGCGGCCCTCCGTCGTCGCCCCTGATGCCGCAGAAGCCACGTACGCCGACATCCAAAGAAGCAACAAGATCCCCGCGAAAATTCCTCTCCGCCCGCTCATCTCTTGGAATCCTCCTTTCCTTATCGTAGCATAACCCCGTGCCCGACCTGGCCCACCGCGTCCGGGAGTCCCTGCGGATCTCCCGCTTTGAAGCGATCCCGGCATCCGTCATGCTGGGGATCTTTGACTACTACCTGATCCCCCTGGCCCTGTTCCTCGGGGCCACCACCCCGCAGATCGGCCTCCTCTCGGCCCTTCCCCACCTGCTGGGGTCCCTTTCCCTCCTCTTCGCCGTGAAGGCGGTGGGGTGGGTCGGCTCGCGCCAGCGCTTCGTCTGGCGGACCGCCGCCCTGCAGGCGGCCCTGCTGATCCCGGTGGCGGCCCTGCCCCTCCTGCCGCTGCCGGGGAAGATCGGGCTGCTCATCGCGCTCATGGCCGCCTTCCGCGTCCTGCTGAACCTGATCGGGCCGGCGTGGGGCAGCCTGATGAGCGACTACCTGCCGGCCGAGAAGCGGGGGCTGTACTTCGGCGGGCGGGCCCGCATCGTCGTGGCGGCCCAGCTGGCCTGCATCGGCCTGGCGGGGCTCACCCTCTCGGCGGCCAAGCGGACCGCCCCCGCGGCCGGCTTCGCCGCGATCGTGGCGGCCGCCTGCGCGGCCCGCTTCATCTCCGCCTGGCAGCTTTCCCGGATGGCCGACATGCCGGCGCGCGCGTCGCCCGGCAACGACTTCACCTTCCTCATGTTCCTCCGGCGGTTCCGGGAGAGCAACTTCGTGAAGTTCGTCTTCTACACGGCCGGCATCGTCTTCACCACCTTCCTCGCCGCGCCGTTCTTCAGCGTCTACATGCTGCGGGACCTGCGCTTCGACTACGCGACCTACATGGTGGTGCACCTGGCCGCCGTCGTGCCGGGCCTCCTGACCCTGCCGATCTGGGGGCGCCACGCCGACGCGGTGGGCAACGCCCGGGTCCTCAAGACGACCGGGATCATCGTCCCCTTCATCCCCCTGCTCTGGCTGGTCTCGCCGAGCCCGGCCTACCTGGTCTTCGTGGAGCTGGTCGCCGGCTTCACCTGGGGCGGGTTCAACTTGTGCGCCACGAACTTCATCTTCGATGCCGTGACGCCGGAGAAGCGGGTCCGCTGCCTCGGCTACTTCAACCTGATCAACGGGATCGCCATCTTCGCGGGGACCTCGCTGGGAGGCCTCCTGGCGGACCGCCTCCCGCCGCTCCTGGGCCACCGCCTGCTCTTCCTCTTCACCCTGTCCGGCGCCCTGCGCCTGGCGGTCTACCTGCTCCTGGCCCCCCGCTTCCAGGAGGTGCGCGCCTCCAGCCGGCGGGTCTCCTCCCTTCAGCTCTTCTTCAGCGTGGTCGGCATCCGGCCTCTCCTGGGAGAGGACCACGAGCCGATCCTCCCGGTTTTCAAGCGGCTCCGGCGCTGAAAATTTTTCCCCACAGTGAACCGCCCTTCATCTATACTTTTGTAAGAAGAGAGAAGGCGTATCCCATGAGACATCCCATTCGGACCAAAGCAATCTTCGGGCTCGTGTTGGCCGCTGCGATGCTGTCGGCGACAGCCACGGCCCACGCGGCCAAACCGCCTCCCGTAGTAAGCAAGGTGGATTCCGCCCTCAGCTACCTGCGCTCCCGGATCACCGCGTCAGGGCTCGTGGATTCCTACGCCGAAGATGCGGTCGACTATTCCTACACGTACGATAACGCGCTGGCGGCGATGGCCTTCATCTCCGCGGGGGACCACGCCTCGGCGCAGCGGATCCTGGACGCCTTCAACTCCATGCCGGCCGAGCCCGGAGGCGGCTTCCTCCACCGCTACAGCGCCACCACCAAGCT
>CAYJUA010000116.1:0-5301 GCA_964373295.1 uncultured Planctomycetia bacterium
GATCTGCGTCATGGCGGCGCGGGAATCGGCCGGGTCCACCCCCACCAGCCGGGTGCCGGTCACTCCGCCATCCTGCAGCTGCAGCTCGACGTAGAGGTCCCGGCTGCCGGTCGTCATCAGGGGCAGCATCTGCTCGTTCACATGGCGGGCGTACTCCGCCCCGCGCGGGCCGTCCAGCAGTGTCATCTCGACCTGGGCCAGCCCGTCGCGGTGGAGCTCGCCCCTCTGGAACCGCTCCATCGCGTCGGCCCCCATGAGCCCCTCCTCCATGCCCATCCGGATGACGGCCCGGTCCCGCACCTGGAAGAAGGCGTTCTCGTCCCGGGGCGCCAGGTGCACCGTGGCGCCGGTCCGGTCCTGAAGATAGGCGTTCCTGGACAGGGGCTCCCCGGTGGAGGCGGAGCGGATGTTCGTGACCCCCCACCGCCCGGCCTGGGCGTTGAAGACCAGCGAGTAGGTGACCGGCACCAGCGATCCGGTGCCGCGCGGGCCGGTGTAGACCGCGCCGCCGGTCAGACCGTGGACGTCGCCGGCGCCGGCCAGCACCGCCAGCTCATTGGCCTGGCCGTCGGCGCCGATCCCCTGGACCACCGCCAGCCGGCTCCAGGAGTTGTCCGGCATCTGGGCCGCCAGGCGGGAGACGCCGGTGCTGAACCAAGCAATCTGCGAGCCGGGATCCCCTTCCCTCAGGGAGTTCAGGAAGCTGTCGGTGGAGACCAGCGCCAGGACCTGCGCCCTCTGCTCGGGCCTCAGCCGAGCCGACAGCTCCGAGATCAGCCCCTCCCTCAGCTCCTGCTGGCTTAAGACCGGCAGGATGTTCTGGACGGCCGCCATGAAGTTGTCGGTCGGGTAGCCGCGGGAATGGGCGAGGGAGATCACCGCCCGCTCCACCGCGGCCGCCTGGTCGGGGGAGAGCCCCGCGAAGATCGGGAACTCCTGCCGGACCGGCGCGATCACCCGGACGCCGTCGGGATCGTGGTAGGCGCCGTCCGCCGGCGTCGAGATGCCGGCCAGGGTCCGGAGGCGGGCGGGGTCGCCGCCGCCGGAGAGCGTCACCAGATTCACGGCCTGCATGACGCCGCCCACCGGGACCAGGATCGCGTGCTGGTTGACGTCCGCCCAGTTCCCGTTGGTCAGCTGCCAGCGGGTGGGCGTCGTGGTCCCCGCCAGCGAGAGGACCTCCCGCGTGTAGAAGTTGCCCCGCGAATCCTGCAGGCCGTAGGTGCGGTGATCCAGCCGCTGCCACGTTCCTGCGGAGACCTCCCCGTGGATCTGCCCCCTCTGCAGGTCAATCACGCCGTCCGGGCCGACCGTCCACTGGGTGCGGACCCGGACGTCGGACGTCTGGAACGATCCGGACTGGAGCACGGCCGAGACCCGCCGCGGCTCCGGCAGAGTGGCCACCACCGTGCCCTCCGGCAGGGAGACGCGGGCGGTGGTGTCGAGGGCGCCGCGGGCGTTCACGCCGCCCAACGTGACGGTCACCGGCACGAGCCGCCCGGTGGCCGCGTGGACGACGTAGCCGTGGACATCGCCGGCATTGGGCCGGCTCAGGAGCGGCAGGAAATCCCCGATGCCGTTGTAGGCGGCGGACTGGTAGACCTGCTCGCCGGCATGCACGCGGCCGGAGGAGTCGGTGGCCGGGTTGTGGTAGGTGACGTTGTCCACCCTCAGGCCGTACGGCGTGATCTGGAACGTGCCCTGCGCGATGAACCGGGCCATGCCGGGAGAGACGACCGGCCGGCCGTTGAGCAGCGTCACGGGGGTGCGGCTCCAGGCGATCTGCTCCCCCTGCTGGTTGTGGGCAACGAGCACGAAGCGGTTCCCGCTCGGGTCCATGACACGGCCCATCACGGCGGCGGGGTTGCGCCGCAGGATCTCCCCGAGAGTCTGCGGACTCCCGCTATACGAACCGATCCGGACCGGCTCGACGTAGACCAGGTCCTGGTGGAAGACGGTGTTCCCCTGCCGGTCGAGCCCCATCACGCCAAGCCGGATCGGGCCGGTCGGCGAGTCGCGCTGCGCGAGCCAGTAGCCGCCGTCCGGCAGGGCGACCATCAGGGTGTTTACGTTCTGGTGGTCCATGAGGGACCTCACGGCCTCCTGGAAGGTCATCTCCGCCCCCGGGCCGGGCCGGCCGTGGTCGTAGCGCTGCTGGCCGGGGATCGGCACCGGCCCGGACCCGGCATCCCAGCGGACCGCCCAGTTCGTGACGCCGGTCACCTGGCCGTCGCTGTTGGTGGACTGCAGGCCGACCGGCCGGCCGGCGAGGTCGTACTGGTACACCCACCAGCGGGAGTAGCCGTCGGCGTCGGAGAGGCGGACCTGCGCCATGCCGTTGCGCCCAGCCGCCAGGTTGATGACGATCGCCTCGAACGACGGATCCATCCCCGCCTGCCGGAAGGCCATCGCGTTCGCGGGCAGGAGGGTGAGGATGTTCCCGTCCCTGCTCAGGCGCACCTCGATCGCCTGGTCGGGGTTCAGGCCGAACACCTGCCCGTCGGCCGGGATCTCGATCCCCAGCGCGCCGGCCAAGCCACGCAGGGTGGCGCCCGTCAGGATGTGGGCCTGCCCCTGCCGGCCCTGCAGCGTGCCCAGGTACTCCATCAGCCCGGCGTTGCGCCGGCCGACGGCAAGGACCTCCGGCGACGCCGGGAAGGCCACCGTCGGGGAGGGGGCCCCGCCGAGCGTGTGGGAGAAGTTCCGTCCGACGATCGTGATGTCCAGCGTGTCCAGGTCCACCTGCAGCGTGATGGGAGTGCTGTTTGAAAGGCGAAACTCGTTCGGCGCCACGGTCGGCTCGTGAGCGCCCGGGAAGATCCGGGCCTGCTCGGAAAGCCGGTCCAGCTCGATCCGAGCCGGGGTGCCGCTCGGCAGCCGCTGCCGCAGATCCTGCAGTGTGAGGGGATTCCCCAGCCCCGTCTGGCTGACCGTCAGGAAGGCCCTCTGCGTGAGCCGGCCGTCGGGTCCCTGGATCGAGTCGGAGAAGGTGACCCTCAGCCGCAGGGTGTGGACAAAATCCAGGCCCCTGTCCCCGCCGCCGGCCAGGTTAGCCAGGCGCTGGATTGCCTGCCCGACCGGGCTCGAGGAGTTCCAATGGTGGAACTCGATCGAGCGGAACCGGTAGGCCTCCTCCGGCCGGTCGGAGGAGGGCCGGGTCGGGATCTCAATCTCCACCCGTTCCGTGTTGCCGACCCGGACCCCCACGTTGACCTGCTCCAGGAGAGCATCCAGCCGCGTGCGGGCATCGGGCGCCAAGCTGCGGACGGCCGCGAAAACGGAGGCCCGGTCGCCCAAGGAATAGTTCCCCACCTCCACCGTGAAGGTGTCCAGGGACTCCAGCTGCTCGCTGGTCAGCCGGATCGGCTGCGCAAGTGAAGCCATGGACTGCGTGGAGAGGACCCGCAGCGGCTCGAGACCCTGCACCACCTGCCCCATCCTGGCCAGGGTCCGCTCCAAGTCCCGGCCGGCCGCCCCCCAGTATTGCGTGCGGGACAACTCCTGGACGCGGCTCAGGAAGGTGTTGAACCGGTCCCGGGTGTCCTGCGGGTTGTCGTGACGGAACTGCAGAGTGGCGAAGAACTCGGGCTGGATCCTCCCCTCGCTCACCAGCTGAATCCGGAACGGCATCGCCGCATTCGGGCCGCCGAGCGCGCGGGCCAGCGTGATCTGGGTACTGGCAATCACGTTGTCGGAGCCCAGCATTGCCGTCAGGTGCCGGACGTTCGCGTAACCGCGGATCTCGGCGTTCTGCAGTTGGCCGCTGGCATCGAACGTCACGTGGGCCTGGAGCTGGTTCGGGTCGAAGCCACCCCGCTGGGACAGGATGTTCACCAGGTTCCCGATCGCCTGGCTGAGCTGGGCCGGCTCCGGCATGCGGCCCTCAGAGCGGATCTGGCTCCGCAGCTGGATGATCTGGTTGATCTGGGCCTGGATCGTCGCCTGGTTGGGCCCGCCCGGCGCGGTGTCCCGGAGATTCCTTAAACCGGCCTCGACACCCAGGAAGTCCACCAGCGCCACGAAGAGGTCTCGCTGGACGCGGACGTTGTCGGCGGTCTGGAGCCGGCCCGCCTGGGACAGGAACTGCAGGAAGCTGAGCGTCTGCTGGCCAGGGGTGCCGGCGCCCCGGACCTGGTTGAAGTTGAATGTGAAGCCGATCTGCCGCGTCTGCGGGTTGAAAGAGAACTGGACCTGCCCGTTGGCGCCCAGCAGCTGCCGCAGGGCCTGCCCCACCTGCCCCTGGAAGGCGCGCGCCGGGACGGTGCCGGCGATCACGAGCCGGCCCTGGGCGTCCAGCCCGCGCACGGCCTGCGCCGCCAGCAGGTGATAGGCCGGCTTGAAGTTGCTGAGGTAGGCGCGGGCCTGGGGGACGGTCAGCCCGGCCCGGACGAACGCCTGCTCCACCCGCAGCCGCGCGAGGGCCTGCACCAACGGGACCGTCGCCGCCCGCCCCTGTGTGAAGTTCCGGAAGAGGGTGAAGTCGTCCGGCTGGCCGTTCAGTGGCGCCGGCGGCTCGGCGGAGCGGATCGGGACAGGAACGATGCCCGCCGGGGTGTCCCGGCCGGCGAGGAAATCCCTGAACGCATCCCGGGCGGCCTGCGCCAGGAGCATTCCCTGATCGGTCGTCTGGGCGTCCGGCGGAGCCGGCAGCGGATTCAGGGCGCCCGCCGCCTGCGCGATCCGGATCGCCAGGTCGTTGGCCAGCGCCTCCAGGTCGTAGCCGGAATCCACCAATCGGGCCAGCTGCTCTCCGCCGTCGAACAGGGCGTCGGCCAGATCGTTGGACAGCTGCAGGAACTGGTTGTTGGAAAGGTTTTGGGTGAGAGCAGGCACCGAGAGAAGCTCCTGGAAGACGGCGTCACGGACCTCCTGCCGGGAGAGGCCGGTGAGCCCGTATCCCTGCCAGCCGGGAGAGCTCTCCGCCTGCCCGAGCAGGTCGCTGACCGCCTGCAGCAGGGCCTGCGAGAGATCGGGGTTCAGCAGGAAGATAGACAGGAGACTGACGCTCAGCTCCCCGGTCCTCACGTTCAGCGCGAACGGCAGTGAATGGACCTGGCCGGAGGGTGTGACGACGCTTAGTCCCAGGAGACCGCCGGCCGACGGCTGCGGGACCGGCCCCTGGAGCAGCAGCGTCAGCGGGCCCCCCTGGCCCGGCACCGGCGGCAGGCTTCTCATCAGGTCATTGACCTGCACCAGCGAGATGAAGAGCTGGGTCCTCTGGTCGGTGCTCAGGCCGTAGGCCTGGGCCAGCAGGGTGGCCGCGTTGGAGAGGGTGGTGGTCGTGGTCTCGGCCGAAGGGCC
>CAYJUA010000117.1:0-5150 GCA_964373295.1 uncultured Planctomycetia bacterium
GACCACCACCGGAAGGTGTGATTTCTTGCGCACCACCGGGATGGCGCTGATGTCGAGCGTGTTGCGAGTCGCGGTCTCGAAGGTGCGGATGCCGCGCTCGCAGAGGATCACCCGGTGGTTGCCGCCGGCCATGATGTACTCGGCCGACATCAGCCACTCCTCGATGGTGGCGGCGATCCCGCGCTTGAGGAGCACCGGCTTGCGGATGTCGCCGAGGTAGCGCAGCAGGCTGAAGTTCTGCATGTTGCGGGCCCCCACCTGGAGGATGTCGGCGTGCTCGACCACCGGCTCGATCTGGACCGGCTCCATCACCTCGGTGACCACGAGCAGGCCGTTATCGTCGGCGGCCTCGCGCATCAGCTTCAAGCCCTCCTCCCCCAGGCCCTGGAAGCTGTACGGCGAGGTGCGCGGCTTGAAGGCGCCGCCGCGGAGAACCGTGGCGCCGGCCTTCTTCACGCTCTTGGCGATCGAGTAGAGGATCTCGAAGCCCTCCACCGCGCAGGGGCCGGCCATGAGGACCAGCTGCTTGCCGCCGACCTTCACGCCGCCGCCCACGTCCACCACGGTGTCGGCCGGCTTGAACTCGCGGGAGACCAGCTTGTACGGGGCCAGCACCGGGATCACCTTCTCGACGCCGGGGAAGACCTCCAGCGGCTGGATGCGGAGGATGTCCTCCTCCCCGATGACACCGATGATCGTCCGCTCGATCCCGCGGGAGATCATGGGCTTGAGCCCCAGGGTCTTCACCTTGGAGACGATGTGCTTGATCTGGGGCTCGGTCGCGTTGGGCTTCAGCACGATGATCATGACAAGCTCTCCTTGAGTGCGCGAATGAACGCCTGGTTCTCGGCGGCCAGGCCAAGGGTGACCCGCAGGTGCTCCGGCAGGTCCCACGCCGCCATGTGCCGGACGATGATGCCCCTGCGCAGCAGCCTCTGCGCGAGGTCCGCGGCTGCCCTGCCCGCGTGAAAAAGGATGAAGTTGGCTGCGCTGGGCACGTAGGGCAGCCCCAGCTCCTTCAGCGCCTGATAGATCAGCGGCTTCTGCTCCCGGAGGAGCGCCCGCGTGGCCTCCAGGTGGGCGGAGTCGTCCAGCGCCGCCGCGGCGGCGGCCTGGGCCAGCGAGTTCACGTTGAACGGCTCGCGCACCCGCTGGAGCCCCTCGGCGAGCTCGCGCGGCGCCACCCCGTAGCCGACCCGGATGCCGCTCAAGCCGTACGCCTTGGAGAAGGTCCGGGCGATGATCACCGGGTGGCGCGTGAGCCAGGCCTTCGTTTCGGGATAGTCGGGCGCGTCGACCAGCTCCGCGTACGCCTCGTCGAAGAAGACCGCGGCGGTCGGGGGCAGGTCCCGCATGAATTGATCCACCTCCGCCCGGGTCACGTAGGAGCCGGTCGGGTTGTCCGGGTTCGCGATGAAGATGAGCTTCGTCCGCCGGGTCACGGCCCGCCGCATCGCGGAGAGGTCGTACCGGAGATCCCGCATCGGCACGGTGACGACCTTCGCCTCGGCCAGCTGGGCGCAGATCCGGTAGATGAGGAAGGTGGGGTGGGCGATCACCACCTCCTCGCCGGGGTTCACCAGCGCGCGCGCGGCCAACGTGATGATCTCGTCGGAGCCGTTGCCCACCACCACCTGCTCCGGCGCCACCCCCCAACCTAACGCGATCTTCCGCACCAGGTGATAGCAGGAGCTGTCCGGGTACCGGTGCAGGGAGGGCAGGGCGCGGGAGACCGCCTCCAGCGCCTTGGGGCTGGGCCCCAGCGGGTTCTCGTTGGAGGCCAGCTTCATCACCTCGGCCAGGCCCATCTCCCGCTGGACCTCCTCGATCGGCTTGCCCGGCGTGTACGGCGTCACCGCCACGAGCGCCCTGCGCGTCAGGGGGGAAAGCATCACCGGGCGCTCCCCACCGGGTAGGAGCCCAGCACCCGCATCCCGGCGGTGCTGCGCCGGAGGGCCTCCAGCGCCCTGCGGACGCGCGGCTCCGACTCGGCCCCCTCCAGGTCCGCGAAGAACAGGTATTCCCATGCCTTTTGCTTGGACGGCCTCGATTCGATCTTGGTCAGGTTGATCCGGTGCCGCTTGAACGGCATCAGCGCGTCGTGCAGGGCCCCCGGCTTGTCCTTGAGCGCGAAGAGCACCGACGTCTTGTTCCGCCTGCCCGCGGCCGGCCCGCGCAGGGAGATGACCAGGAACCGCGTCCGGTTGTCCCGTCCCACGGGGATCGGCGCCGCCCGCAGGCGGTGCTCCCGGGCCAGCTCCGGGCTGCCGATGGCCGCCCGCTGGCCGCGAGGCCACAGCGAGCTGTCCTTCCGGACCAGCTCCTCCGCCGCCTCCGCCGTGGAGCGGGTCTCCCGCCGCGCCACGTGCGGGCAGCGCCGGTCCAGCCAGCGCCGGCACTGGGCCAGCGCCTGCGGGTGCGAGAAGACGACCCTCACCTCCTCCCGCCGCGTGCGGGGCAGCGTGAGAAGGCAGTGCCGGATCGGCATCTCGATCTCCCCGCAGATCCGGGCCGGAGACTGCTTGAAGTGAATGAACCGGTCCAGCGTGTGGGTGACCGCCCCCTCGAGCGAGTTCTCGATGGGGACCACCCCGAAGCCGGCCTGTTCCCGCTCCACCGCCTGGAAGACGTCCTCCACCGTCGGCGCGTGGACGTAGCGGGCCCGCGAGCCGAACCGCTTCAGCGCGGCCAGGTGCGTGTTGGTCTTCTCCGGGCCCAGGTAGGCGACGACGTGCGGCACCGGTCACCTCCCCTTGTGCGGTACCCAGTGCCCGATACCGGCTGCGGGGCCCGATACGGCTCGCCCTGATTTGGACGCCCCCTGCGCGCCCCCGGCGGGCGCCTGCAGGCGCCGGTTCTGACGGAGGATCTCTCCGAAAATCCTGCGGACCGCTCCCTGCGGCAGCGGCCCGCCGTTGCGCTGGAGCAGGCGGTCCAGCACGCTCCTCTCCCGCCGCTGATCGACGATCGGCAGACCCCGCTTCCTCTTCACCGTGCCGATCCGGAGGACCAGGGCCGCCCGCCGGTTGAGCAGGCGGAGGATCCCCAGGTCGACCCGGTCAATCCCCCGGCGGAGCGGCTGCAGTCTCATCCGGGGACATTCTCCTCCGGCTGCGTCTGCGCGGCCGGCGGCGGGGGAGCAGGCGGCGCGGCCTCCGACGGCAGGCTGGTGACGGTCTTGAGCTCCTCGAGGCTCGGCAGGCCGTCGAGCGATTTCAGGCCGAAGTGGTCCAGGAACTCCCGCGTCGTCCCGTACAGCAGGGGGCGGCCCACCACCTCCCTGCGGCCGGTGACGCGGATCATGTTGAGCTTGAGCAGGGTTTCCAGCACGCCGCCCACGTCCACGCCGCGGATCTGCTCGATCTCCACGCGGGTCGCCGGCTGGCGGTAGGCGATGATCGCCAGCGTCTCCAGCGACGGCCGGGTGAGCCGCACCGTCCGCACCTTGCGGTTGAGGCGGGCGATGTGCGCGGCCAGCGAGGGGTCCGTCACCATCTGGAACCCCTCGGCCACCTCCACGACCCGCACGCCCCGCCCGTCCTGCTCGCACTCCCGCCCCAGATCCAGCAGGAGCCGGCGGATCTCCGCCGGCTCCACCTCGGGCCCGAGCACCTCCCGGGCCTGCTCGATGAGCAGGGGCTTCTCCGAGACAAACAGCAGCGACTCCAAGATTTGCTTAATGAGTTTCTCGTCCACCTTAACCTCTATACGCGTACACAGTGCCCGATACCGATTCAGGGGGCGGTACAGCTCGCCCCGTCAGCTCGTCTCTTGCGCTCCCTCCGCGAAGATCCAGATCTCGCCGAAAAGCTGGCTCTGCCGGATCGCGATCTCCTTCAGCCGGATCAGCTCCAGCAGGCCCAGGAAGATGGCCACCACCTCCGGCTTGCTGCGGGCCTTGCCGAAGAGCTCGGTCACGCTGGCCTTGCCCTGCTGGCGGGTGAGGCCGCGGAGCATCTCGATGCTCCGCTCCACCGTGTACTCGTCCCGGATGATCTCATGGATCAGCTCCCGTGAGACTTGGCCCTCCATGAACTTGGAAAAGGCGGTGAGCAGGTCGAAGAGGGAGGCCTCCACGTACTCCTCGACCTCCGACGGGACCCCCTCCCGGGCGGCCGGCCGGATGAACTGCACCAGTCGCTCCTTCTCCATCCCGCTCAAAAGCTCGGCCGCCTGCTTGAACTTGGCGTACTCCCTGAGCCGCTCCATCAGCTCCAGCGTCGGGTCCGGCTCCTCCTCTTCCGGCGGGACCTGCTCCGGCGGCAGCAGCGTCCGGGACTTGATCTGCATCAGCGTGGCCGCCATCACCAGGAACTCGCCGGCCACCTCCAGGTCCAGCGCCTGCATCAGCTCGAGGTACTTCAGGTACTGGTCGGTGATCACGGCGATGGGGATCGCGTCGATCTCCAGGTGGTTCTGCTTGACCAGGTGCAGGAGCAGGTCCAGCGGCCCCTCGAAGATCTCCAGCTTGACCCGGTAGGTCACCTCGCCGCCCCTGCCCCCAGCCCGACCGCCTCGCGCACCTGCCGCATCGTCTCCGCGGCCGCCTCGCGGGCGCGCCGCGCGCCGGCGGCCAGGATCCTGTCCGCCTCCGCCGCGGCATCCTTCGCCCGCCGGGCCCGGAACGGCTCGGTGAGCTCCACCAGCCGCTCCGCCAGCTCCTGCTTGTTCTGGGTGCACCCCCGCTTCGAGGCGCGGCATTCCTCCCACGCCTTCGGCGCCTCGCCGGGCGCGAAGACCTGCCAGTAGTGGCAGACATTGCATTCTTCCGGATGGCCGGGATCGGTCATCTTGATCCGCTTCGGGTCCGTGAACATCTTCTGGGCCTTCTTCCGGATCTCGGCAGGGTCCTCGGCCAGGGCCAGGTAGTTGTCGAACGACTTGGACATCTTCCGGCCGTCGAGGCCCAGCAGGCGGGCCTCCTCGGCCAGGAGCGGCTTCGGCTCCGGGAAGATCTCCGCGTTGTACAGGAATTTGAAGCGCCGCACGATCTCCCGCGCCAGCTCCAGGTGCGGGATCTGATCCTCCCCCACCGGCACGGCGTGGGCCTTGTAGAGGAGGATGTCGGCCGCCTGCAGGACCGGGTAGCCGAGGAAGCCGTAGGTCGCCAGGTCCCGCCCCTTGACCTCCCGCAGCTGCTCCTTGTACGT
>CAYJUA010000118.1:0-5057 GCA_964373295.1 uncultured Planctomycetia bacterium
CCCCCTTCGCGCGCGCCAAGGAGGCGCCGGGCAAGGGGTACCACTGGGGCATGGCTACCCCGCACGCCAACCTGCCGCGCGGCACCCGGATCCACGTGGGGGTCACCGGCTCGCTCGAGGAGATCCTCTTCGGCCCGGCCCGGACGGATGACGGCACCCAGAACCTCGTGGGGGCGCTGACCACCGCCATGGGGTCGGTGGGGGCCAGGAACGCGAAGGAGTTCCAGCTCACCGAGATTATCATCGCCCCCTCCATCCAGACCGAGGGGAAGCTTGCCCAGCGCACCCAGCGCGTGGGCATGGGCAAATAGCGTATACGTCTCTCTGGACCGGTCGCGGGGAACCCGCGCCGCAGCCATCCTCGGCTGGGTACTCGGCGCTCCGCGCCTGTGCCCCTGCCGCCTTCGGCGGCACCGCCTCGGCTGTCAACGCGGTGCGGGCCCCCCGCATCCGGTCCAGAGGGCCCCATACGCCTATGAATGACCCGAAACAACGCTCTCTCTACGATCTCACGCTGGCGGAGCTGACCGATTGGGCCATCCGCCACGGCCAGCCCGCTTACCGCGCCAAGCAGATCTTCCACTCCCTCTACCAAAAGGGGATCGCGGACCCGGGGGGGATGTCCGACCTGCCGAAGGAGCTGCGCGACCTCCTCTCTGGGCAGTTCTCCGGCCCGACCCTGGAGGTGGTGACCGAGCAAAAGTCCGCCGACGGCACCACCAAGTGGCTGTTTCGCCTGGGGGACGGCCAATTCATCGAGTCGGTGCTGATCCCGGTGGAGGGGCGGGCCTCCGGCAAGCGGTCGGAGCGCAAGACGATCTGCCTCTCCACGCAGGTCGGCTGCGCCTACGGGTGCGCCTTCTGCGCCAGCGGCATGGACGGGTTCCGGCGCAACCTCTCCGCCGGCGAGATCGTGCAGGAAGTCCTGGCGGCGGAGCGCTCCCTGAAGCCGGCGCGGGTGACGAACCTCGTCTTCATGGGGATGGGGGAGCCCCTTTCCAACTACGACAACCTCCTCCGGGCGGTCCGGGTCCTCAACGACCCGGAGGGGCTTAAAGTAGGCGCCCGGAAGATCACCATCTCCACGGTGGGCCTGGTCCCCATGATCGAGCGCCTCTCCAAAGAGGGGCTGCAGGTGGAGCTCTCCATCTCCCTGCACGCGCCCAACGACGACCTGCGCGGCCAGATCATGCCGGTCAACCGGAGATATCCCCTCTCGCAGCTCATGGGGGCGGCCAGGGCGTATGTCCGGGCCACGAAGCGGATCATCACCTTCGAGTACATCCTGATCGATGGGGTCAACGACGCCCCCGAGCAGGCGCGGGAGCTGGCGGCCCTGCTGAAGGGCCTCCTCTGCAAGGTGAACCTGATCCCGTGCCACCCGATCCCCGGCGCCCCCTTCGCCCGCCCGCCGATGAAGCGGATGCTGGCCTTCGAGGGGGTCCTGAAGGAGAAGAAGATCGTGTGCACTCTCCGGCGTTCGCGAGGATTGGACATCGACGGGGCGTGCGGCCAGCTCCGCCTGCGCCGGCTGGACCCATCCGGCGTGGTAAAATCATAAGATGAGAAGCGCATCCCCGATGGCAGGCCCCCAGGAAACGGTCGTCATCCTCGACTTCGGCTCCCAGTACGCGCAGCTGATCGCCCGCCGCGTCCGGGAGCTCAACGTCTTCAGCAAGATCGTCCCCTACCGCACCCCGGCCGCCGAGATCGCCCGCCAGAACCCCCGCGGGATCATCCTCTCCGGCGGGCCGGCTTCGGTCTGGGCCAAGGGGGCCCCCAAGCCGGACCCGGGGATCTTCCAGATGGACGCCCCGGTGCTGGGGATCTGCTACGGGATGCAGCTCATGGGCAAGATGCTGGGCGGCGAGGTTTCCAAGGCGGCCCACCGGGAGTTCGGCAAGGCGGAGCTCCGGATCGACGAGCCGGATTCGCTCCTCTCCGGCCTGCCGGACCGCTCCGTGTGCTGGATGAGCCACGGCGACTACGTGACCCGCGTCCCCCCCGGCTTCAAGGCGATCGCCCACACCGACAACACGCCGGTGGCCGCCATGGGCTCGATCCCCGCTCGGAAGTTCGCTGTGCAGTTCCACCCGGAGGTCATGCACACCGAGCGGGGCACCGAGCTCCTCCGGAACTTCCTCTTCAAGATCTGCGGCTGCCGGGGCGACTGGTCCCCCAGCCATTTCATCGAGAGCTCGGTCCGGGAGATCCGCGAGGCCGTGGGGAAGGCCGGCGTCGTGCTGGGTCTCTCCGGAGGGGTGGACTCCTCCGTCACGGCCCTCCTGGTCCACAAGGCGGTGGGGAAGCAGCTGGTCCCGATCTTCGTGGACACGGGGCTCCTGCGCAAGGGGGAGCGGGAGGAGGTGGAGCGCACCTTCAAGGGGCATTTCAAGGTGCCGCTGGTGGTGGTGAAGGCGGAGGCCCGCTTCCTGAAGGCCCTCCAGGGCATCGAGGACCCGGAGGAGAAGCGCAGGCGGATCGGCCGGCTGTTCGTCGCCTGCTTCGAGGAGGAGGCCCACCGGCACGGGGAAGTGGGCTTCCTCGCCCAGGGGACCCTCTACCCGGACGTGATCGAGTCGGTCTCCCCCTTGGGCGGCCCCTCGGCCACGATCAAGACCCACCACAACGTCGGGGGGCTCCCCAAGAGGATGAAGCTCAAGCTGGTGGAGCCGCTCAAGTTCCTGTTCAAGGACGAGGTCCGCCGGATCGGCAGGGCGATGGGCCTGCCCGCGGAGATGCTGAGCCGGCACCCGTTCCCCGGACCGGGGCTGGCCATCCGGATCCTCGGCTCGGTCACCCGGGAGCGGCTGGAGCTCCTGCGGGAGGCGGACCACCGTTTCATCGAGGAGCTGCGCCGCAGCGGGTGGTACTCTAAGGTTTGGCAGGCCTTCGCGGTCCTGCTTCCGGTGAACTCTGTCGGGGTGATGGGGGATGAGCGCACCTACGAGAACGTGGCGGCCTTGCGGGCGGTGGTCAGCGCGGACGGGATGACCGCTGACTGGGCCCGCCTGCCGCAGGACCTGCTGGAGCGGGCGGCCAACCGCATCGTTAACGAGGTCCGTGGGATCAACCGGGTGGTGTACGATGTCACCTCCAAGCCGCCCGGGACCATCGAGTGGGAGTGAGGGTCGTCATCCTAACGAGGAGGCAGGTATCGTGAGACGTCACAGGAACGGTTTCTCGTTGATGGAGCTCATGATCACGGTGGTCGTCATCGGCATCCTGGCGACCGCCGCGGTCCCGCGGTACACCCGGATGGTGGACCGCATCCGCGAGGCGGAGGGGATCGTCAACCTCTCCTCCCTTCTGACGGCGCAGGTGATCCATTTCCAGGAGCACGGCAGCTTCTCCCCCAGCGGCGACGTCCTGCTGGTGGTGCCGCCGCCTCTGCCCCTCTGGACGATGCCGGGGGGGAACGCCAACAGCACCTGGACGGTCACGGCGGCTCAGGCGGAGATCATCTTCAGCAGCCAGGGCCACGGGCATGCCGACCCGGGCGACCACCAGCTCCGGGGCAGGGCGAACTCGGATGGGACCTTCAGCCTCGAAGCGAAGCGGCCCGGGCAGCTTGATTTCGGCCCGCTCTAATCGTGGTAGGTATCGCGCACTGTGTACGCAAAAGGAGGGAGTCGACTATGATGGGATCACACGGCGTGGGGATTCTGCTGATTTCGGCCGCGGCGGGTTACTGGGTGCTCACGCAGGCCGCCGGCCAGAAGGAGCGGCTCCGGAAGGTCGGCAACCTGGTCGGGCTCATCATCATCGTCGTGAGCCTTCTGGGCACGGCCTGCAAGATCTATTACCAGGTCACCGGCAGCCGGCCGGGCAAGTCCTGGATGTGTCCGATGACCGGCAAGCCCTGATAAAACAAGAGGCCCTGTGCTGCATTCAGATTTTGTTCACCTGCACGTCCACAGCCAGTACTCGCTCCTGGACGGCGTCGGCCGCCTCCACGACCTCGTGGGGGCGGCGCGGCGCCATCGGATGCCGGCGCTGGCCCTCACCGACCACGGCAATCTCTTCGGGCTGATCGAGTTCTACGACGCCTGCATGAAGGGCGGCGTCAAGCCGATCCTCGGCGTCGAGACCTACGTCGCCCCCGGCTCGCGGCTGGACAAGGAGGCGAAGGGGATCTCCGACGCCTCCTTCCACCTGATCCTCCTCGCCAAGGATGAGGAGGGCTACCGGAACCTGATGAAGCTCATCTCCAAGGCCCACCTGGAGGGATTCTATTACCGGCCCCGGATCGACAAGGAGATCCTGCGCCAGCATTCCAAGGGGCTGATGTGCCTCTCCAGCTGCCTGCAGGGAGAGGTCAGCTACTGGCTGAGCCGGGGCGAGGAGGAGAAGGCGCAGAAGGCGGCCGCCGAGTACGCCGGGATCTTCCCCAAGGGGGATTTCTACCTGGAGATCCAGGACCACGGGATCGCCGACCAGCGCCGGGTGATCCCCAAGATGCTGGAGCTGGGCAAGCGGCTGGACCTGCCGGTGGTGGCCACGAACGACCTCCATTACCTGGAGAAGTCGCAGGCCCGGGCGCACGAGACCCTGCTCTGCATCCAGACTCAGACCACGCTGGAAGACCCCAAGCGGTTCCGGTTCGAGACGGACGAGTTCTATTTCAAGTCGCCCCAGGAGATGGAGGCCCTCTTCGGCGAGGTACGGCCGGCGCTCCTCAACACCCGCGAGATCGCCGAGAAGGCGAACGTTGAGCTCGAGTTCGGCAAGCTGCACCTGCCGCAGTTCCACCCGCCGGAAGGGAAGAGCCAGCAGCAGTACCTCCGGGAGCTCGTGGAGGAGGGGGTCCAGGGCCGCTATCCCGGCGCCGGTGCGCCGGTGCGCGAGCGGGTGGACCACGAGCTCTCGATCATCTCGAAGACCGGGTTCACCAGCTACTTCCTCATCACCTGGGATTTCGTCCGCCACGCGAAGTCCAGGGGGATCCCGGTCGGGCCGGGCCGGGGATCGGCGGCCGGCTCGGTGGTCAGCTACTGCCTGGGGATCACCGACCTGGATCCCCTGGAGCACGACCTCATCTTTGAGCGGTTCTTGAA
>CAYJUA010000119.1:0-4901 GCA_964373295.1 uncultured Planctomycetia bacterium
GTCCGAGTGGCCCTTGACATTGATGCAAGAGTAACGTACACTCTTGCATCATGGTAGAGAGAATAATCGAGCTCCCGAGGCGGCGGTCGTTCTTCCTCTTCGGGCCGCGCCAGACGGGCAAAAGCACCCTGATCCAGAACCGCTACACCAAGCGCCTCTGGCGGGTGGACCTGCTCCTGACCGAGGCGTACCTGACCTACTCGAAGGATCCCGCGCTGTTCCGGCGGGAAGCGCTGGAGAAAATCCGGAAGGAGGGAGTGCACACGATCTTCGTGGATGAAATCCAGCGCGTCCCGCTCCTCCTCAACGAGGTCCAGGCCCTGATGGGCGAGTCCTCCTGCCAGTTCATCCTCACCGGTTCCAGCGCGAGAAAGCTCAGGCGTGGAGGGGCCAACCTCCTGGCGGGCAGGGCCGTCGAGCGCCATCTGTTCCCCCTGGTCACGGAGGAGCTGGGGGGAACGCTTTCACTGGAGGAGATTCTCCGGTTTGGGAGTCTTCCGGCGCTGCTGGGCAAGGACAGGGGCGAGAAGATCGATTTCCTCACGACCTATGTCCACACGTACCTGAGGGAGGAGGTCCAGGCGGAGGGGATCGTCCGGAACCTGGGAGGGTTCTCCCGGTTCCTGGACATGGCGGCGTTTCAGTGCGGCGAGATGCTCAGTTTCAGCGCGGTCGCCCGGGAGGTCCAGCTTCCCGTCCGGACGGTTCAGTCCTACTACGAGATCCTCGAGGACACCCTGATCGGCTTTCAGCTTTTCCCCTGGCGCAGGAGCGTGCGCAAGCGATTGGCCGCTCATCCCAAGTTTTTCTTTTTCGACCTGGGGGTCACCAACGCGATCAACAGGCGGCTGACGGGCCCGTTCGATCCCCTGACCCGGGGCAAGCTCTTTGAGCAGTTCATCCTGCTGGAGACCCACCGGCTTCTCCATTACCGCCGCAGCGAGGCCGGTCTCTATTTCTGGAGGACGAACCACGGGGCGGAGGTGGACCTCGTGATCGAGAAGCACGGCAGGCTTGTGGGCGCCTTCGAGATCAAGTCGAGCTCCCACATCGCCGGGGCGCATCTGTCCGGGATCCGGGCTTTTCAGGAGGAGCATCCCCGCGTCCCTTGCTTCATCGTCTGCGGGGCAAGCCACGCCCACTCGCTGGGCAACGTGAAGGTGCTTCCCTGGCAGGGTTATCTGCGGCAGCTTCCCGAGTTTCTCTCTTGATCCCGTTCTCATCCATGAGTACAATTGATCTCATAAATGAGAGCGTCCATCTTGCCACTCTATTTGACGAAATCTCGCGTGCGGGGGGATTTGCTGACCTTGCTTTTCCTGAATCCGGGGGCGTCGTATTATCTCCGAGAGATGGAACGCCGCCTCCAGCACTCTGCAGGAACCTTGGCGCGCGAGTTGAATCGGTTTTCGCAGGATGGCCTTCTTCTTCGAGAAGCGCGCGGAAAAGAGGTGCTCTACCGGCTGAATCGGGGTCACCCGCTCTATGCCGAAATCAAGGGGATCATTGAAAAAACCCAGGGAATCCCGGTCCGACTTGCAGAAGGATTTAAGCCCCTTCCCTCCATCCAGTTAGCCTTTGTCTATGGTTCCTTCGCCAGGGGCAGCCCTGTGGCAAATTCGGACATTGACCTCCTCCTCGTCGGTAAGGAAACGCCAGTCTCAAGGGAGCTGGTTAAGCGGCTCGAACGAAAATTTGGGCGGAGCATCAACGTGACGGCGTATGAACGCAGGGAATATGAGGCTAAGCGAAAGGACCCTTCGGAGTTTTTGTTCGAGGTCATGAGGGGTCCTTTGATCCAGATAAAACCACAACTTGCTCATGGATCTGCTGAGACAGCTTAAAGACAGCGGCCGGTTGGAATCCATCCGGGTCGAGCGGGCTCAAGTAGCCAGGCTGGTCCAGGGAGCCTACCAAGACATCAAAGAGGCGCGGGTAACCTTCCCCGTTTCAGACCGGGCCGCGTACCTGTTTGCTTACACGGCAATGCTGAAGATTGGCCGAGCTCTTTTGTTTCTTGAGGGGTGTCGACCCAAGGGGATGGGTCAGCATTCAACAGTCATCGAAGCGGCTGATTCTATCCTCGGGAAAGGGTTCTCCGCCTTGACGGGTCAATTTGACCGGATGCGAAAGAAGCGGAATCTCCTCATGTATGATGTGGGCGTTCTCATCTCCCATACCGAGACCGAAGAAGCGTTTAAAACGGCGGAACGGTATTTGGACAAGGTTCGTATGTTCATGGAGAAACTGGACCCGCAACTGAAGTTCGGTTTCCCTCCATAGGCTGTCCTCAGCTTGTCAACAGCCCGCCTGCTCTGATAGCATAACTCCATGCGTTGGGCGTCCCTCGCCCTCCCCGCCTTCCTCTATCTGTCCGCTTGTCCCGGCGCCGCGCGGGCCGCACCCGTCGGCGAGGAGCTCACGGTGCAGGCGAAGGTGGACAAGACGGAGGCGGCCCAGGGAGAGAAACTCCTCTTTTCCGTCACGGTCTCGGGCAACATCCGGCAGAGCCCGGAGATCGAGCTGGGCAAGCTGGAGGGGTTCCAGGTGGTCTCCTCGGACCAGGCCCAGCAGATCGAGGTGAAGGGCGGCCGCATGACGCAGACGTTCGTCCTGACGTACCTGCTGGCCGCCGCGGTCCCGGGAACCTACGTGATCGGGCCGGTCCGGGTGAAATACCAGGGCCGGGTGTACGAAACCCAACCCATCCAAATCAAAGTGACAGAGGGGCCGGCAGCTTCTCCGCGCCCCCAGCTAGAAGGAGGAATCACCCTGTGAGGACCCACGGACTTATCGCCATCGCTCTAATCGCGGCTTCTCTCCTGTCGGGCTGCAGCTGGAAGTGGAAGAGCAAGCGGATGACGGAGCTGGAGACGCAGGCCGAGCAGCTCAAGGGGCAGCTGGCCGAGGCGGAGAGGGCCCGGATGGCGCTCCTCGATGCGCAGGAGAAGGCGCGGAAGGATCTGAGCCGCGCGCAGGAGGCGCACGCCCGCGAGGTGGAGCGGCTCATGGCGGAGCGGGAGAAGGCAATCCGCCTGGCCGAGAAGGAGAAGGCCCGCGAGGCGGACCAGAAGATCCGCGAGGTCGACGAGCTGGCGCAGGCCCAGCGGCAGCTCGCCGAGTCGCTGAAGAAGGAGCTGGGCGACGCCCGCGCGAAGCTGGCCATGACCGAGCGGGGGCTGGTGCTCACCTTCCTCGACGAGATCTTCTTCGATTCCGGCAAGGCGGTGGTGAAGCCGGAGGGGGAGCAGGCTCTGCAGAAGGTGGCCGCGGTGCTGAAGGAGACGGTGCCGGATTCCCCCGTCGCCGTGGAGGGGCACACCGACAACGAGCCGATCCGCTACTCCGGCTGGAAGTCCAACTGGGAGCTGTCGTCGGCGCGGGCGCTGGCCGTGGTCCATTACTTCACCGGCCAGCAAGGGGTGCCGCCCGAGCGCCTGCAGGCGGTGGGCTTCGGCGAGTACCACCCCGTGGGGGAGAACGACACCGCCGAGAGCCGCCGGCAGAACCGGCGCGTCGAGGTGGTGATCCTGCCGAAGGAGCTGAAGAAGGAGAAACCCGCGCCGTAATGACCTTCATCCGGGGCCTCCGCTGCCGGGAATGCGGGCGGGACTTCCCCGCGAAGGCGATCTTCGTCTGCGAGTACTGCTTCGGCTCGCTTGAGGTCGACTACGACTACGCCGCGATGAAGGGTCGCCTGACCCGGCAGGCGATCGAGTCCCGCCCCGCCAACATCTGGCGCTACCGGGAGCTCCTCCCGATCGACGGCGACCCCACCGTGGGCTTCCACACCGGGATGACCCCCTTCTTCCGGGCCGACCGGCTGGCCAAGGTGCTCGGCGTGAAGGAGCTGTACGTCAAGGACGACTCGGTTTGCCACCCCACGCTCTCCTTCAAGGACCGCGTTGTCTCGGTGGCCCTCTCCCGGGCGCGGGAGCTCGGCTTCGACACGGTCGCCTGCGCCTCCACCGGGAACCTGGCCAACGCCGTGGCCGCCCTCTCCGCGCAGGCCGGCTTCAAGCGGGTGATCTTCATCCCGGCCGATCTGGAGATGGGGAAGGTGGTGGCGGCCCTGGTCTACGCCCCGCGGCTGGTGGCGGTGGAGGGCAACTACGACGAGGTGAACCGCCTCTGCGCGGAGGTGGCCGCCAAGTACAAGTGGGGCTTCGTCAACATCAACATCCGCCCGTACTACGCCGAGGGCTCCAAGACCTACGGCTTCGAGATCGCCGAGCAGATGGGATGGGCCTCGCCCGCCCACATCGTGGTCCCGGCGGCCAGCGGGTCCCTGCTGGTCAAGATCTGGAAGGGCCTGAAGGAGCTGCACAAGCTGGGGATCATCCCGGAGCCGAAGTCGAAGCTCTATGCCGCGCAGGCGGAGGGCTGCTCGCCGATCGTCACGGCGGTGGAGGAAGGGTCCGACATCATCAAGCCGGTCAAGCCGAAGACGATCGCCAAGTCGCTGGCGATCGGCAACCCGGCCGACGGCTACTACGCCTACGACGCGATCCGCGAGACCGGCGGCTGGGGGGCGGCGGTGAGCGACGCGGAGATCGTGGAGGGGATCAAGCTCCTGGCGCAGACCGAGGGGGTCTTCACCGAGACGGCGGGCGGGGTCACCGTGGCGGCGGCGAAGAAGCTGATCGAAATGAAGCGGATCCCGCGGGACGAATCGATCGTGGTCTGCATCACCGGGCAGGGGCTCAAGACCCAGGAGGCGGTGGTGGACCACATCGGCAAGCCGATAAAAATCAAGCCGACGCTGAGTTCCTTCGAGGAGCACGTGAAAACCTAAAGGGGTCGGGTCGACCTGGCACCTTTCAAGAGGGAGGTTGGAATGCCTGTTACTGTTCGTATTCCCACGCCGCTGCAGAAGCTGACCGGGGACCAGGCCGAGGTGA
>CAYJUA010000120.1:0-4883 GCA_964373295.1 uncultured Planctomycetia bacterium
CACCCCCCTCTTCCAAAGGAAGGGTTTGCGGGTGACCAAACGCCGCTTTTCCAGAGTCCGGGTGGGCGTGGATGTGGGCGGCACCTTCGTGAAGTTGGGCCTTGTCCGGGGAGCCAGGATCCTCGCCGAGGATTCCTTCCCCACCGCGCTTTACGCCCGGAGCCCGCGCCTGCTGGAGGATACCCTGGTGCGGGCGATCCGGGTGTTGCGGGCCGGTTTCAAAGGAAAGGTGACCGGCGTGGGTGTGGGGATCCCCGGGCTGGTCGAGTACCCGGAGGGCATCGTGCGCTCCTGCGTCAACCTGCGGGGGTGGGCCCGCGTCCCCCTGCGTCGAAACCTCCGGAGACGCCTGGGCCTTCCGGTCCGGGTGGATAACGACGTCCACGCGATGACCCTTGCGGAGTGGAAGCACGGAGCCGGCCGGGGCGCCCGGAACCTGCTCTGCGTGACCCTCGGCACCGGGGTGGGCGGCGGGCTGGTGCTCAACGGCTCGCTGTACCGCAGCCGGAAGGGCCCCGCGGGGGAGATCGGGCATCTTCCGTTGGGGGAGAAGGGACCCGCCTGCTTCTGCGGGGGGCGGGCCTGCCTGGAGCGGTACGTGGGCAACCGGGAGGTGATCCGGCAGGTCCGCAGGCGGATCGCCGGCGGAGCGAGGAGCCGAATCCCGGCCCTGGTGGATGGGTGGCTGGAGCGGATCACCCCGGAAGTCATTGACCGGGCCTGCGAGCTGGGAGACCGGCTGGCGCGGGAGACCTGGCGCCGGGCCGGGGAGAGGATCGGCCTGATCCTGGTGGACACCGTGAACCTGCTGAACCCCGACCGGATCGTCATCGGCGGGGGGCTGGCCAAGGCCGGCCATTGGCTGTTCGACCCTATCCGGGAGACGGTGCGCCGGCGGGCCATGCGGGGGATCGGGCGGGTCCCGATCGTGCCGGCGAAGCTGGGGACCTCCGCTGGCATCATCGGCGCCGCGCTGCTGACGCGAGAATCGATCGGTGGGTAGAGGCCTCCTTCCCAGTTTGGGGCGCTTCCCCGCGGTGCTCCTTCCCGTGGTGTTTCTTTCCTTTCCCGCTTCAGCGCTGGCCGCCCAGGGAGAGCCGGTGAACATCCGGGGCGACCAGGTGGAGTATTTCCAGGGGGAGGGAAAGGTTGTCGCGTCGGGCAACGTCGAGGCGGTCTACCGGGACAGCAAGCTCACCTGCGACCAGGCCGTGATCTACATGGCGACGAAGGACGCCTACCTCCGTGGCCGCGTCCGGCTCGTCCAGCTCAGCGGTTTCCTCAAAGGTGAGGAGATGATCTACAACTTTGAAACCAAGAAGGGCACCGTCCTGGAGGCCGAGGGGGAGGCCGGCCCCTGGAGGACCCGCGGCGAGCGGGCGCAGAAGATCGCCCCCGACGCCTACATCCACCGCGGCGGGTACTTGACCAGCTGCGACTTCGAGCAGCCGCACACCCGCCTGCAGGCCAAGGAGGTGAAGGTCTTCCTGGATGACCGGGTGGTGCTCAAGAACGCCGTGATGTACGTGGGCAGGGTGCCGGTTCTTTACGTCCCCTCGTACACGCATCCCCTGGACGACAAGCGGCCCCGCGTGACGATCATCCCGGGCAAGAGCAAGGAGTGGGGGCCGTTCCTCCTGACCTCCTGGAGGGTCTATCTCCATGAGAACCTGCAGGGGCGCTTCCACGTGGACTACCGGGAGCGGCTGGACCTCGCCACCGGTCTCGACCTGAAGTACCGCCTGCCGGTGGGCGGGGAGGGGCTCTTCCGGGAGTATTACACGAATCAGAGGTCCCTGCAGAGGAAGCACTTCTACAGCAAGCTGACCCAGGAAAAGAAGGACAAGCCCACCGTCGAGCAGGAGAGGTACCGCTTCCAGCTGCGGCACCTCTGGGAGATCGACGACTTCACCCGCGCCACCCTGGAGTACCACCGGGCGCGAGACACGAACGTCACCAAGGATTTCTTCGAGAGGGAGTTCGAGGAGGGCACGGGGAGCCCCCCGTCCTATTTCCAGATCGCCCGGTCCTCGCCGTGGTATGGGCTGACCTTCCTGCTGACCCGGCGGGTCAACCGCTACGAGACGGTCACCCAGCAGCTCCCGTTCATCGCGTTCAACGTCCGCCCGCTGGGCGTCCCCTGGCTGCCCCGGATCGAGCGCTGGCTGCGTTGGCCCCGCCGTGCCGGCGGGCAAAACGTCCCCCTCCCCAGGGACGGCTGGTTCTACCAGTCCTCCTACAACTTCGAGCGCTCGGACCTCGCGGAGCCGGTGAACGGCACCGAGGATGCCCTGACCACGTTCAACACCGTGCATGAGCTCTTCTACCCGATGCGGGTCCTGCGCCTGTTCAACTTCCGGCCGTTCTTCCGTTTCCGGGAGACCATGTTCTCCCGGGGGGCGGGGACCGGCGCCAGCCTGTTCCGTCAGGCCGGGGCGGCCGGGTTCGACCTGAACACGAAGTTCTTCCGGGTCTTCCCGTGGGAGATACGGGCGCTGGGCCTGGACATCGAGCGGCTCCGGCATGTCGTGACCCCGACCCTGACCTACGAGTACCAGGGCAAGCCGACCCTCTCGGCGGACCGGTTCGTGCGGTCGGACGGGCTGGCCAAGAGCAACACGATGACCCCAGGGATCGAGCAGAAGCTGCAGACCAAGCGGATGCAGGGCGGGCGGCTGACCACGGTGGACGTCGTCCGCTTCAATTCGACGATGCCGTACGACGTGGAGGGCGGCTCAGGGCACGGGGGGGAATGGAACAGCGTGAACATGGACCTGGAGCTGCTCCCGTATTCCTGGATGCGGGTAGAGGCGGACGCGACGGTCGACCCGCACATCGGCAAGGTCCCCACGATCAACGCGGACCTGGTCCTCCAGCCGGGGCTGCAGCAGGGGTACGGGGGCAGGGGCATCGCGGAGGTGTTCAACCCGGAGACCGGCGACCTCAACGAGCTGCCCTGGGCGCTGGGGCTGGGTTGGCGCTACCAGCGAAACACCAGCGCCCAGCTGACCCTGGAGACGGAGTTCAACCTGGGCAGGAAGTGGCGCGTGGGGATGTACCAGGGCTTCGACGTGAAGCGGTTCGTCACGGAGACCTCGACGGAGGGGGACCGTACGGTGAAGAAGATCTACGATTTCCCCGAGTTCGAGTACCGCCTGCGGCGGGACCTGCACGAATGGACGGTGGAGCTGATCTACAACGTCCAGCGGCAGGAGGGAGAGACCCTGCTGGTCCTGTTCCGGCTGAAGGCGGCCCCGGAGCTTCCGGTCGAGTTCGAGCGCAGCTACCACAGGCCGAAGGGCGGGCGCAACTTCAAGAAGTGAAAGCAGTCCGCTTCTGCCAGACCCACTTCTCGCCCAGACAGGGGGGCTCGCTGCATGAGAAGTGGGTCTGGCAGAAGCGGACTGCCCTTTCTTTGCTATAATTTTCTTCTTCTCAAGAGGAGCCGTATGGACATCTGCGTGGTGGGGGCGGGGCATGTGGGGCTGGTCACGGCGGCCTGTTTCGCCGACCTGGGCAACCGGGTGGTCTGCGTGGACCAGGACGGCAAGAGGATCCAGCAGCTCAAGAAGGGAAAGCCCTGGTTCTACGAGCCGGGGCTGGAGCCGCTGGTGGCCCGCAACCTCAAGCGGAAGCGCCTGGCCTTCACGACCCGGATCGCCGACGGGGTCCGGAAGTCGCAGGTGATCTTCATCGCGGTGGGCACGCCGCCCCTGCCGACGGGGGACGCGGACCTGACCTCGGTGGAGCAGGTGATCCGGCAGATCGCCCTCGCAGCGACCGGCTACCGCCTGGTCGTGGAGAAGTCCACGGTCCCGGTGGAAACCGGGCGCCGGATCAAGGAGCTCCTGCAGGCGGGGCAGAAGCGCAGGGCCCCGATCGACGTCGCCTCCAACCCTGAGTTCCTGCGGGAGGGCGCGGCCGTAGTGGATTTCTTCCGCCCGGAGCGGATCGTCCTCGGCGTGGAGTCGGCGAGGGCCCGCTCCCTGCTGGAGGAGTTGTACAAGCCGTTCAAGGCGCCGATGGTGGTCACCGACATCGCCAGCGCGGAGCTCATCAAACACTCCTCCAACGCCTACCTTTCGATGAAGATTTCGTTCATCAACGCGATCTCCGTGATCTGCGACCGGGTGGGGGCCGACGTGGATCTGGTGGCCCGGGGGATCGGGCTGGATTCGCGGATCGGCCCGGCCTTCCTGCGGGCGGGCGTGGGCTACGGCGGGTTCTGCTTCCCAAAGGACCTCGAGGCCTTCATCCGGATCGCCGAGAAGATGGGGTACGATTTCAAGCTGCTCAGGGCGGTCAAGGAGATCAACGACGGGCAGCGCCGCATCCTGGTGGAGAAGATCGAGCAGCGCCTCTGGAACGTGAAGGGGAAGAAGATCGCCCTCCTGGGGCTGGCGTTCAAGCCGGACACGGACGACATGCGGTTCGCCCCCTCTCTGGGGGTGATCGGCCTCCTCCTGGAGCGGGGGGCTAGGATCGAGGCGTACGACCCCCAGGCGATGGAGGAGGCCCGGAACCTGCTCGGGAAGAAGATCTCCTTCGCCAAAGACCCCTACGCGGCCGCGCGTGGCGCGGACTGCCTGCTCCTCCTGACCGAGTGGAACGAGTTCAAGGAGATCGATTTCAAGCGGATGAAGGGGATCATGAAACAGCCGCTGCTGGTGGATGGGCGGAACATGTACGATCCGGGCAAGATGCGCCGGCTGGGGTTCCGTTACGTCGGCATGGGACGGGGAAGGACAGGTTGAGCCCCGTGGAGCAGGCCTCCGCGCAGGGATTGATCGAGGGGGTGAGGGTAAAGCCCCTCAAGGTGATCCCGGATAAGCGGGGGCGGCTGATGGAGATGTTGCGCTGCGACGAGGAGATCTTCCTCAAGT
>CAYJUA010000121.1:0-4837 GCA_964373295.1 uncultured Planctomycetia bacterium
AGCACGCGATCCTGCACCTGCTCTACTCCCGCTTCTTCACCAAGTTCCTGCGGGACGAGGGGCTCCTCAAGATGGATGAGCCGTTCACTCGCCTGCTGACCCAGGGCATGGTCTTGAAAGACGGGGAGGTGATGTCCAAGTCCAAGGGGAACGTGGTGGACCCCGACGGCGTGATCGAGCGCCACGGCGCCGACGCCCTCCGCATGTTCATCCTTTTCGCCGCGCCGCCGGAGGACCAGCTGGAGTGGAACGACAGCGCCATCGACGGGATCAGCCGGTTCCTCAACCGCGTCTGGGAGCTGGCGAACGCCGTCATTGCGAGCCCCGCAGGGGCGAAGCAACCTCAGGGTGGCACAGAGGTTGCTTCGGTTTCGCCTCGCAATGACAGCCGGCGGCTGATGCACGCGGCGATCAAGCGGGTCACCGGCGACATCGGGAGCTTCAAGTTCAATACGGCGATCAGCGGGCTCATGGAGTTCCGCAACGTGCTGGAGAAGGCGGCGGGCCCGGCGGCCGGCCCCGGAGGGACGAAGCCCGTGCCCGGGATCCGGGAAGCGGTCGAGGCGCTCGTCCAGCTCTTGAGCCCTTTCGCCCCGCACATCGCCGAGGAGCTGTGGGAGCGGCTGGGACACAAGGAGATGCTGGCCGCCGGCCGGTGGCCCTCTTACGACCCGGCCCTCCTCGTCGAGAAAGAGGTCACCATCGTCGTGCAGGTCAACGGCAGGGTGCGCTCCCGCCTCACCGTGCCGGCGGACCTCGACCGGGAGCGGCTGAAAGAGAAAGCGCTGGCCGACCCGGCGGTCGCCAAATGGCTGGACGGCAAGCCGCCCAAGGACGTCGTCATCGTGCCTAACCGGCTGGTGAATCTCGTCGTTCTGAGAGAAGCTTCGGGATAGTTAAACGTATTAATAACTCACTTAATTTTCTTCCAATTATCCCCGCCGGGCAGGTAAACTTAACTACATAACCCCATGAGACAGAGAAACAGAGCGCAGATTTTCTTTGCCCGCTTGCTGAGCCCTTTTTTGATCCTTGGGCTCGGCCTCCAGCCGCTCCCTGCCTTAGCCCACCCCGAGACCGCCCGTCAGACGATGCGCCCCATGGCGGATATCCCCGGGCTGGAGGAGAGATTCCGATCGGGCGGTTTGGAAGGAGAGGTTGTCCTCGGGGACGAGGAGCCGTGGAGAGGGTCGCAGGGAGAGGAGCTGGGCGCGATCCGGCGGATCACTACGCCGGACGGCAAGTCGCAGGTCGGCCGGGTGCACTACCTGGGCCCCGACCTGCGGGTCGTTTCCGCCTACAACCGGAAGATCCTGGGCAAGGAGTTTCCCCGCTGGCAGGACCCGCCGGCTCCCATCGATCCCGTTGAGAGGGACCGACTGGAGCAGACCGGCCTGCGTCTGGACGAATGGTGGGAGCGGATGTCCACCCCTCCCAGGCGATGGGCGAGCGCCCGGCTGGTCTCGGTCTTCACCAGCCTGCAGTGGGATTTCCACGGCCCGTGGGGATTCCTGATCATCGGCGGCCGCCTGGTCCGGCAGGCCTGGACCCGGGCGAGGCACTCCCTGGACGTCCGCTCTCTCCGAAGGAGGGGATACGACACCTGTCTATGGGCCCTCGTGCTGGGGCCGGGCCGTCCCCGCGTGACGGCCCTCGAGTTCCGGGGCAGGAGGGTGGCCGCGGAGCTGGAGGGAGCGCAGATGGAGGGGGGCAGCCCCGCCGGCGGCCGGCGGATCCGCAAACCCCGCATCCGGCACGCGGTGGCCGGCATTCCCATCCTCCTGGCGGGACAGGATGTGACCGGCCAGATTCGGAGCAGCCGGGTTCCGGAGGTCAGGGAGCTGCGCCCCAACGAGGTCGTCTGGCCGACCGACCGGCCCAGCGCGTTCGCCGCGATGGGGATCGACGCGGATGGCCGGCTGATCCAGCTCATCGTGACCCAGCACGTCCCCCTGTCCGAGGTGGCCCGGCTCCTGCGGGAGGCCGGGGCGGTGGACGCGGTGCTCCTCCAGGGCAGCGGTGGGGCCCAGCTGCGGACCGACGGCGTGGAGCCGGCGACCCTCATCGCTCAAACCGACCCGGCCTCCACCCGCCACAAGAGGGACAAGGAAAAAGGCCCCAGGGGTCTCAACGCCGTCTTGGCTGCATACTGCCTGCCGCCGGGGGCTCCCTCCGCAGATACGAAGCGCCAGATGGTCGGGCGAGCCGAAGCCATCGAGGTCCCGCTGGGGAAGCCGGCCTATGCGACCTTGCCCACAGGGGAGATTGTGGAACTGCGGATCGTCAAACGCGGTGGCACGAAGCAGAAGCACTACCAGGTCGTGGTCCCGCAGCCGGAGCGTTACGTCACGCTCCGGGGGAGCTCCCTGAAGCCGGGTGCGCAGTGGGACAGCTATTTCAAGAAGTACAAGTGGCCCAGGATTCTTGCGGCCAAGCTCAAACCGGGTGGGGGCGAAGGGTACCTGCGGGCCGTGGCCGAAGAGATCTACTTTTTCCCGCTCGCGGTCGCCCAGGAACTGGCAGACACGGGAGTGGGGCCCGAGATTTGGCGGAGCCACTCCCAATGTGTCGTCTTCCGCGAGGCCGAGCGCCGCTTCCGCGAGGATGGTTCGCTGGAGTCCATCACGGTCGAGGTCCGCTACGCCAGCGCCGCCGGGCAGGAGGAGGTGGACCCGCAGGTCCGGAAACTCTTCCAGGAGCTCTTCGAGGAGCTGTGGGAGATCGGGTTCGGGCTGAAGGTGGAGCAGAGGATCGGCCTGCTGGCGCAGCGCCTGCCGGCGCTGACGGAGGGACAGCGGATCGCGTTCCTCGGCCACCTGGCGCGGATGCCGCAGGGGGAAGAGGTGGAGGAGCTCGTCAAAGCTCTCGTTGTGGAGGCGGAGGACGAAACGGCGGCCGCCCGGGCGCGGGATATGCTCTTCGAGGCGGTGAAGGGGGATGAGAGCGGCGACGGGCTGCGCGCCCTGAGGATCCTGTGGGGGGAGCTTGACTCGCTCGGCGCCCAGTTCATAGCTGGGGAGATCATCCGGCTCAAGGAAAAAGCGTCCAGCGGGGAGGGATACGATCCGGCGTTCTTCGACCTCCTCTCACAGGCGGCGGCTATGGTTTCCAACGATCTGGATGTGCAGATGGCGGTGGCGCTGGCAGCAGTTCAGATACCGGGAGTGTCTGTGCATGGCACGCTTGCCGGGTATTACAGGTCGCAACCATCGCTTCCTCGCCGGTTGGGATGGAAAGGGGTGCAGGATGGGATCGCGGAGAGGAAGGTAGCCGAAGAGATGGCTTCGCTCAACCAGGCGATGGCGGAAGCGCTGGAAGCGCCCTCCTTGCCGGAGCGAAAGGCGCATAAGCGGGTGAAGGCCAAGCAGAGAGAGGTGGAGAGTAGGTACCACCGGCTGCGCAAGAAGCTGGAGCGTCAGCTTGAGAAGGAACAGAAAGCGAACTCCCTGGCAGCCCTCCAGCTCCTGCGGGAGCTGAGGAACCTGGAGCGGATCACCATCTCTTACCGGCTCGCCGGGCCGGGCGCCACGCCGGAGGTTGTTGAGCAGGCCGAATGGCGGGTGAGACGGATCAAGCTCCAGGAGGCAGAGGCGAGATGGCGGCAGCTCGGCCCCGAGAGGCTGGGACTGGGCCGGATCATGAGGATCTGGCAGGCCGAAGCGATGCGCAAGGTGGAGGAGGGGGTGACAAGTAGGGAGTCATCGGAGTTCGAGCAGGCGGTGGCCTCTTTTCAGGAAGCGCTGGATATCGATCCGCACTCCTACCACGCCTGGATGTTGCTGGGGAGGTCCCTTAACGACATGTCGAAATTTGAGCGGGCGGCGGATGCGCTGAAAAGGGCGGTGGAGCTGGCTGAGGAAGCCGGCCCAGGCGCGAGGGAGATGGGAACCAGGGCCCGGGTGGAGCTGGCGGACTCTCTTTGGAGAGCGGGGAAGTTGCCGGAGGCGTATGAGATGTATGACAGGGCTGTGGACCACAAGTCCTTCTCTTTTCGCAAAGGGCCGTTGTACCGGTACGGGATGTTCTGCCGCGAGATGGCCGACAGGGTGGCCGCGAGCCAGCCGGGCCTTCCGAAGGAGTTCCTGGAGGTCGGGGAGGCGGGTTGGCTGGAGCGGGCGGCTAAGGCCTTTCAGGAGGCGCTGAAATCGAATCCCGAGCATCCCGGCCCGGACGCGTCGATCATGAATGCCCTGAGCTGGACCTATTCCGCACTGGAAGACAGGAAAGAAGCGGAACGCTGGGCGCAGGAGGCCACGCAGACCGAGCCGGTGAACGTCAGCCTTTGGGCCCGGCTGGGCGGTCTGCGCAAGGAGTTGGGCCAGTATCGCGGCGCAGCCGATGCCTATCGGGAGGCCCTCCGGCTGCACCCGGGCCTAGTCGACGGGTGGGGTTTGTTCATCCAATGCTCCTTCCAGGCGCAGAAGTCAGAAACGAAGGAACCGCAGATAGCGGATTTGGGCGAGGAGGGGATGGAGGCGCTTGGGCGGCTCGCAGAGCTCTATAACCTCTGGGACGCCTCCTGGGCAGCCAAGGGCCCCTGGGTGAGCGTGGAAACTGCGCTGGGGACGGTTGAATCAAGCACCGCATCGGAGTGGGTGGACGAACTCAAGCGGATCCTCGGGCTGGGCTCGGAAGCGGGGAAGCCGCCGGAGGAAGCCGAGTGGCCGCCGGACGAGGACCTCCTGGAGAAGCGGTTCCGGGTGCTGGGGGCGGTCCTGGCGGCCATTGACGCCCTGTGGAGAAGGAACGGGAAGACAGCCCGCGACGTGGATCTGGCGCTGGTGGAGCTGAACCTCTTCTACCCGGCGGAGGATTTGCCGGCGCTCCTCTCCGACAC
>CAYJUA010000122.1:0-4810 GCA_964373295.1 uncultured Planctomycetia bacterium
CCAACAAGGCGCTCGGGTTCGACCCGGACCTGCGGGACTACGGAATCGGCGCGCAGATCCTGGCCGACCTGGGCTTGACCGAGATCCGCCTGATGACCAACAACCCGCGCAAGGTTGTGGGGCTGGAAGGGTTCGGCCTGACGCTGACCGAGCGGGTGCCCCTGGAGCTCCCCCCCACGCCGGAGAACGCCAAATACCTCAAGGCCAAGCGGGACAAGCTCGGCCACCTCCTGCTCGAATCCCTGGACACGGAATAGAGGTTCCCTCTCGATGCGGTACCCACCCCACGGCCCCCGCTTCGGCATCGTCGCCAGCCGCTTCAACGGGGAGATCACCGACCGCCTGGTGGACGGGGCCGTCGGCTTCTTCCGGGAGAAGAAGGTGCCCGCCGCCCGCGTGGACGTGGTGCGGGTCCCCGGCGCGTTCGAGCTCCCGATGGGTGCCCTGCGGCTGGCCCGGTCCGGCCGGTACCGGGCGGTGGTCGCGCTGGGCTGCATCCTCAAGGGGGAGACCCCGCAGCATCGCTACCTTTCGCAGGCCACCCTCCAGGGGCTCATGCTGGCCGGCGTGCTGACCGGCGTCCCGGTGACGAGCGGGGTGGTCACGGCGCAGAGCTGGAAGCTGGCGAAGGCGCGCTCCGCCGGCCGGCTGAACCGCGGCCGGGAGGCGGCCGCGGCGGCGTGGGAAATGGCGAAGCGGTGAGACTCCGGCGAGCCCTCACCAGCGGAGCATGTGTGCCTCCCGGCTTTGTGGGTGTGGCCGAACATGCTGCGGAGTCTCACCGCTTCGGAGGGGGAAACCCCGCAGCGGTTTCCCCCTCCGTTCTCCCCCATCCGGCAAGAGCAAGTGGTCTTGTCGGGGGAGATTTCCCATCTCCCCCAACACCCCCCTCTTCCAGAGGAAGGGGTTGGGCATGAGAGGCAGGCGGTCCCGGGCGCGGGAGGCGGCGCTGAAGGTCCTCTACCAGCTCGACATCACCCGCGACCCGCCGGAGCAGGGGCTGAAGATCTTCTTCCGCCATCACCACGTCACCGCCGATTCCAAGCCGTTCATCTCGGCGCTGGTCGAGGGGACGGCGGGCCGCATGTCCGAGATCGACGCCTTCCTCTCCAAGCACGCGGCGAACTGGTCCCTCGGGCGGATGGCCATCGTCGACCGGAACATCCTGCGCCTGGGCGTGTTCGAGCTCCTCTTCAGCGAGGAGACGCCGCCCAAGGTGGTGATCAACGAGGCGGTGGAGATGGCCAAGCGGTTCGGGTCGCCGGACTCGGGCAAGTTCGTCAACGGGGTGCTGGACTCCATCCACAAGAAGGAGGAGCATGCAGCGGCGCATTGACCTTCACCTCCACACGTTCCACTCCGACGGGACCTTCTCCCCGGAGGAGGTGGTCCGCCGGGCCACGGAGCTGGGGCTCTCCGCCATCAGCGTGACCGACCACGACACGGTGGCCGGCGTGCCGGCCGCGGTCCAGGCGGCCGGCGGCGCGCTGGAGATCGTCCCCGGCGTGGAGATAACGGTCGTCTTCCGGGACCGGGAGCTGCACGTGCTGGGATACGGCGTGCGGATCGAGGACCCGGAGTTCTCCGGGCTCCTCGACCGGCTGAGGCAGAGACGGCTCGAGCGGATCCGGAAGATGATCGATAAGGTGCGTGAGAGGGGCGCCGACGTCACCTTTGAGGAGGTGACGGCCATCGCCGGGCCGGGCTCGGTGGGGCGCCCGCACCTGGCCGAGGCGATGATCCGCAAAGGGTTCGTCGCGTCGCTCAAGGAGGCCTTCGACCGCTACCTGGCCGACGACGCCCCCTGCTTCGTCCGGGATTCCATCCTCACCGTGGCCGAGGCGGTGCGGCTGATCCGGGCGGCGGGCGGGGCCGCGGTGCTGGCGCATCCCCATCGCTTGGTGGAGGATGACTGGATCCCCGGGCTGGTGGAGGCGGGGATCCAGGGGATCGAGGCGTACCATTCGGACCACCCGCCCGCGGTCGCCGAGAAGTACCGGCGCATGGCTGAGGAGAGGAAGCTCCTGATCACCGGCGGGTCCGACTGCCACGGCTTCCGCAAGCAGAAAGGGCCGCTCATCGGGAGCGTCTCGGTCCCGTACGAGCGCCTCGACCGGCTGAGGGAAGCCGTGGACGGGCAGAGGGGCCGGGGGGGCCACGCGCCTTGACGGCGCCGGACGAGCGGTACATGCGGATGGCGCTCCGGCTTGCGGCGCGGGCCCGGGGCGGCACGTACCCCAACCCGATGGTCGGGGCGGTGGTGGTCCGCTCCGGTCGGGTCGTGGGGCGTGGCTTCCACCGGCGAGCCGGGAGGCCGCACGCCGAGGCGCTGGCGCTTCGGCAGGCAGGAGCCCGGGCGGCCGGCGGCACGCTGTACGTCTCGCTGGAGCCGTGCGCCCACACCGGGCGGACGCCTCCGTGCGTCGATGCGATCCGCCGCGCGGGGATCCGCCGGGTGGCGGCGGCGATGGTGGACCCCCACCCGCGCAACCGCGGGCGAGGCCTCCGCTGGCTGCGGGCGCGCGGGATCCGCGCCGGGGCCGGTCTGCTGGAGGCGGAGGCGCGGGCGCTCGTCCGACCGTTCGCCGTCCGGGTGACGCGGCGCAGGCCGTTCGTCACGGTGAAGGTGGCTCAGTCGCTCGACGGCAAGATCGCCACGGCCACCGGGGAGTCCCGGTGGATCTCCGGGCCGCAGGCGCGGGGCTGGGCCCACCGCCTCCGGGCGGAGGCGGACGCGATCCTCGTGGGCGTGGAAACGGTGCTCAAGGATGACCCTCGGCTCACGGTGAGGAGGGCGGGGCGCGCGGCCCGCGGCCTGTCAAACGGGGCCGCGCCGATGCGGGTCATACTCGACTCCCGGTTGAGGACCCCGCCCGCGGCGCGGATCTTCTCCTCCCACGCGCCGGTGGTGATCGCTGCCGGGCGCGGCGCGCCGGCCGGACGCGAGCGGGCGCTCCGCCGGGCCGGGGCCGAGGTGGCGCGCTTCCCGACGGAGCGCGGGCGGGTCAGCATGAAGGCGCTGCTTCGCTGGCTGGCCGGGCGGGAGGTGACGCGCCTCCTCATCGAGGGGGGAGGCGAGGTGATCGCCTCCGCCTTCGCGGCCGGCGCGGTGGACCGCGTGCAATGGGTCATCTCGCCGAGGGTGATCGGGGGGCGGAAGGCGCCCACCTCGGTGGAGGGGAAGGGAGCGCTCTCGCTCCGGCAGGGGGTTCCCCTTCACAACATGCGGGTGCGGCGGCTGGGCGCGGATCTTTTGGTGACGGCGGATGCCCAATCTTAGATTCATCGCTTCGGTCCTTACGCTGACCCTGGCGGGGCTCCCGTCCCTCGCGGTTGCCGAAGAGCTCCAGGCCCCGGCGGAAGAACCTTCCCAGGTGACGGAGGAGTATCTGCAGGAGCTGGACCGGCAGCTCCGGGAGAAGAGGAAGCAGATCGAGCGGATGCGGGAGGAGCAGGAGCGGCAGGAGTTGGCGGCGCCGCTGGCCGAGCGGGCCCTGACCCAGGTCACCGAGGAGGATTATCCCGGCGCTGAGGTCTCCCTGGAAGCCTGGGGGCAGGCCGACCCCGCCGACCTGCGGGTGGGATCCCTGCGCGCGCTGGTGCTCCAGATGGCGCGGGAACCGGACCAGAGACGGAAGACCGAGCTCCTCCGCGAGTACCTCGACGTGATGACCGCCCCGGCTCCGCTGGAATCGTGATGTTCACCGGCATCGTAGAGGCCGTGGGCACCGTCCTCTCCCGCCGGCCCGACCGGCTGACCGTGGCGGCTCCGCGGGCTTTCGGCCCGGCGGCGGTGGGCGAGAGCGTCTGCGTGGACGGAGTCTGCCTCACCGTCGAGCGCCGGCAGGGCGCGGGCATCGTCTTCCGGCTCCTGCCGGAGACGGCGCGCGTCTCGACGCTGGGGGGCCTGGCGAAGGGCAGCCGGGTGAACCTCGAGCGGGCCCTGCGCGCGGGCAGCCGGCTGGGCGGCCATCTCCTGCTCGGCCACGTGGACGCGCGGGGCGCCATCACGCGCCGCTCGTTCTGCCGAACTCGCGGCACTTCCTTCGCCCACCCACCTCACGGTGGGTACCCGGGCTCGGTCGCGCGCCTGGGGGCGGGCGGATCGGTGACGCTGGAGATTCGGGTCCCTGAGGCGCTCGCCCCGCTCCTCGTCCCGAAGGGGCCGATCGCGGTGGACGGGGTGAGCCTGACCCTGGACGGCCGGACCGAGCGGGACCGGGTCCGTGTGCACCTGGTCTCCCACACGCTTGAATCCACCACCCTCGGCGGGAAGGCCGAGGGCAGCCGGGTCAACCTCGAGGTGGATCTCGTCGCGAAGTATCTGCGGGGCATGCTATCATGAGCGCGGCGCGCCACCGCCGGAGCGCAGCCCCCTATCGCCGCCTGGCGGTGGTAGCGGCCGTGCTGGCCGCGGCGGCGGTCGCGGCCTGGCGCCAGGCGCCTCCGGTGCCGGGTGCCGGCATCGGCGGAGAGCCCTCCGGGAGGCAGCTCACCGCCGTCGTCCAGAGGGTGGTGGACGGCGACACCGTGGTCCTGGCCGGCGGCGAGCGGGTGCGCTACATCGGCGTCGACACGCCGGAGCTGCACCATCCCCGCAAGCCGGTGGGGTGGTACGCGCGGGAGGCCAAGGAGTTCAACCGCCAGCTCGTTCAGGCCAAGCCGGTGCGGCTGGAGCTGGACGTCCAGAAGCGGGACCGCTATGGGCGCCTGCTGGCGTACGTTTACCTGGAGGACGGCACCTTCGTCAACGCCGAGCTCCTGCGGCAGGGGTACGCGCAGCTGCTGACCATCCCGCCGAACGTCCAGC
>CAYJUA010000123.1:0-4775 GCA_964373295.1 uncultured Planctomycetia bacterium
ATGTGGAGGGGATCCACCCCCAGCACATCGGCCAGGCGGTCTTCGGCTGGTCCCGCATCGGCACCTGCACCTCCCTGGCGATCCTGGAGCTGATCAACGCGACGGGGGCCAACCTGTACGGCAAGGAGGCGGTGATCGTCGGGCAGAGCGAGCTGATCGGCAAGCCGGTGGCCCTCCTGCTCCTGGACCGCTTCTGCACCACCACGGTCTGCCACGTGGCCACCGCCGACCGCGGCCGGCTCAGCGAGCACGTCCGGCGAGCGGAGATCCTGGTGGTGGCCGTCGGCAAGCCGGGCCTCATCAAGGGCTCCTGGATCCGGCCGGGGGCCATCGTGATCGACGTGGGGACCTCGGTGGAGGACGGCGAGCTCAAGGGGGACGTGGAGTTCGAGGAGGCCTTGAAAGTCGCCGACTTCATCACGCCGGTCCCCGGCGGGGTGGGACCGGTGGTGGTGGCCACCCTCATGCGCAACGCCGTCGAGGCCTTCAAGCTGCAGGTCGGCAAGTAGCCGCGCCCGCCATGCGCACGCGCCCCAAGGTCACTCTCCCCGGGATTCTCGAGAAGAAGCGGCGCGGCGAGAAGATCACCATGCTCACCGCGTACGATGTCCCCTTGGCGCGCCTCCTGGACGAGGCCGGCGTGGACCTGGTGCTGGTCGGGGATTCCCTCGGGATGGTGGCGCTGGGGTACTCCAGCACGGTCCCGGTGACGATGGAGGAGATGCTCCACCACACGAGGGCGGTCCGCCGCGCGGTGAAGCGGGCGCTGGTGGTGGGGGACATGCCGTTCATGTCCTTCAACATCGCCCTCAAGGAGACGGTGCGCAACGCCGGGCGCTTCATGAAGGAGGCCGGCTGCGACGCGGTCAAGGTGGAGGGGGGCCAGGGCTCGGTGGATTCGAAGCGGGCCGTGAAGGCGATCGTCGATGCGGGGATCCCCGTGCTGGGCCACCTGGGGCTCACCCCGCAGATCTCGGCCAAGCTGGGCGGCTTCCGGGTCCAGGGGAAGGACCCCCGCTCCGCGGCGGAGATCCTGGAGGCGGCTGTGGAGCTCGAGAAGCTCGGCTGCTTCGGCATCGTGCTGGAATGCGTGCCGGCGGGGCTCGCCCGCGTGATCACCCGGCGGGTCGCGATCCCCACCATCGGGATCGGGGCCGGGCCCCATTGCGACGGGCAGGTGCTGGTCACGCACGACCTGCTCCATCTCTCCGGCCCGTTCCATCCCCGGTTCGCCCGGACCTTCGCGCGGGCCGACCGGGTGATCCTGCAGGCGGTAAAGAGGTTCCAGCGGGCGGTGAAGACCGGCACCTTCCCCTCGCGCGGGGAAAGCTTCTACGTCCCGCTCCGGGTGGACAAGCATGGCTGAAACGGTCATCGTCGCGATGAGCGGAGGGGTAGACTCCTCCGTTGCCGCGTACCTTCTGCGGAAGCAGGGATACCGGGTGGTGGGGATGACGCTCAAGACCTGGTCGAAGGAGGTCTGCGACACGGTCCCCAAGAACCAGACCTGCTGCTCTGTGCGCGACGTGGAGGATGCCCGCGCGGCGGCTGAGCAGCTGGATATCCCCTTCTACGTGATCGAGGCCTCCGATCCCTTCCGCTCGAACGTGATGGACTACTTCGTGGAGAGCTACTCCCGGGGGCTCACCCCGAACCCCTGCGTGGTCTGCAACCGGAAGATCAAGACCGGGATCCTCCTGGAGAAGGCCAGGGCGCTGGGCGCCAGCCGGGTGGCGACAGGGCACTACGCCGCCATCGTTCGCGATGAGCGGCGAGGGCGCTATGCGATCCGCCAGGCCGCGGACGCAGAGAAGGACCAGTCGTACGTCCTGTTCCAGCTGGCCCAGGAGCAGATGGCGGCCCTGGTCCTGCCCCTGGGGGATATCCCGAAGCCGGAGGTCCGGCGGCTGGCGCGGGAGGCGGGGCTGGCGGTGGCCGACAAGCCGGAGTCCATGGAGCTCTGCTTCATCCCTGACGGGGACACGCAGGGCTTCCTGCGGGCGCGGATCCCGCAGGCCTTCACGGCCGGCGAGATCGTGGACCGGGGCGGCAGAGTGTTAGGGAAGCACCAGGGGGTCGCCGCCTACACCGTCGGCCAGCGGAAGGGGCTTGGGCTGGCTCATCCCCGCCCTCTGTACGTCCTGGAGATCGACCCGGCGCGGAACCGCGTGGTGGTGGGGGAGGAGGGGGAGCTGGCGGCCGGCGCCTGCCACGTGCGCGACATCCACTGGATGGCGCTGCCCGGGCTCCCGGGACCGATGGAGGCGCGCGTCAAAGTCCGGTACCGCGGCGATAAACTGCCGGCTCGGCTGGCGCCCGAGGGCGATGGCGTCCGCGTGGAGTTCGCTGAACCGGTGCAAGGGGGCATCACGCCGGGCCAGGCGGCGGTCTTCTATGAGGATGACGTCGTGCTGGGCGGCGGCTGGATCGAGAAGGGGCCGCCGGCCGGGAGGCAGACGCCGTGAACGAGCGGCTTGCTGCCGGGTTGCGCCTGGCGCCCCTGGCGCAGTGGCTCGCCGCGCAGGGGCTGGCCGGCGCGGACCTGGAAGCGAAGGGGGACCTCCTGATCGTGCGGCTGCCCCCGGATCTCCGCGGCCGTCTGCTCGGCGACGAGGCCCTCCGCCGCGAGGCGATCTCTCAGGGCAAGGCGCTCGGCTTCGCTCGCGTCGCGCTCGATCTTCCACTGGAGGGGGGGACGTGTTAGGGCGTGCGGACGAGATGGCGCTTCCCCCCGTGGGAAACTCCCCCTAACAAGATCATGTATTTTCTTTGAGAGATTTTCAGGAGAGAGAAGAACCGAGGAGAGAACCTGGGTTCTCTCCTCGGAGAGGAACGCGACGATGGAACGTCAGACGCTTAGGCGATAATATGCGGATAGCGCTGGGTAGTCGTGATTCCGCTCTTTCTCGAGATTCAGCGTTCCGACGGCGGCGTAGCTCAGTTGGCAGAGCGCGGGACTCATAAGCCCAAGGTCAGTGGTTCGATTCCACTCGCCGCCACCTATTTTTTGAGTGTCGGTTCAAGCGAGTGGAATCGAAGGTGAGCCCGCTGGATGCGACCTTATGGGAGCATCCGGTTAGCGGGCGAGTGGCCGACCGAGCACCCTGGCGACCCCGCGTTGCAGGGGAGGGGAGCCGGGCGAGGCGCTCGATTCCACTCGCCGCCACCTATTTTTTGAGTGTCGGTTCAAGCGAGTGGAATCGAAGTTGGGCCACATCCCCTATGATGATGCTCGATGCCGTCCGCTCCACAGTCGCCGGGCACCGGATGCTCCGCCGCGGGGACCGGGTCCTCGCCGGCGTCTCCGGCGGGCCGGATTCGCTGGCGCTCCTGTCCGCGCTGGTTGCGCTGACCCCTAAGCTGGGCGTCACGCTGCGCGCCTGCTACGTGGACCATGGGCTTCGGCCGGCCGCGGCGCGGCAGGAGCGGGATCTGGTGCGGCGCTGCGGCCGCCTGTGGGGCGTCCCAGTGACTGTGGCCGCGAGACGGGTGATCCGGCAGGGCGGGATCTCTCCGGAGGCGGCGGCGCGGCAGGTCCGCTACGCCGCCCTCGTCTCGGCGGCGAGGCGGTTCCGGTGCGGCGTGGTCGCGGTGGGCCACACGGCGGATGACCAGGCGGAAACCGTCCTCATGCGGATTCTTCGCGGCGCCGGGCCGACGGGTCTGGCCGGCATCCCCCCGGTGCGGGAGTTGGTCCCTCCCGCGGGATCGAAGGCAGGGCGCGGCGGCAGGATCCGCCTGGTGCGCCCGCTCATCGGGTGTTCCCGCGCCGGGGTGCGGGCCTATCTCCGGAGGCAGGGAGTCCGGCCGCTCCTGGACCGGACCAACCTGTCTTCCCGTTTCACGCGTAACCGGATCCGGAATGAGCTGATCGGCCAATTGGAGCGCGCCTACAATCCACAGCTCCGGCGGCACCTCTGCGAAACGGCCGAGATCCTCCGGGAAGACATGGATTGGCTGGACATCCAGACAGCGGCCGAATTCCGCCGGACGGCCAGGGTGGGGACGCGGGGAATCCGCCTGGACCGGGCCCGGCTGCGCCGGGTGCACCCAGCGCTTCGCCGTGGGGTGCTGCGCGAGGCGGTCCGGCGCCTGCAGGGGGACCGGGCCGGCTTCGGGTATGGGCACTGGCGGGTGTTGGAGCGGCTGGCCGTCAATGGCCGGCGGGGTGCCGCGGACCTGCCGCATGGGCTCCGCGCCGAGATCCTCGACGGAGAAAAGCTCCTTTTCCGTCGGGTCGCCTTGTAGCACCGGGAGGATTCTGGTACACTTAACGTTGATATGGCAAACGTGACGCAGGGACAATCCAGGAAAGGCCCTCTCCAGCCGGTGGGAGCCGGCGGGAAGGGGCCGGACAGCCGCTGGTTCCGCCAGTTCGTGTGGCTCATCGTGGCGATGAGCTTCCTCTACTTGTACCGGCTGGGGTCGGTGTCGGTGGAGGGAGGGGTCCCGCAGGAGATCTCGTACAGCCAGTTCAGCCAGATGCTCTCCCCTGAGTGGCAGGGCCCGAAGATCCGCTCGGCGGTCAAGATGGACATGCTCGTCAGCGGCGAGAGCGAAGACGGCAAGCGGTTCGTCGTGCGCGTCTCGGAGAACGACCCGGACCTCATCCGGCTCCTGCGGGAGCGGGTGCCGGATTTCCGGATCGAGGCCTCCCGGGTCCCGTGGCTCAACTTCTTCTTCAACGTGCTCGGGCCCTTGATCCTGCTGGGGGCCCTCTGGATGCTGTTCCTGCGGGGCGCGGCGCAGGGCGGCGGGCGGATCCTCTCCTTCGG
>CAYJUA010000124.1:0-4751 GCA_964373295.1 uncultured Planctomycetia bacterium
AAATCTTGGTACGATTCCCTTGACATTTTTGCCTCCCAACAGGTATATTTAGATTACGCACATGTTCAAGCAACCTTTGATGAATCCTCTACGAGGGTCCCTGAGCGGGAGAGCGCTTGTCGCTTTGCTCCTCCTCCTGCAGTGGGCCGGCCAGCCGCTCGCTGACGAGGCGCCCAAGAGCTTTTGGGAGCAGCACGGCAAGGTCGAGGACGAATCCAGCGCCCCCTCCTTCGGCGCCGACCTCTCCGGTGAAGAGGGCCCGGTTGAGCAGATCCCCCTCACCCTGGACGCCCTGCGGGTCCCGGTCCAGCACGGCTCCTTGAAGGAGACGCACGCCGCGCGCGAGCCGATCATCATCCACATCCAGGACGCCCACGCCAACTACGAGGCGCAGAAGCACCTGGCCGGGATTCTGGAGCACCTGATCCAGCGCCACGGCCTGGGGCTCATCCTGGTGGAGGGCGGCTCCCGGAACGACTCCCTCTCCTACATGCGCGCCTACGCCCCCTTGGAAAAGCGCAAGCAGGTGGCCGAGGAGTTCCTGATGAGCGGCAAGATCTCCGGCGAGAACTACCTGGACCTCACCACCGACTACGACTTCACCGTGTACGGGATCGAGAAGCCGGAGCTGTACGACCAGAACATGGAGGCCTTCTTCAGCGTGGAGAAGGCCCAGCCGCCGGCGCTGGCCGCCATCAAGGGGTTCCGCGAAGCGGTGGACCGGATGAAGGGCCTGCTCTACCCGGAGGAGGTCAAGCAGCTGGAGCTCAGGGAGCTGGAAGTTAAGGAAGGCCGCATCCCGCTGGCCGCCCACTACCAGCAGCTGGCCGATGAGGCCGGCAAGCGCAAGGTCTCCGTGGAGGAGAAGGAGTACCCGAACCTCATGCGGTTCCTGAACGCCAGCCGGCTGGAGAAGGAGATGGACTTCAAGGCCGTGGAGGTGGAGCGAACCCGGTTTCTGGAGGCGCTCACCAAATCCCTGCCGAAGCTGCAGATGGACCAGCTCCTCGGGCAGTCCCTGGAGCTCAAGAAGGGCCTGATCACGCCGGCTTCCTTTTATGGGATCCTCAAGCGGCACTTCAGGCCCGGGCAGGAGGCGCAGTACCCGGTGCTGGCCCGCTACATCAGCTACCTGGAGCTCTTCGAGGGGATTGACCACGCCTCCCTCTTCACCGAGGTGGAGAAGGTGAGCGAGCGGGTCAAGGACAGCCACTTCAAGGAGAAGAGCCAGAGGAAGCTCGCCCAGGTGGCCAAGGACGTCGGGGTGCTGGGCGACCTCCTGGAGCTCAAGCTCACCCCCGACAGCTACGACTACTACCGGACCCATAGAGCCGAGTTCAAGCCGGACCAGTGGGCCGACGCCCTGCGCGCCCTCGGCTCCGCCCAGAAGCCGCCGCTCACCTTCGCGCTGACTCCGGGCCCCTTGAGCGCCGCCATCCCCTCGATGTCCAGCTTCTACGAGGTGGCGCGCGAGCGCGACGTGGCCATGGTGGACAACGCCATGAAGCAGATCCAGGAGTTCAAGGTCCCCTTCGCGGTCCTGATCGCCGGCGGCTTCCACACCCCGGCCTTCGAGCGGATCCTGCGGGACCGCAAAGTCTCCTACGCGGTGGTGGCTCCCAAGGTCGGCAAAGTGACCACCGCCGACACCGAGAAGTACCACCGGGTCCTGAAGGAAACGTACGTGCCGATGTCCGAGAAGTACCGGCAGAAGCTGGGGATCCCGGCCGTCGAGGCCGGCGGCCCGCGCCCCACGAGCAGGAACCAGGAAGCCGGCGTCGCCGAGGCGGCGCAGTAACCTAATCATGAGGATGCCAAGAGGAACAACAATGCGTTCATTTTTTAGGCGCTTCCTTGCGACCTTTACAATCTTTGCATTTGCGCTCACCCAGACCCTGCCCGCTTGGGCCCTCCAGCGCGAGGACCGCTCCACCCTGCGCGGGCAGGCCGGAAGGGAGTCCGGCACCGCGCCCGGTCTGGAGACGGCGCTGAAGGAGGAGGGAACCTCCGCCACGGCCGCGGCCGATAGCCCGTGGGTTCTGGACGCCGCCGTTAGTAAAGAGCTCGCCGGGATCCTCGCGGAGCTTGGGGAGGTTCCGCCGCGGTCACTCGGCGACCAGATCGCCGCCCTCCAGGAGAAATTCGGTGAGTTCGTTCCGCCATCCGACCGCAGGGAATTGCCTTCCAAAGCGGATACCCTTTTCCGGATGCTCGCCTCGGCCGTGGCCGACGGTGTCTTGAGCCTGGACGAGGCCTCGGATCCCCTTCTTGCGCTGAAACTGCTGGCCCCCAAGGACCGGCGTTTGCAGGACAAGGCTACGAAAACAGTGGGCCGGTGGGAGCGGCTCTGCCCCAACTGCGGCGACCACGCCCTCCACGAGCAGGTCCAGGCGGGCATTTTATCGGTGACAGAGCACGGGATCCTGCACCTTCTCAGCGGGGTCGCGACGGCGATGGATCTGTATCTGCTGCGGGGAGAGCTCAAGAGCATCGATGGGATTGCGGACGTGGACCACGGCAAGGAGATCGCCCGCACCGCGCAGACGATGGCCTGGATGCATGAAGTCGCCGGCGGCGCCTCCGTTGCGGCGGTAGAGGTCCCCCTGACGCGGCAGGGCCTGATTCGCCTGAAGGGAGCGGTGGAGGAGGCGCCGGTCGTGGCGCTGGTCAGCCACACCCGAACGCCCGGCCAGGACGCCGACCATTACGTGAGGTTGGACCGGATTGACCTGAAGGCGGACATCGTGGTCTACAACGACAACGGCCAGCAAAAGGTCGCCTCCCTGGATGACTTCGTCACGCTCCACGCGCCCAGGACCGGAGGGATGGTCGCCTTTGTCAACGGGGCGCAGCGGGCGCGGATGCCTGCGGACGCCGGTTGGCGCGCCCTCACAGAGAAGCAGCTCCTCACGGCCATCGGCGCCTGCGGGATCATCGTCCAGACGGGGCGGTTCTCGGAAGAGGGCGGCCTTGGGGCCGCAATGGACGCCGCCTACCGGGGCAAGGACAACACCGGGGAGCAGGTGGTGGACGAGAACGGGACCCGGCGGGCGACGGTGCAGGGCTCGCCGTCCGCGCTGATCAAATCCTTCCAGCTGATGGGGCAGGGCCACCCGGAGGAAGCGATGGCCTGGTACCTGGAAGCGAATTCGGCCGAGGAGGTCTCTCCGGAGCTGAGGGGGGCGCTCGAGGTCCTGCGCGACGGCAAGGTCCTGACCGAGCGGCAGAGGTACTTGATCCACCGGAAGTGGAGGACGCTGACCAGGAGCGAGAGCACGCGGATCGGGGATCTCGTCGATCAGAAGTCCGGGCAGATCCTCCGGGACCAGGGGTTGGGATGGGTCCGGCCGCAGAGGCTCGATGTCACTGACCCGCAGACCGGCCAGAAAAGGCCGGCAACCAAGGATGACCTTTACCGGATTGAATTCTACGAGCAGGGGGACAAGGCCCTTGACGGGAAGAAGGTGGGTGACGTGCGGATGGAGAACGCCGTGGGGCGGGGAAAGCGCGGGTCCGTCTGGAGCGGCCGGTGGATGAGGGCCCGTCCCCTGGCTGACGGCGCCTCCTGGGAAGACCATCGCCATGCGCTCACGGCGCTGGTGCGCGAGATTCAAGCGCTGTATCGGTACGACCTCAACGTCATCCGGGAAATCCTCCGCTTTGAGCTGGCCGATGCCCTGGCCGGGCAGATCGAAGCGGGACACGTCACACAGAACGTCGCGAGCCGCTTGGACGCTTCCTTCCTCCGTCTGTTTGAGCAGGTCCTGGCAGGGGTGCCGGTCGAAGAGGATGACCAGAAGGATTGGAGGGCCGCTTGGGCGGCCATCGCCTCCGGGCCGGTCCGCATCGCGGGGCATGTCTCGCCGGACCCCGTGCGCCACGCCTTCCGGCTCCAGGGGCGGTTGATCTCCGCCATCCGGAGGAACCCAGCCTGGTCCAATGCCATCCAGAACCTGTTCCTGCGGGACATGCCGCCTGGCCGGAAATGGCGCAATTGGCTGGATGACTGGGGGGTGGAGAAGAATACCTGCACGCCGGGGCTGGCGTTCACCGCCATCACCCGCTGGATCCAGGAGCGGCTCATGACGGAGGCCCTGCGGAACGCCCACGGGATTGAGCTGGGACAGATGGACGCCTTCACGCTGGCGCATCTCCACGTGGTGGACCGGATCCTGCGGCACGACCGCTGGGCGACCACCGGGAGCCGGATCCCGAAGGACGCCCAGCCTGTCACGGACACCGGCCTCCTGTCCAACATCGACGACCGGACCCTTGCGGACCTGGTGGGGGTGGCCAAGCGCTTTATGGACCGCGCGGTCAAACGGGACCCCACCCTCACCCAGGAAGCGCAGACCGAACGCCTTGACCGCGCTTTCCTTCAGGCCCTGCAGGACTTTTTCCTGGAGCATCCGGAGCTTCGGGGAACCCCGAGCCGCGGCTATGCGCACAACGGGGACCTCAGCTCGGCGGTGCAGAACGGGATTCTGCGGAAGCTGCTGGCGAATGGCTACCGGAACGAGCAGGTGCGGGTGGACGCCGAGACTGCTCGCGAGGTGAAGGAACTGATCCTCACGGACACGTGGAAGCTTGGGGCGCTGCACGAGTTTGTCTACGACGCATACCGCAAAGACAAGGCCCTGGGAGGGCTGGTCGGCTCGGACGGCACGTACGTCGACATGGAAGGGGCAGGTTTCATGCCCTCCCCTTATCGCGCGCTCTGGAACCAGATTGTCTCCACCCTGCAGGCCGAG
>CAYJUA010000125.1:0-4741 GCA_964373295.1 uncultured Planctomycetia bacterium
CCGAAGGCGGGAGGGCGCGCAGGCGCGCAGCGGTGGAAACGGAGACGGCCTGCGTCACCGGGAAGCGATGGGCATTACGTCCCCGATCTCCGAGGCTCCGCCGCGGAGCGCCGAGCACCCAGCCTTGGATGGCCGCGTCGCGAATCCCCCCGGCCCCCGGCCGGCCTCCTGTGGCCGCTTCCCGGCGGTCCTGGCGGTGGAGGGGCGGGGTCACGGGGACTCCAGGTCATAGCGCTGCTCGCCGGCCGGGGTGTACCAGTGGATCAGATTGTAGCCGACGCCGATGGGGGAGCTCTCCACCTCCCGGAAGCGGCGGTGCACCGCCGGCAGGGCGTCGGAGACGTAGAGGAAGGCGCAGGGCTGGTCCTGGGCCAGGAGCTCGTGGAGGCGCTGGTAGATGCCGCGGCGTTCCTCCTGCCCGAAGAGGGCCCTGCCCCGCTCCATCAGCTGGTCCGCCTCGGGGTTGGAGTACCCGAGGAAGTTGAACTCGCCGGGGCGCGTCTTCGTGGAGTGGAAGAGGTCGAACAGGTCCGGGTCCCGGGAGAGGGACCAGCCCAACAGGACCGCCTCGAACCGGCGCTTGTCGATGAACTCGTGCAGGAGGGAGGACCACTCCAGCACCCAGATCTTCACGCGGATCCCCACCTCGGCCAGCCGGCGCTGGATGATCTGCGCGGTGAGCTCCCGGGCCAGGTTCCCCTGGTTGGTGAGGAGGGTGAACTCGAACGGCCGGCCGCCACGGTCCAGGATCCCGTCGCCATCGCTGTCCGCCCATCCGGCCTCGCGGAGGAGCTCCCGGGCCTGCGCTGGGTCGAACGGGGGCGGCCGCACGCCGGTGTTGTCCGCCCAGGATTCCTTGGTGTAGGGTCCGCTGGCCTCCTGCCCCTGCCCCAGCAGTACGCCGCGGTTGATCTCCCCGCGGTCGATGGCGAGCGAGATCGCCTGCCGGACGCGCCGGTCCTGGAACCGGGGGTCCTGCAGGTTGTAGCCGAGGTACGTGTAGCCGAAGCTGGGGTAGCGGAACTTCATGTACCGCTGCCGGAACCGCGGCGTGTCGGTCATCCGGTCGAACTGGAGCGCGGTGAGCCCGGCGAGGTCGATCCCCTCGGTCTGCAGCTCCAGGAAGATCGTCCCCTGGTCCGGGATCACCCGGTAGATGTAGCCGTCGAGGTACGGCCGGCCCTCGAAGTAGTCCGGGTTGGCGGAGAGCTCCAGCCGGTCGCCGCGCACCCAGCGGCGGAGCCGGAACGGGCCGGTGCCCACGGGGCGCTCGCGGAACGGGGTTGTGGTGAGGTCCTGGCCGGCCAGCAGATGCTCCGGCATGATCCACATCCCCCAGGAGGCCAGGCCCGGGGCGAACGGCTCCTTGTATCGGATCCGCACCGTGTGGTCGTCCACCACCTCCAGGGCGGCGATCCGCTCGAAATCCCCACCGTAGGGAGTCGGGATGGCCGGGTCCACCAGGCGCTCGTAGGTGAAGCGCACGTCGCGCGCCGTGAAGGGGCGGCCGTCGTGCCATCGGACATTCCGGCGCAGATGGAAGAGGATGACGAGCCCTTTCTCCCGGATCTCCCAGCCTTCCGCCAGGTCCCCGGTGAGCTGGAGGTCCGGCCCGTATTTGACCAGGCCGTTGAAGACCAGCCCACAGATGTCGGCGGAGGCGCTGTCGGAGGCGAGGATCGGCACCAGCGTCGTCGGCTCGCCGATCGAGGCGGTGACGATCGAATCCCCGATGGCGGGGATGAACTCTTCTTCAGCGAGGGTCAGGCAGGGAGCGGCGAGGAGGAGAAGTGCGAGAAGGAGCCTATTCACTCACTCTTGGCAGGCTCGGGTGGCGGTTCGGCGGGCGCCTGGGTTTCGGGAGCCGCGGCCGGCTCCGCCGTTGTGGGAGCGGCCGGCTGCTCCGGCGTGACGAGCGGCCCGAGCGGGGTCTGCACCGGCGCTGTCCGGGCACCCTGCATCAGGGAGCGGCCCCGCTGGGCGGAGAGGAACGCCAGCGTGAGCGACGTGAGCATGAAGATCACCGCGCAGGCGGTGGTGGCCCGCGTGAGATACACGGCCCCGCGGGTCCCGAACAGGGACTGGGCGGTGCCGCCGAACGCCTCGGCCAGCCCGCCGCCCCGGCCGGCCTGGAGCAGGATGACCCCGATCAGGATGAAGCAGACGAAGATGTGGAGCACCAGGATCAACGGGTAGAGCATTTGGACTCCTTCGCGTGCAGGGCCGCTTCAATGATGGCGATGAACTGCTTGGCGTCAAGCGAGGCGCCGCCCACCAAGGCGCCGTCCACGTCCGGCTGGGCCAGGAGGTCCTGGGCGTTGTCCGGCTTCACCGATCCGCCGTACTGGATCCGGACCGATTCGGCCAGGGCCGCGCCGAACCGCCCCTTCAGCCACTTTCGGATCTGCGCGTGGACCTCCTGCGCCTGCTCCGGGGTGGCGTTGAGCCCCGTGCCGATTGCCCAGACCGGCTCGTAGGCGATCACCAGCTGGGCCTCGGCCTGGTCGGCCGGGATCCCCTCCAGGCCGGCGTTGAGCTGCTGCTCCACCACCGCCCAGGTGCGCTTCTGCTGGTGGACCTCCTGTACCTCGCCGACGCAGACGATGGCGCCCAGCCCCTGCCGCAGAACCGAGGCGGCCTTCTTCTGCACCGCGGCGTCGCTCTCTCCGAAGAGCTGGCGCCGCTCGGAGTGGCCGATGATCACGTAGTGGCAGCCGATCTCCTGGAGCATGAGGACCGAGACCTCGCCGGTGCAGGCCCCCTTCTCCTCCCAGTGCGCGTCCTGGGCGCCCAGCCGCACCGAGGTCCCGCGGATCAGCTCCGCCACCCTGGCGAGGGCGGTGTACGGCGGGCACAGGGCCACTTCGACCTCGGAAGACTGCGGCAGAGATCGCAGCACACCGCGCGTGAGGGCGACAGCCTGCTCCAGCGTGCCGTTCATCTTCCAGTTGCCTGCGACCAGCGGTCTGCGTTTCATGGGGACACATTGGTACCGGGTACGTACCCGGTACCGGGTTTGCTCAGAGCGGCGACGCCGGGGAGGGTCCGCCCTTCCAGAAACTCAAGGCTGGCGCCGCCGCCGGTCGAGACGTGGCTCATCTTGGCGGCGAGCCCGAACTTGACCACGGCGGCCGCCGTGTCCCCGCCGCCCACCACGCTCATGGCGCCGGAGCCGGCCACCGCCTGCGCCACCGCGCGGGTCCCGGCGGAGAAGGGCTCGATCTCAAAGATCCCCACCGGCCCGTTCCAGAGGATCGTGCGGGCGCCCCGGAGCTGCTTCGCGAAGTGCTCCCGCGTCTTGGGGCCGATGTCCACTCCCTCCCAGCCCTCCGGGACGCCGGGCCGCTCGGTGTTCCGGACCATGGCGTCCGCGGCGATCCGGTCGGCGATCACGTGGTCCAGCGGCAGCCGGAGCGGGATCCCCTGCGCCTTTGTCTTGGCCATGATCCTGCGGGCCGTCTCCAGGTGGTCCTTCTCCATGGGGGACTTCCCCACCCCGATCCCCTGGGCGGCGAAGAAGGTGTACTGCATCCCGCCACCGATCAGGATCCCGTTGACTTTGTCGATCAGGTTGTCGATCAGCTTGATCTTGTCGGAGACCTTGGCTCCGCCAAGGATCAGCCAGTACGGCCGCTCCGGGCTCTGCAGAACCTTGCCCAGGGCGCGCAGCTCCTGCTCCAACAGGAAGCCGGCCGCCGCCGGAAGGTGCGCGGCGACCCCGGCGGTGGAGGCGTGCGCCCGGTGCGCCGTGCCGAAGGCGTCGTTCACGTAGATGTCGCCGAGCCGCGCCAGCGCCTTGGCGAAGGAGGGGTCGTTCTTCTCCTCCTCCGCGTGGAACCGGAGGTTCTCCAGGAGGAGGATCCCGCCCGGCGGCAGCTTGGAGGCCGTCTGCTCGGCCTGGAGGCCCACGCAGTCCGGCACCGTCACCACCGGCCGGCCGACCAGCCGGCTCAGGCTCTCCGCCACCGGCTTCATCCGGAGCTCCTCGGACACCTTGCCGTCCGGCCGGCCCAGGTGGCTCATCAGGATCACGCGGGCTTGCCTTTCCAGGGCGTGGCGGATCGTGGGGAGGGAGGCCTCGATGCGGGTCGTGTCGGCGACCTTTCTCCCTCTGAGGGGGACGTTGAAGTCGACCCGGACCAGGACCCGCTTGCCGGCCAGGTCCAGGTCCCGGATCGTTCGGAAGGGGACGGTCTCCAACTGCGCCTGCGTCATCGCCCCGCTTTGCCGGAGAGGGCCGGCTCGCTGGCCGGGCTCTTCGCGGCGACGAACTCGATGAGGTCGACGACCCGGTTGGAGTAGCCCCACTCGTTGTCGTACCAGCCGAAGACCTTCACGAGGTTCCCGTCGGTCACCTTGGTCAGCGGCGCGTCGAAGATGCAGGACTTCGGGTTCCCGTTGAAGTCCTTGGAGACGAGCGGCAGGTCCGAGTACTGCAGGTACTTGCCCAGCGGGCCGGCCGCCGCCTTCTTGAACGCCTCGTTGACCGCCTCGGCGGTGGTGGCCTGCTTCACCTCGCAGGTGAGGTCCACGAGGGAGACGTTCGGCGTGGGCACCCGGATTGCCAGGCCGTCGAGCTTCCCCTTCAGCTCCGGGATCACCAGGCCGATCGCCTTGGCGGCCCCGGTCGAGGTGGGGACCATGCTCTGGCCGGCCGCGCGGGCCCGGCGCAGGTCCTTGTGCGGGAGGTCCAGGATCCGCTGGTCGTTCGTGTAGGAGTGGATCGTGGTCATCAGCCCCC
>CAYJUA010000126.1:0-4732 GCA_964373295.1 uncultured Planctomycetia bacterium
CCACCTCCGTATTACCGCGGCTGCTGGCACGGAGTTGGCCGTGGCTTCCTTCGGCGGTACCGTCAACCGATCCTGATGTTCACAGGACAGGTATTCTTCCCGCCCGACAGCGGTTTACGACCCGAAGGCCTTCATCCCGCACGCGGCGTCGCATTCTCAGGCTTGCGCCCATTGGAAAATATCCTCGACTGCAGCCTCCCGTAGGAGTCTGGGCAGTGTCTCAGTCCCAGTGTGGCTGACCACCCTCTCAGGCCAGCTACCCGTCCACGCCTTGGTAGGCCGTTACCCTACCAACTAGCTGATGGGACGCGGGCCCATCCCCGAGTGCCAGGTCCTTGCGGATCCCCGGCTTTTCCCACAGCCCCCATCGGGGCCGTGGGCTCATGCGGTATTAGCGACCCTTTCGGGTCGTTATCCCCCGCTCGAGGGCAAGTTACCCACGCGTTACTCACCCGTTTGCCGCTCGACATCCGGTCATCCATCCCATCGGCCTTGCGGCTTCAAAGACTTCAGTCCAAATGTCCCGCTCGACTTGCATGCCTAAACCACGCCGCCAGCGTTCGCTCTGAGCCAGGATCAAACTCTCCATTAAGAAGAATTTGCTAGCTCTTGTCTTTGAAACAACGTCCACTCAGACATCGTTCCTGCGACAGGGTATTGCGATCCAAGTTGTCAAAGAGCCAAAAGGCCGTAGATAAAAAACAAGGGCGTCGAAGACGACGCCCTTTTCTTCAGTTCCGTGCCCGGTACGGTGTACCGGGCGCCGAGCTGAAGCCGGCTATCTCCGATCAGGCCTAGGTGATCACGCTTCCTGTCAAGGCTCGTCTGGAAACGAGCATGCTCCTTCGCACGGCGCTTATTCTAGGAGGGTCCTCGCCGGTTGTCAAGACCTTTTTCCAAGCCGCATCCTCCAGCCCTCGCCGCCTTCCTCGACCACATCCCCGTCGGCCAGGCGGAGGATCGAACGCCCCACATGGAACATGTTGCCCCGCCTCTCGTGCTGGCGCCTCCGGGGAACCTTCCGCCCGTTCTCGCTCTGCGCGGAGAACCCCTCGTACTCGTCGAACTCCACGACCCGGTCCGGCCGCACGGTGATCTCGAAGCACCGCGAGATCCAGAGCTTGTGCTTGCCGGCGGGGTACTCCATCCCACCCTGGAACAGCTCCACCAGCTTCTTCCTGTCCATCAGAAATCCTCCTCTCGGTTGCCAGACTGACTTTGTATCCTCTTACAATAAGCATAACACTAATTTCCACAAATATCAAGTATACTTCCAAAATAGATATATTACTAACAGTACTTCGTCCTGTAGATATTGATGTTATGACTCTAACTTTTGAGCACTTGACTACTTCCGTTTTCTACTGTATAATTCTGGGTGGAATGAAAACCAGATCGAAGGAACATCCCACCGAGATTGGGGGGAGGATTCGCACGCTTCGGAAGGACCTGGGCTTCACACTGGAGCAGCTCTCCCAGAAGAGTGGGGTCGCCCTGGCCACCTTAAGCCGCCTGGAGAACGGAAAGGGCCAGGGGACGTTCCGCACCCACCTGCGGATCGCCGAGGCCTTTGGGCTCCCCCTCCCGGAGCTGTACCGGAACCTTCAGGAGCCGGAGCAGGAGGTCCATCTGATCGAACCGGGAGCCGGGGAGGCCGAGAGCTTCACCTACGACGACAAGGCCTCCGCGGTCCTGCTGGCCCGGCAGGTCTCCCGGAAACAGATGCTCCCGCAGATGATCCTCCTGGAGCCCGGCGGGAAGACCGCCCTGGAGCAGTACGCCCCCGGCACCGAGCGTTGGCTCTTTGGGCTGGAAGGGACGGTGGCGGCTGCCGTCGGCGAGAAGGAGTACCGGATCCCGCAGGGAGGCACGCTCTACTTCAGGGCCTCCCTCCCGCACCGCCTGCAGAACAAGGAAACCGTGACGGCCCGGATCATCTCCGTGACGAGCCCGGCCGCCCTGTAGCGCACAAAGGGCTGAGTGCCGCGTAAGACGCGAGGGGCGGACTTCTGGCGAGCTGTACCGGCCCCCTGGGTTGGTATCGGGCACTGTGTACCGCGTATAGAGGAGGAGGGAAAGAGCATGGCGAAGCCGCGCATCCTGATTTGCGACGACGAGCGGGGAGTCCGGGAATCGCTCAAGCTCATCCTGGACAGGGAGTACGAGCTCGCCTTCGCCACAAACGGCCAGGAGGCGCTGGAGCATCTGCAGAGCCAGGAGGCGGACCTGGCCATCCTGGACATCAAGATGCCCCGCCTCAACGGCCTGCAGGCCCTGCGCGCCCTGAAGCGCCTCCGCCCCGGCCTCCGGATCCTGATGATCACCGGGTACGAGTCCAGCGACGTCGCCAGCGAGGCGATCCAGCTCGGGGCCGACGACTACCTGACCAAGCCGTTCGAACGGGAGAAGGTGCAGGAGAAGGTGCGGGCGCTTTTACCCGCGGCCTGACGCCCGCGGCCCTCCACTACCCCGCGGCGCCGTGGTTTGACGCTGGCGACGCCCGTGTGGTAACGTGGCCGACATGCCGATCCGAATGACCCTGCGGTTCCGGATCATCTCCCTCATCGCGCTGTTCGGAATCATCCTGATCGCCGCCTTCACCGCCCTGCTCATCGCCCGTCAGCTTACCGTCATCACCGAGAACAACCGGTTCCGGGCCCGGGTGGGCACCTTCGCGGCCAAGGGGGCGTTCGAGCGGACCCTCGCCGTCAACCCGGCCGGCCCAGGCGACGCCTTCCAGAAGCTGATTCCCCTCCTGCGCGACGGCCAGCTGGCGGAGGAGGCCATGGTGGCTGACCTCCAGGGCAAGATCGTGGCTTCCAGCCAGGCGGGGATGACCGGCGTGATGCTGAGCGACCGGGAGCAGCAGTGGGCGGAAAGCGCCTCCCAGGCGTACAGCGCCAAGAACTGGTTCCGGGCCGACGTCCAGCCCTCGGAGCTCGTCTTCTACACGCCCATCACGGCGGACGAGAAGCCGCAGTACGTGGCGGTCCTGCGCTATTCCCTGGGCAATATGCAGCAGGCGATCGCCCAGGTGAGCGGGCTCTGCATCCTGACGGCCGTGGGCGTGATCCTCGTCGTCGCCCCCCTGTGCCTCCTGCTGATCCGCTCCATCCTGGGCCCCATCCGGCTCCTGGACCGAGCCACCAAGGACATCGCCGCCGGGAACCTGAGCCAGCAGGTGGAGGTCACCACGGAGGACGAGCTGGGGGAGCTGGGGGAGACCTTTAACAAGATGGCCGCGGCCCTCGTGGTCATGAAGGCGCGGGCGGAGAACGCGAACCCCCTGACCAAGCTGCCCGGCAACAACGTGATCCATGAGGAGATCGAGAAACGGATCAAGGGGAAGAGGAAGTTCGTCGCCGTCTACTCGGACCTCGACAACTTCAAGGCCTTCAACGACAAGTACGGCATCGGCGCCGGCGACCTGGCGATCAAGCTGACCGCCCAAGTCATGAAGGAGGCGATCAAGAAGGGCAGCCCGGGGGATTTCCTGGGACACGAGGGAGGGGACGACTTCATCCTCCTCACCACCCCGGAGAAGGCGGACGCGGTCACCGGGCACCTCTGCGCGGAGTTCGACAAGAGGATCCAGGAGCTCTACTCGCCCGAGGACCGGGCGCAGGGCTACATCATCTCGAAGGACCGGGAGGGGAACGTCAAGCAGTTCCCCCTGATGACGATCTCGCTGGCCGGCGTGACCAACACCCAGCGGGAGCTGGCCTCCTACGCGGAGGTGACCAACATCTGCGCGGAAGTCAAGAAGAAGGCCAAGGTCAGCTCCAAAGAGGCGGGGAGATCCAGCTTCGTGCTGGACAAGCGGACCGGCGCGGAGCGGGACGCGCACGCCGCAGCCCCCGAAGCTCACTCCCAGACACCCAAGCAAGCGCCGGGTTAGACGTCTCCCAGCAGCTTGAAATCCTCCGCCAGCTTCTCGAAGCTGATTCCCTTCTCCCCGGCGATGCTGTCTAGTTCCTCAGGCGAATAGCCGGTCAGGTTCGAAAAGATCTGCCGGAGAAATTCCTCGAAGGGGGCCTCGCCCGGCTGGACCGGTCCGTCCGGAGGCTGGATCCTGGAGTGCGCCGCCGCGCCGGCAAAGTGGGCATGCTCCTGCATCGTGCCATAGTAGACTACCTCGACGGGAGATTGCTCCGTCGCCGCCCCGGCAAGGAGCATGACCAGGCTGTCTGTTGCATCCACGCCGGGGTCCACCGCGAACGTGCGCACCGCGCGGTTCACCTGCAGAAGCGCCGGGTACTGATTCAAGACGCTCCTTCCCACCACCTGCCAGCGCAGCTGACGGCCCGCTGTGAGCGCCTCGACTGCCTTCTCCACCCGTTTCATGATTTCGGCCTTGTCTTCCAGCCCACCGGAATCGGAGGGACCCTCCACGTCGTTCACATCCTCGTCCCGGCCCGAGGAAGGTCCCTCCCGGCGGCTGGGGGGGGACAGGACCGAGCTCGCGGGGAGTCCAGCGGACGCGGATCTTCCCTTCCGGTGGATGTGTGGGATCCCCGAGCTTTCCAATCGCCCGCGCCCTCTCCCCCCCTCCGCCTTGGGATCTCGGGCAATCCGCCCAAGCTCATCGGCATCCTCCTCCATCCCCCCGTATTTCTGCTGGCCGGCGACCAGCGCGTGGATCTCATTCATTCTGCCGGGGTTTCTCGTGACGGCATAGAACTTAAAGCTCCGTTCCTCGGCGCCGGCGGAGGGGCCGTCCTCCTCCAGCCCG
>CAYJUA010000127.1:0-3227 GCA_964373295.1 uncultured Planctomycetia bacterium
CTAGAGGGGGAGCCGTTCGCTCTGTACCTTCAAGCGGGGCACGAGGTGCCGAATCGGTTGCCCGGCGGCGCGCGCGTGGTGAGGTTCGGCGCCGGCCTAGCGGAGGTGCTGGAGAAATGGCAGGCCGACCCTCCCCGATCCACCGACCTCATCCTTTTCAACGTGGAGCACATGCCCGACGGGCCCGTTCTCATGGCGGCGCTGCCGATGGTCCACCCTCTGCCGGCGATGCTGCGCGCCCGGCCGGAAACGCTGGCCGGCATGGTCTTCTCGCAGGTGGCCGCAGTGGCCTGGGTGGCCCGGCAGATGGGTGCGGTGCTGGACCTGGACACCCTGACCATCAACTTCCTCCAGGTCGGCCCCACCACCTACGCGGTGATCCGCTCCGCGTAAGATTGCTTCTCCCAAGGCAGTCCGCTTCTTACAAACCCACTTCTCTCTGGTAAAATGGATGCGTGGTTCGACGTCTCGTTGCCGCGGGGTTTACCAGTGTCTTCCTTCGGGTGATCAAGAAGTTCATGATCCAGGGCGGGGACCCGACGGGGACCGGCATGGGGGGCGAGTCGCTGTGGGGCAGGCCGTTCGAGGATGAGTTTGCCCCCTCGGTCCGCTTCGACCGGCCGGGGCTCCTGGCCATGGCCAACTCCGGCCCGCGCACTAACGGCAGCCAGTTCTTCATCACCACGGTCCCCACCCCGTGGCTCAACGACCGGCACACGATCTTCGGCGAGGTGGTCGGCGGCATGGAGGTGGTGAAGAAGATCGAGGCCGCCCCTGCCGGCGCGCAGGACAAGCCGGACCCGCCCCAGAAGATCCTCAAGGCCGCCGTTAAGAAGTAAGACTTCACAGGCCCGCCGGTCCCCACAGCCGGCGGGTTTTCTTGGCGTCCGTATATGCATAATCGCAAAAATATTTGTTGACAGATGGAACAGGCGGATGTACCCTGTCTGTCGTTCCCCGATGCGGAAGAACCCTCTCTTAATGTCAGCCCCCATGGAGGCCGTCGAGCGCCGGATCCTACTCCTGCGAGGACAAAGGGTCATGCTGGACTCGGACCTGGCCAAGCTCTACGGCGTCGACACCAAGTCCTTGAACCGAGCCGTGAAGCGGAATGTCGAACGGTTTCCAGAGGATTTCATGTTTCGGTTGTCTCCAGGGGAGTATGGGTCTTTAAGGTGCCAATTTGGCACCTTAAAGTTAAGGTCGCATTTTGCGACCTTAAAAAAGGGTCGCGGACAGCATCGGAAATATCTTCCCTGCGTTTTTACGGAACAGGGTGTGGCCATGCTTTCCAGCGTGCTGCGGAGCAAGCGGGCTATCCAAGTCAACATAGTCATCGTGCGTGCCTTCGTCCGGCTGCGAAGGATGTTGACCACGCATCGAAAGCTAGCTCAGAAATTGTTGGAGTTGGAACGCAAGATCGAGACGCATGATGAACAAATCCGGTCCATCTTTGATGCCATTCGGCAGTTGATGGCGCCGCCGGGATCGCCGCGCCGGCGAATCGGGTTTCACGCGCGGTAGCCGGCATGCTGGCCAAGGTCCATAGCGCGGCGGTGGTGGGGCTCTCCGCGGTGCCGGTGACCGTGGAGGTGGACGTCTCCGACGGCCTGCCGGCGCTGAACATCGTGGGCCTGCCGGACGCCACGGTGCGGGAGTCGCGCGAGCGGATCCGCGCCGCGGCGCGGAACGCCGAGTTCGCGTGGCCGCCGACGCGCGTCACGGTGAACCTCGCCCCGGCGGACGTGCGCAAGGAGGGGGCCGGCTTCGACCTGCCGGTCGCGCTGGGGATCCTGGCGGCCAGCCGGCAGCTCGATCCCGCCGGCTTCGCGGGCGCGGTGATCCTGGGGGAGCTGGCGCTGGACGGGTCCCTGCGCCCGGTGCCGGGCGCCCTGGCCGTGGCGCTGGCGCTGAAGGGGAGCGGCCGGCGGCTTCTCCTCCCGGCCCCGTGCGCGCCGGAGGCCGCCCTGGTGGAGGGGGTGGAGGTCTATCCCCTCCAGCATCTCCAGCAGGCGGTCGCCTTCCTTAAAGGGGAGCAGGCGGTGGAGCCGCTGAGCGTGGATCCCCGGGGGATGCTGGGGTCCGCCCCGCCGGACGGGCTGGATTTCTCCGAGGTGAAGGGCCAGCCGGCGGCCAGGCGGGCCGTCGAGGCGGCGGTGGCGGGCGGGCACAACCTCCTCCTGCTGGGCCCGCCGGGGGCGGGCAAGACGATGCTGGCCCAGCGGATCCCGTCCATCATGCCGGCGATCTCTCTGGAGGAGGCGCTCGAGACCACCCTGATCTACAGCGTGTCGGGCCTGCTGGCGCCGGGGCAGGCGCTCGTCCGGGCCCGCCCGTTCCGCGCCCCGCACCACACCATCACCGACAACGCGCTGGTGGGCGGGGGCGTGATCCCCCGGCCGGGGGAGCTGTCGCTGGCGCACCACGGCGTCCTCTTCCTGGATGAGCTCCCCGAGTTCAGCCGCGGCGTCCTGGAAACGCTGCGCCAGCCGCTGGAGGAGGGGCGGGTCACCGTGGCCCGCGTCCACGGTGTCGAGACCTTCCCGGCCCGGGTCATCCTGGTCGCCTCGATGAACCCCTGCCCGTGCGGCTTCGCCGGGAACTCGGCCAGAGGATGCGTCTGCGCGCCCTCTCAGATCCAGCGGTACCGCGCCAGGGTCTCCGGCCCGCTGCTGGACCGGATGGACATCCAACTGGATGTGCCTGCCGTCACTCTGCAGGATCTGACAGGCGACGGTTCTTTCGAGCCGTCGGCGGCCATCCGGGCTCGCGTGGAGGCGGCCCGGGCGGTCCAGCGGGAGCGGTTCCAGGGCGAGCCCTCCCTCTTCTGCAACGCGCAGATGCGCCACCGGCACCTCCGGCGCTGGTGCCGGCTCGCGCCGGAGGGGAGGGAGCTCTTCCGGCGGGCGGTGCAGGCGCTGGGCTTCTCCGCCCGCGCGTACGACCGCGTGCTCCGGGTGGCCCGCACCCTGGCCGACCTGGCCGGCTCCCCGGAGATCGCGCCGGACCACCTGGCCGAGGCGATCCAGTACCGCGCCCTGGACCGGACGAGCGCGGGGTAGAGATGAATCAATCCATCCTCGTCGAAAGGGTAGAGCGCCGGATCTTCCTGATCCGGGGCCAGAAGGTGATGCTGGACAGCGACCTGGCGGAACTGTACAGCGTGAAGACAGAGGTGCTGAATCAGGCGGTCAAGCGGAATTTGGATCGCTTCCCGGATGATTTCA
>CAYJUA010000127.1:3237-3877 GCA_964373295.1 uncultured Planctomycetia bacterium
GGTTCCCCGAAGATTTCATGTTCCAGTTGACGAAGGAGGAAAGCGAATCTTTGAGATCACAATTTGTGATCTCAAAAAGGGGGAGGGGCGGGCGCCGTTACCTGCCGCGCGTCTTCACCGAGCAAGGCGTCGCCATGCTCTCCAGCGCACTGCGCAGTAAGCGGGCGGTCTTGGTGAACATCGCGATCATGCGAGCATAACAAAGGAGGAGAAGATGTCAGAGCAAGTGAAGGTGAAGGTCAAGCGGATGAACCGGCTGGATGGGGAGGGGACGGCGAAGGCCTTCTGCGACGTGGCGGTGGGCGAGGCGTTCCTCCTCAAGGGGATCAAGGTGGTGGAGGGCAAGAAAGGGCTGTTCGTCAGCATGCCGCGCGAGCAGGGGAAGGACGGCAACTGGTACGACACGATCGTGCCGCTCACCAAGGAGGCGCGGCAGCAGGTCTCGGAGATCGTGCTGGGCGCGTATCTGGCCGAGCGGGAGGCGCCTTCGGCTGGAGAGGACCCGGGCGTCTAGCATCCCAGTACTGGGCACTGCGTGCGCGTAAAGTAAAAAGGCGGCGGCTCCTCGAGGAGCCGCCGCCGGTTTTCGGTGCCAGAGATCGGAAGAGCGTCGGGTATGGAAAGAGTGGGGATGTATTAG
>CAYJUA010000127.1:3887-4631 GCA_964373295.1 uncultured Planctomycetia bacterium
CCGCGGCCCCGCCGCCGGTTTTCGGTGCCAGGATTAATCCTGGCACCGCCATGCCTGCCCGGATTGGACTAGCGAGCCGACCGGCGAGCCGCGGGATGATGCTTGCCGTTGCCGGCAGCCACCCTCTCCAGCAGCCAGTCCCGCGTGTCCTCGAGCTTCTCCGAGGCGGAGCCGCGGAGGGTGCGGGCCTTCTTCACCAGCATCCTCTTCGTCTGGTTCAGCTGACGGGCGGTGGAGCGCCTCATCGCGCGGAACTCCGACGCGATCCGCTTCCGGGTGGCCTTGCCTGAGGCCGGAGCGCAGAGCAGCGCGGCCGCGCTGCCCGCGGCGGCTCCCAGAGCGACCCAGCCGGCGTTGCGGCCCAATTTTCCAAGACGATTCCCTTTCATTCTCTTGTCTCCTTTTAATTGCCTATCCGGTGCATCTTCCGCGATCGCGATCGGCCCCCTCCGCGGCCTTCGCGGCCGGTCCAGAGGGAAACCACCCTCCCCTTCAAAAAAGAGATTTGGTCCAGCGCGTCCTCGGCGGCGCCGCAGGTTCTCTCCACGACCCCCTGGACCCGGCCGGCAGCCCGGTCCGCGCGGTTGAGGATCCGGTGGAGCTGCCGCAGGGCGCGGCGCAGGTCGGAGGCGGCCATCAGGAAAACGGCGGTCGCGGCCGCCGCGCAGGCGGCGACCCAACCCAGGAGAAGCATCACAGCGTGGTTTTCTGCCATCCGACACCCTTTCGGTAACCCGGCTGTCC
>CAYJUA010000128.1:0-4623 GCA_964373295.1 uncultured Planctomycetia bacterium
CCAGCTCCGAGAGCCCCTGGTAGAGCCGGGGGACCATCTCCAGGATCGTCCGCTCGACGAAGAAGAGGGTCTGCGATACCTCGTCGGCCACGGTGAGCTTGCGCTGGCGGGCCTCGTTGCTGGCCCAGAGGATCTCCAGCGATTCCCGGATCGAGCGCTCCTGCTCGGCCCGCTCCGACGAGCCGGCCAGCGGGTTGTGCCACTGCTGGAGCGCCTGGGCCACGTCTGCCAGGTGGTCCATCGTGGTGCGGCGGCGCACCTCGGTGGGGTGCGCGGTGAGCACCGGCATCACGTGCGCCTGCTTCAGCGCCCGGCGCAGCAGGCGGGCCGCCCCGGGAACCGCCTTCAGCCGGTGGGCGGTCCAGGCCAGCGACATCTCCAGGCTCTGCCCCGGCTGGGTCTCGTGCCAGCGCAGGCGCCGGATCCTCTGCGTCTCCTCCGCCAGGTTCACGAGCTGGAAGTAGATGGTGAAGGCGCGGGCCACGCGCAGGGCACGTCGGTGGGGAAGGCGTTCGATCAGCCGCTGCAGGCGCCGCAGCTCCCCGCCATGGCGCGCCCGGCTGGCCTTAGCGAGCTTCCGGATCCGCTCCACCGTGCGTAAAAACTCCGCGCCCTCCTGCTCCCGGATGACGTCCCCCAGGAGGGAGGTGAGGAACCGGACGTCACTCCGGAACTCCGGATGGAGGAACCGGCGCGGGTCGGGCTTCACGGCGGGCGCCTGCCCTCCATCGCGCGGCCCAGCGTGAGCTGGTCGGCGTACTCGATTTGAGAGCCCACGGGGAGGCCGAACGCCAGCCGGGTCACCCGCGGCGCCCCTTCTTTCGCCGACGCCCGCAGCTCCTTGGTGAGGTACAGCGCGGTGGACTCCCCCTCCAGGTCGGAGTCGGTGGCCAGGATCACCTCGCGGATCCCGCCGCGCGCCACCCGCTCCTTGAGCTCGTGGATCTTCAGGTCCTTCGGCGTGATCCCGTCCAGCGGGGAGAGGGCCCCGAGCAGGACGTGGTACGCGCCCCGGTACCCGGCGGCCTTCTCCATCGCCCGGATCGCGCGGTGGTCCTCCACCACGCAGATCAGCGACGCGTCCCGGGCCGGGTCCCTGCAGATGGCGCACAGCTCCGCATCGGCCAGGTTGAAGCAGGTCTTGCAGAAACCGATCGTCTGCTTGGCGCGGACGATCGCCTCGCTGAGCTCCCGGATGGCGGACATCGGCTGGGTGAGGAGGAAGAAGACGTACCGCTCCGCGGTGCGCGGCCCCACGCCGGGCAGCTTCCGGAGCTGCTGCATGAGGTGCTCCATGGAGCCGGTCAGGCCCGCCATGGGTCACCCCTCCCCGGGGAGCAGCCGGCCTTCAAACAGCTCGGTGACCGTGTTAAGGAAGGCGGGATCCGGCGGCTGCTTCTTCTCGGAGGAGGCCGGGGCCGCGCCGGCCCCTTCCGGAGGCGTTTGCTCCGCGCCGGCGGGGGACGGCGGCGGCTGCGGGAGCGACTCCACGATCCGGAACTCGCAGCGGACGGGATGCTCCAGGAGCGCGCCGAGGGACTTCTCGATCAGCTGCTTCGTGGCCAGGTGATCCAGGGAGTCCCGGTGGAACTCGCGCCCGGGCGGCAGCCCGATCTGCACCAGGGGCGGATCGCCCGCCTGGTACGACACCGGGCAGGCCTGGCCCAGGTAGGCCGCCGTGGCCGCCTTGTCCTTACGCAGACCGTCCAGAAGTGAGGGCCAGGCCGAGACGACCCGCTCCATCTCCGGAGAGAGGGGCGTCGGCCGAGGCCGCTCGCCCTGCCGGGCTCCCGGCACTTCCTTCGCCCACCCGCCTGCCGGCGGGTGCCCGGGCTCGGTCGCCGGCATGGGCGCAGTGTTCGGCCGCGAGGGCGGTACCTGCGGGCCGCCGCGCAGGCGCTCCTCCATCCGCTGCAGCCGGTCCACCAGCTCCGCCACGCTCACCACCCCGCCGGGGCTGCTCAGGCGCACCAGCGCCATCTCCAGCGGGATCCGCGGGTCGCCGACCCGGCGCATCGTGTCCAGCGCGCCGCCTAACCCCTGCGCAATGGCGGTCAGCTCCTCCGGGGAGAACTGGCGGGCGGCCTCCTCCAGCCGCTGGACCGACTCCTTCTCCAGGTGCTCGAATCCCAGCGCTCCCCCGCCCACCCGGGCCACCAGCAGGTTCCGCACGAACCCCAGCAGGCCCAGCGTCCACTGCACGAGGTCCGCGCCGGCGTCGGTGATCTCGGCCACGATCCGGAGCAGCTCCACCGGCTTCGCTCCCCGCACCGAGACGATCGCCTCGGCGAACAGCTCCTCGTCCATCGTCCCCAGGAGCGCCTGCACGTCCTCCGGCTTGATCTTCCCGCCCGCGAAGGCGGCCACCTGGTCCAGGATCGACTCGGCGTCCCGCAGGGACCCGCCGGCCGCCCGGGCGATCCCCAGCAGCGCTTCGGGGTCGGCCGACAGCTTCTCATCGGCGGCCACCTGCATGAGCTTGTCGGCGATCAGCGGGACCGGGAGCCGCTTGAACTCGAACCGCTGGCAGCGGGAGAGGATGGTGGCCGGCACCTTGTGAGAAGCCGTGGTGGCCAGGATGAACAGCACGTGCGCCGGCGGCTCCTCCAGGATCTTCAGGAGGGCGTTGAACCCCTCCGGGGTGATCTGGTGCACCTCGTCGATGATGTAGATCTTGTAGGTCCCGCTGGCCGGGCTGAACTTGGCCAGCTCCCGGAGCGCCCGGATCTGGTCGATCCCGCGGTTGGAGGCGCCGTCGATCTCCAGCACGTCCAGCGACCGGCCTTCGGCCGTCTGCTCGCACGCCCCGCACTTCAGGCAGGGCGTGACGGTCGGCCCCTCTTCGCAGTTCAGCGCCTTGGCGAAGATCCGCGCCGTCGAGGTCTTCCCCGTCCCGCGCGGCCCGGCGAAGAGGTAGGCCTGCCCGATCCGCTTCTTCCGGATCGCGTTGGACAGGGTCGTGACGATCGGCTCCTGCCCCAGGATCTCCGTGAAGGTCTGCGGCCGGTATTTGCGCGCGAGGACGAGATAGCTCATCAGCTCAGTCGTACACTCATAGGTTTGTTCATGTTTGATATCGGAGGGACTGGGATTTGAACCCAGGAGCCCACTTTTGGCAGGCTAATCGCTTAGCAGGCGATTCCGATCGGCCATCTCCGGCATCCCTCCTAACTATTTGTAAATAAATAGGTTATGTAGAATCTCTTGCCAGCGCTTTGCGGTGCTCGTGGCGAGTTCCCACGATTTTGAAGAACCGCTTAAATTCCTCCCTGCGGTCAACAAATACTTGGCTGCTGCTGGCCGCCAACCGAGGATGAAACCCCAACTCACCAAACAACCGGAACACCGACTGTCGCAACGGATTCGACATGGTGCAGAAACAGAGCTTAGGATAGACATACCACTTCCCGTTCACCCGATAGCGATGAGAATAGGCGCTCCCATCGGTATCCATGAGTCCACGCAAACAGGCAATCTGATAGGACCGTTTCCGCCAAATCCACGCAGGGATATCCAAACCGTTCCGCAATTTGTTTCCAGGCCTCAATCCTGCGGTTTGATTAAAGAATCGGACCAATTTCACACTAGAGACAACGATGGCGCCGCCTAAATTTTCCTTCTCGAGCACAGCGACGGCGAATGAATGAGCAAGAGAACAGCGCGCTCGGAGGGATTTGAACCCCCGACACCCAGGTCCGCAACCTGGTGCTCTATCCAGCTGAGCTACGAGCGCAGAAAACAAGAAGGAATGGGGCGCTCACCGTCTCGCGCCCATCGCCAACCGTGTCCTCCTTATTCGTCGGACGGCGATTATTCTAGCACATAGATCGGATTGCTGTAGATCCAGGGCCGGCCTTTGCGCGTCCCCTCCACCCGGTAGACCCCCGGCCCGCTCACCTCGAACCAGCCGTGCTGGCCCGCGGCATGGCCCGCCTCCTGCTTGCCCTTGAAAAGGGTCATCCTACCCGGCGCAGGGAGATAGGCGTAGAGCTGAAGCCCCTCCTCCAGCCGGATCCGGTCCCCCATCACCCCGCGGGCCTGCCCCTCTTTGAGAGCCAGGAACTGGAACCCTCTGGCGTCAGCAATGATGTCGTGCGCCACGAAGAGGCGGCCCCTCTGCAGGGCGTCGTACACCGCCTGCTCAGTCAGCTCCCCCCCGATCAGCAGGTGATTTCGCACCAGTTTGAACAACGGGCCGTAAGGGCCGAGCCGCAGCCCAAACCACCTCAGCCCGTGCGCCTCGGCGGCGCCGATGCCGACCACCGGCTCTCCCCGGGCCAGGTGCAGGTCCCACTCGATCAGCGCCATCTCGGGACGATCCAGACAGTGCAAGAGCGAGAGGTCGGAACCGCACAGGAGGGTCATCAGCACACGGTAGGCCCGGTTTTCCCGCGTAAGATCGTGGCCGGCGTTGTAGATCTCCAACCCGGTGAACCCCGTGACCCAGAAAGGGCCCCAACGGCCCTTGGACCAGACGGGATGGGCAAGGAACCCCAGCCCCCCCTGCTCCCGCACCTGATCAATGGTCCACTGCGGATCCTTGCGTTTGGGCACCTCGCTGCCCAAGCGCAGCGCCAGGTAATGTCCATCCGCCGTGGAGATCTCCGTGTCCGCCAGCACCAG
>CAYJUA010000129.1:0-4599 GCA_964373295.1 uncultured Planctomycetia bacterium
ACGCGCTCCCCGTCGAGGAGGGGGACCTGCGGAAGGTAATCGAGGAATCGGAATCTGAAAGCCGTTTCTCGCTGGTGCGCCGGGATATCGATTCGCATCTTCGGATCTTCCTGCAGGAGCTCCTCGCCAACCTGATGGCGGTGAAATTCGAACAAGTACCCGTCTCGGACCGGGTCAACTTCGATCAGCTGGTCCGGGACGTCGACCTCCTCCTGAAGGCGTAACCCTCCCGCCGGGTGCTATAATGTCCGTCTTGCGATGAAGACGATTGTCTTGGTTTGCGACGGGATGGCGGACGAGCCGATCGAGCAGCTGGGGGGCAGGACCCCGCTCGAGGCGGCCAAGCACCCGCGGATGGACGCGCTGGCCCAGGAGGGGAAGGTGGGCCTGGCGCGCACCATCGCGCCCGGGTTCGTCCCGGCCAGCGACGTCGGCAACATGTGCATCCTGGGCTACGACCCGCGCAAGTACTACTCCGGCCGGGGGCCGCTCGAGGCGGCCAACATGGGGGTGGAGCTCGCCGACGGGGACGTCGCCTTCCGCTGCAACCTCGTCACGGTGGACGGGGACACGCTGGTGGATTACTCCGCCGGGCACATCTCCTCCGAGGAGTCGAACGCCCTGATGAAGTTCGTCGGACAGAAGCTGGGCAACACCGCCCTGCGCTTCTATCCCGGCATCCAGTACCGGCACCTGGCGGTCTTCCGGGAGCCGGCGCTGTCGGAGGGGCTCGTCAAGACGGTCTGCTCCCCCCCGCACGACATCATGGGCTGGAAGATCTCGGAGCACTGGCCGACCGGCCCGGCGTCGAAGCGGCTCGTCGAGCTGATGGAGGAGTCGCGGAAGCTCCTGCCCACGCACGAGGTGAACCAGGTCCGGGTGGACCTGAAGGAGAACCCGGGCAACATGATCTGGCTCTGGGGGCAGGGGACGAAGCTGCAGGTGCCGACCTTCGCGGAGCGGTGGAAGGTGACCGGCTCGGTGATCTCGGCAGTGGACCTGGTGAAGGGGGCGGGGCGGCTGGCGGGGCTGGAGGTGCTGGAGGTGCCCGGGGCCACCGGCTACTACGACACCAATTACGTCGGCAAGGGGAAGGCCGCGCTCAAGTCGCTGAAAGCCCATGACTTCGTCTTCGTGCACGTCGAGGCGGCCGACGAGGCCGGCCACAACGGGGACCTCCGTCAGAAGATCACCGCGATCGAGAACTTCGACAAGCATGTGGTGGGGACGATCGTCGATGGCATGCGGGGCCAGGGGGACGTGCGGATCCTGGTGATCCCGGACCACGCGACTCCGGTTGCCCGGCGGACGCACACCGCCGACCCGGTCCCGTTCCTGATCTGGGGCAAGGGAGTTGTCCCAGACTCCGTGAACAGCTTCGGGGAAACGCAAGCGAGGGAGAGCGGCCTGCTGGTGGAGGACGCCCACGAGCTCCTCCCCCGCCTCCTCACCGAAAAGACCCTCTGATGAGTTCCGTCGAAACTTTCCTTCGGAAGAGGGGGATATTGGGCGTGCGGACAGAAGTGCGCGACTTCCCCCCGATGGGAAATCGGGGGGAAGGGAGTTCCCTCCGGCTGCACGCCCAATGAGACCGCTGGATGTTGCCGGATTGGGGAGATCGGAGGGGAAAACCGCGGCGGGGTTTTCCCCTCCGAACGAGTTCCGGCGGATGACTCCAGCTCCGTAAGGAACTCGTTATGGCACTCGTTGTCCAGAAGTACGGCGGGTCCTCCGTCGCCAACGTCGAGCGGATCAAGCGGGTCGCACAGCGGGTCTGCAAGACCCGGCGGGCCGGGCACCAGGTGGTCGTGGTGGTCTCCGCCCTGGGGGACACCACCGACGAGCTGGTGGGGCTCTCCGAGCAGATCTCCCGCGACCCGCCCGAGCGGGAGATGGACATGCTGCTGGCGACCGGCGAGCAGGCCTCGGCGGCCCTGCTGGCGATGGCCATCGACCAGATGGGGGCCCGGGCAATCTCCTTCACCGGCGCGCAGGTCGGCATCGTCACCGACCGGGCGCACACGAAGGCGCGGATCCAGGACATCAGCGCCCAGCGGATCCGCGAGCAGCTCTCCAAGGGCCGGGTGGTGGTGGTGGCCGGGTTCCAGGGGATCACGCCGGACAACGAGATCACCACGCTGGGGCGCGGTGGGTCGGACCTGACCGCCGTGGCCCTGGCCTCCGCGCTGAAGGCCCGGATCTGCGAGATCTACACGGACGTCGAAGGAGTCTACACCGCCGACCCGAAGATCGTCCCCAACGCGCGGAAGCTGTCGGCGATCAGCTACGACGAGATGCTGGAGCTGGCCTCCCTGGGGGCCCAGGTCATGCAGGCCCGCTCGATGGAGGTGGCCAAGAAGTACGAGGTGCGCCTGCACCTGCGCTCGAGCTTCTCGCGGAGGACCGGGACGTTGATCTCGAAGGAGGTGAAATCGATGGAGGACCTGGTGGTGAGCGGGGTGACCGTGCAGAAGGACGAGGCCAAGGTCACGATCTGCGATGTGCCGGACCGGCCGGGGATCGCGGCCTCGATCTTCACCGGGATCTCGGACGCCAACGTGAACGTGGACATGATCGTGCAGAACGTCAGCCGCACCGGGTTCACCGACGTCTCTTTCACGGTGGCCCGCGCGGACCTGAAGCGGGTGCTCCGCGCGGCGCGCCGCGTGGCCGGCAAGGTGAAGGCCGGCCGGGTGATCCACGACGACGCCGTCGCCAAGGTCTCCGTGGTGGGGCTGGGGATGCGCTCCCGCTCCGGGATCGCCGCCAAGATGTTCCGGGCGCTGGCGAAGGAATCCATCAACATCGGCATGATCTCCACCTCGGAGATCAAGATCTCCTGCATCATCCGGAAGGACCAGGCGGCCAAGGCGGTCAAGACGATCCACGACTGTTTTGAGCTGGGCAAGGTGGGCGTGAAGCCCGAGCTGCAGACCTCCAAGGGAAAAAAAGCGAAGCGGTGATCCGATGGCCAAGAAAGTGGTTCTCTACGACACGACCCTGCGCGACGGCGCCCAGACCGAGGGGATCTCCTTCTCGGTGCCGGACAAGCTCCAGATCACGGCGAAGCTGGCCGAGCTGGGGGTGCCGTACATCGAGGGGGGATGGCCCGGGGCCAACCTGCGCGAGACGGAGTACTACCGCAAGGTCAAGCGCCTGAAGCTGGGGAGGTCGCAGGTGACCGCCTTCGGATCCACCCGGCGGGCCGGCGTCTCCGCGGAGAAGGACGCCCAGCTGCGCAACCTCCTCGAGGCGGAGACCCGGGTGATCACGATCTTCGGCAAGAGCTGGGACCTGCACGTCCGCGACGCCCTGCGGGTGCCGCTCGAAGAGAACCTGCGGATGATCGCCGACAGCGTGGCCCATTTGAAGAAGCGGGGCCGCACCGTCATGTACGACGCCGAGCATTTCTTCGACGGCTACCGGGCGAACCCCGCCTACGCGCTCCAGACCCTGCAGGCGGCGGCCGAGCACGGCGCGTCGGTCCTCATCCTCTGCGACACGAACGGCGGCTCCCTGCCCAGCCAGATCCAGCGGGTGGTCGCGGAGATCCGCAGGCGGGTCAAGCTCCCGCTGGGGATCCACTGCCACAACGACTCCGACACGGCCGTGGCCAACTCCCTGGCCGCGGTGGAGGCCGGCGTGGAGCAGGTGCAGGGGACGGTGAACGGCTACGGCGAGCGCTGCGGCAACGCCAACCTCTGCTCGATCATCGCGGACCTCCAGCTGAAGCTGGGGTACGCCTGCGTCCCGGCGTCGGGCCTGAAGACCCTCTCCGAGGTCTCCCACTTCGTCGCCGAGGTGGCCAACATGCGCCCGGAGGACCACCAGCCGTTCGTCGGCACCTCGGCCTTCGCCCACAAGGGCGGGGTCCACATCAACGCGGTGATGAAGAACCCCCGCACCTACGAGCACGTGGAGCCAGGCGCCGTGGGCAACCGCCGCAAGCTGCTCATCTCCGGGATGGGGGGGAAGAGCACCATCCTCCAGCGGGCCAAGGACCTGCGGCTGAAGCTCGAGGACCCCGCGGAGGCGAAGAAGATCCTCAAGACCGTGCAGGAGCTGGAGTCGCAAGGGTACCATTTCGAGGCGGCGGAGGCCACCTTCGAGCTCCTCATGAAGCGGGCCTACCGGAAGTTCAAGAAGTTCTTCGACCTGGAGAGCTTCCGCGTCGTGGTGGAGAAGAACACCGACGGCGACGTCACCTCCGAGGCGACGATCCGCCTGCGGGTCAACGGCGCGCACGAGCACACCGCCGCCGGCGGGGACGGCCCGGTCAACGCCCTCGACCGGGCCCTGCGCAAGGCGCTGGTCGGCTTCTACCCGCAGCTGCGCGACATGCACCTGGTGGACTTCAAGGTGCGGGACCTGGAAAGCCAGGCCGGCACCGCCGCCAAGGTGCGCGTGCTGATCCAGTCCCAGGATGCCGAGGACAGCTGGTGGACGATGGGGGTCCACGAGAACATGATCGAGGCCAGCTGGCAGGCGCTGGTGGACTCCATCGAATACAAGCTCCTCAAGGACAAGGCCACGGGCAAGAGGAGGAAATGACCCCCTCGGCCTACTCCCCGGCCGAGATCGAGAAGCGCTGGTACTCGG
>CAYJUA010000130.1:0-4567 GCA_964373295.1 uncultured Planctomycetia bacterium
GGACGCGCTGATCGGCCGGGAGATGACGGCGAAGGCGGAGCTGGTCGTCCACCGTGAGGGGATCATCGCGGGTCTGCCGGTCGCCGAGTGGACCTTCAGCCAGGCCGACCCCAAGGTCCGGTTCAAGCCGATGGTGAAGGATGGGCAGAAGGTGTACCCGGGCAAGGCGGCGGCCTTCGTCGAGGGGCCGGCGCGCGGTATCCTGGCGGCGGAGCGGGTGGCGCTTAACTTCGTGGGCCGCCTGTCGGGGATCGCCACGCTGACCCGGGCCTTCGTGGAGCGGACGCGCGGCACCGGCGCCAAGATCCTGGACACCCGCAAGACCACGCCGACCCTGCGCCTGCTGGAGAGGTACGCGGTGGCGATGGGGGGCGGGGTGAACCACCGGATGGGGCTTTACTCGCAGGTGCTGATCAAGGAGAACCACCTGCGGCTGGCGGGGGGCGTGGAGAAGGCGGTTGCGCGGGTCCGGGAGCGGGTGCAGAAGGGGACCATCGTGGAGGTGGAGGTGACGAACCTGCAGGAGCTCAGGGAAGCGCTGGCCGCCCAGCCGGAGATCATCCTGCTGGACAACATGCGGCTCGCCGAGATCCAGGAGGCGGTCCGACTGAGGAACGCCGTGGCCCGAAAGGGGTCGGGTCGACCTGGCACCTACAGGCCGCTGCTGGAGGTCTCCGGCGGGGTGACGCTGGAGACGGCGAGGGCGATCGCCTTGGCCGGCGTGGACCGGATCTCCGTCGGGGCGCTCACCCATTCGGCCCCGGCCCTGGACGTCGCGGTGGAGGTGGTCGGATGAGTCGCTTCCGCATCGTCAGTGACATGACCCCCAAGGGGGACCAGCCCGCCGCGATCCGCGAGCTCGCCCAGGGCCTGCGCGCCGGCGCCCGCTGCCAGACCCTGCTCGGAGCCACGGGCACGGGCAAGACCCTCACCGCGGCGCACGTGATCGAGCAGGTCCAGCGGCCCACGCTGGTGATCTCGCACAATAAAACGCTAGCAGCACAATTGTACGCGGAGCTGAAGAGCTTCTTCCCGGAGAGCGCCGTCGAGTACTTCGTCAGCTATTACGACTACTACCAGCCGGAGGCGTACATCCCCCAGACCGACACCTACATCGAGAAGGACTCCTCGATCAACGACCGGCTGGACCGGCTCCGGCTGGCCGCCACTACCGCCCTGCAGTCCCGCGAGGACGTGGTGATCGTCTCCTCCGTTTCCTGCATCTACAACCTCGGCGATCCCGGCGAGTACAAGGCCCTGCTCCTCTTCCTCGAGGTGGGGAAGGAGGTCCCGCGCCGGGAGCTTCTGACCCGCCTGGTGGGCCTGCTGTACGAGCGCAACGACGTGGAGTTCACCCGGGGGCGGTTCCGGGTGCGCGGGGAAACGGTGGAGGTCTTCCCCTCCTACGAGGAGACGCCGGTCCGCCTGGAGTTCCTCGGCGACCGGGTCGAGAAGATCTCGGTGGTCCACCCGGTCACCGGCGATACCCTGCAGAAGCTGGAGCGGTTCGCCCTGTACCCGGCCAAGCATTTCATCACCACCTCGGAGCGGATCGACGCGGCGCTGGGCGGCATCGAGCAGGAGCTGGAGGAGCGCCTCGCCGAGCTCAAGTCGAAGGGCAAGCTCCTCGAGGCCCAGCGGCTGGAGCAGCGCACCCGCTACGACATGGAGATGCTGCGGGAGGTCGGGATGTGCCACGGCATCGAGAACTACTCACGCGCCCTCTCCGGCCGGCCGCCCGGCTCCCGCCCCTGGTGCCTGCTGGACTATTTCCCGAAGGATTTCCTCGCGATCATCGACGAGTCGCACGTGACGGTCCCCCAGGTGAGGGGCATGTACGAGGGGGACCGCGCCCGCAAGCGGGTGCTGGTGGACTTCGGCTTCCGGCTCCCCTCCTGCCTGGACAACCGGCCGCTCCGGTTCGAGGAGTTCGAGCAGCTCATCCGGCAGACGATCTTCGTCTCGGCGACACCGGGCCCGTACGAGATCCAGGCGTCGCAGGGGAAGATCGTCCAGCAGGTGATCCGCCCGACCGGCCTCGTGGATCCCGAAATCGAGGTGCGCCCGATCGCGGCCCAGGTGGACGACCTGATCCACGAGGTCCGGCAGAGAGCGGCGAAGGGGGAGCGGACGCTGGTGACCACGCTGACCAAGCGGATGGCGGAGGACCTGGCCGCGCACATCAAGGAGATCGGCATCCGGGTGACCTACATCCACTCCGACCTGGACGCCTTCGAGCGGGTGGAGGTCCTCCGCAACCTGCGCCTGGGGACCTTCGACTGCCTGGTGGGGATCAACCTCCTGCGGGAGGGGCTGGACCTGCCGGAGGTGTCTCTGGTCTGCGTGCTGGACGCCGACAAGGAAGGGTTCCTCCGCTCCGCCACGTCCCTGATCCAGGTGGCCGGCCGCGCGGCCCGGCACGTGAACGGGAAGGTGATCCTCTACGCCGACCAGGTCACCGATTCGATGCGGCAGGCGATGGAGGAGACCTCCCGCCGGCGCAGGATCCAGCAGGCGCACAACGAGAAGCACGGCATCACCCCGCGCTCCGTCGAAAAGGCGATCCGTGAGGGGATCGAGGCGGTCTCCAAGGAGGAGGCGGCGGAGGAGGTGCGCTCCGCCACGGGGCTCGACCCGGACCGGTTCGACATCGAGGAGGTGGGAGCGGAGCTGGAGCGGGAGATGGAGCTGGCGGCGCGGAACCTGCAGTTCGAGCGGGCCGCCGTCCTGCGCGACCAGGCGGCGGATCTGAGGAAACGGGGAGTGCAGGCCCTCGCCGGCGCCCAGCCCAAGCGGGAACGCAATTCCAGCCACAGCAGAAGGTTTCAAAAAAGCAAGAGGCGGATTTTTTGATGCGAACTGTAGCGCCCCCTTTGATGGTATCGGATACTCTGTACGCATAAAATGGAGCCGATACTCAACGCCCTGAAGAGCCGGCCCGGCCAGCACGTCTCCGGCGAGGAGCTGAGCCGGATGGTCGGCGTCTCCCGCACGGCGATCTGGAAGGAGATCGAGAAGCTCAGGGACGCGGGATCCAAGACCCTCGCCCAGCCGCACGCGGGCTACCAGCTGGTGGCCGTTCCGAACCGCCTGCTCCCGCAGGAGCTCTCCTGGAACCTGGCCACCCGGCGGGTGGGGAAGCGGATCCACGCCTACGAGGAGACCGACTCCACGATGGACATCGCCCACCGCCTGGCCGCGGCCGGAGAGCCGGAGGGGTCGGTGGTGGTGGCGGAGAGCCAGCGCAGCGGGCGCGGCCGGATGGGACGCGGCTGGGCCTCCCCGAAAGGGAAGGGGATCTACTGCTCGATCCTGCTCCGCCCGCCGCTGCAGCTGTCCGAGGTCTCCCGCGTGACGCTGATGGCCGCGGTGGCGGTGGCCCGCGCGGTCCAGCAGGTGACCGGGATCAAGGCGGAGATCAAGTGGCCCAACGACGTGATGGTGAATTCCAAGAAGCTGGCCGGGATCCTCACCGAGCTCAACGGGGAGCTGAACCGCGTGAACTACTGCGTGATCGGGATCGGCATCAACGTGAACACGCCGGGGCGGCTCCTTCCCCCGCAGGGCACCTCTCTGGCGGAGGAGATGGGGGAGAAGGTGGACCGGATCGAGCTGGCGCGGGCCCTCTTCACGCAGATGGACCGGCTCTACGCGGAGTTCCTCGAGCGCGGGGTGGAGCCGGTCCTGGAAGAGTGGCGGGGCTTCGCCGGCTTCCTGGGGCGGCGGGTCCGCGTCGAGGTGCAGGGCCGCCGCGTGGACGGGCAGGCGATGGATGTGGACGCGAGCGGCGCCCTGCTTGTCCGGACCGACGCCGGCCTGATAGAATCAGTCTTAGCCGGCGACGTGCTGGTGGTCCGATGAAGGGAGAAAAGATGTCGTTACGACTGCGGGGAGTTTGCTTCGTCTCCCTCTCTCTCGCTGCGCTCGGGGTCCTCGCAATGACGCTTGCGCTGGCTGAGGAGCAGCACCCCGTCCTCATCCTGGAGGTGGAGGGCACCATCAACCCGGCGCAGGCCCGCTACGTCACGCGCGGGCTGGAGCAGGCGAGGCAGCTGCAGGCGCCGGCGGTGGTGATCCGGCTGGACACGCCGGGCGGCCTGGACGGCTCCATGCGCAAAATCGTGCAGGCGGTCCTGGACTCGCCGGTCCCGGTGATCGTGCACGTGGCTCCCCCGGGCGCGCGGGCCGCCTCGGCCGGCGCCTTCATCGCGCTGTCGGCCCACGTCGCCGCGATGGCCCCCACCACGAACATCGGGGCCGCCCACCCGGTCCAGATCGGGGGAGGGCAGCCGGCCGCCGGCAGCCCCACCGAGGAGAAGCTCACCAACGACGCCGCGGCCTACATCCGTTCCATCGCCGAGAGCCGCGGCCGGAGCACCGAGTGGGCCGAGGCGGCGGTCCGGCAGAGCCGCTCCTCCAGCGCCGAGGAGGCGAAGAAGGCGGGGGTGGTCGACTTCGTGGCCGCCGACCTCGACGACCTCCTGGCCCGGGCGTAGGGGAAACAGGTCCGAACCGTCTTCGGCGTCACCGCCCTTTCCCTGCAGGGAGCTCCCCGCAGGGAGCTGCC
>CAYJUA010000131.1:0-4505 GCA_964373295.1 uncultured Planctomycetia bacterium
CCGCTGGCCAGCGGGGAGGCGAGGTCGCGCACATCCTCCTCGCGCCAGCCGGCGCTCCCCAAGTGGTCCTTCAGGTCGCCGGAGCCCAGCTCCAGCGCCATCACCTGCCGGCCGGCGGGGCTCACCACCACGTACGGCTCGATCCCGCCGGCGATCAGCACCTCCAGCAGGCGCACCCCGTAGCAGGAGCCGGACGCCCCCGTGACGGCGACGATCGGGTGGGCGGCGGCGGGGCCAGGCGCAGTCACAGGCGCACCTTCAGGTCAAGCAGGGTGAAGAGGAAGAAGCTCACGCTGATCCATCCGTTCACGGTGAAAAAGGCCTTGTTGATCTTCTCCAGCCGGCCCGGGCCCACCAGCCGGTGCTCGTACAGGAGTAGGCCCGCCATGACAGCCAAGCCGGCCCAGAACCACCTCCCGGCGCCGGTAAACACCCCGAACGCCGCGAAACTTAAAACCGATAGAAAATGGCAGAGGCGGGATGCCCAGAGGGCGCGCTCCAAACCGAACCTTTGAGGAATCGAATATACGCCGTGCCGACGATCGAAGTCAAGGTCTAACAAGGCGTAAAGGATGTCGAACCCGGCCACCCAGAAGAGGACGCCTGCCATGAGCGGCGCCACGGCCGGGCCCCACGCCCCGGTCACCGCCAGCCAGCCGGCCGCCGGCGCGGCCCCCAGCACGAACCCCAGCCAGAAATGGCAGGCCCAGGTGAACCGCTTCGCGTACGGATACAGCACCAGCAGGCCCAGCGCCAGCGGGGAAAGCCGGAAACAGAGGGGGTTCAGCCGGTAGGCCGAGTAGAACAGCGCGCAGGCGCCCAGCCCAGCCAGCAGGTCCAGCACCCAGACCCTCACCCGGCCCGCCGGCACCGGCCAATGCTTCGTGCGGGGGTTCAGCCGGTCGATCGGCAGGTCGATCAGCCGGTTCATCGCCATCCCGGCGGTCCGCCCCCCCACCATCGCCAGGGTCACCCAGCCGACCGTGGCCCAGGCCGGGCTCCCGCCCGCCGCCGCCCACGCGCCGATGTAGGCGAACGGCAGCGCGAAGACCGTGTGCTCCAGCTTCAGCGCCTCGACCACATCCCGGAAACGGGGCAGACCCCCCTTTTGACCTCTCTTCTCCAAAACCAACATCGTTCCCTTATGTTACACTATTCGCGCGGGTGAACCGAATGATAGAGAAACATTTAGGCGAAAAAATCGCAGGAGAGCTTCGTCAGCTTGGCGTCGCGATGGTCTACCTTTACGGGTCGGAAGCGCTCGATCGAGCAAGCCGTCTGAGCGATATTGACGTGGGCATCGTCCTCAAAGACCCGCGACCCATTCTCAAGGACCGGAAGCAGCGGTACGAGCTCTACTCGAAACTCCTGGACCTCTTGGAGACAGCCCTTTCTCCCGGGCCATCGAGGGAAATTGATCTGGTTTTCCTCCAAGCGGCATCGGCTGTCCTGCGATTCCAGGCCATCAACGCGGGACGTGCCCTCTTCACAGCCGACCCCGTATTTCAGGCCGATTTCGAAGCATTGGCTGTTCGTCATTATCTGGATGTCCGGCCGCTGGTGGAAGCCCACTTTCAAGCGGCGCTGGATCGGGCAGCGTGAAGGAGGTCCCGCTCAACCGAACGGTCCTGCTGAATCGCCTCTCAGAAATCGAGCGGGACCTCGCACAACTCACAAAATTTCAAGGAATGCCCCTGCAGGAGTTTATCGAGGGGCCGCATTACGCCATCGCGGAGCATTATCTGCGCCGGGCGCTTGAGGCCGTCTTCGACGCCGGCAACCACATCCTCTCCCGGTTTCCGCTGGCGCCGGGCCAGCGCCCGGAAAGCTACAAAGCTATCGCCCTGGCGTTGGGGAACCACCAGATCGTCCCAAAAGATTTTTCCGAAGGGTCGTTGAAGGATATGGCGGGCTACCGGAACCGCTTGGTCCACTTCTATGATGAGATTACCCCTGAAGAATTGCACGGCATTATCCAAAACAACCTCAAGGACCTGGAAACCTTCGCCAAGCTCCTCAAAGAGCTTACCCTCCACCCCGAGCGAATCGGGCTGACAATCCGGTAGGCCGTCGACAAGGTGCCAGGTCGACCCGACCCCTTTTAGAGGCCGAACTCGGCCCAGCGGCGGGTCACCTGCTCGCGGATCTCCGGGGACATCTCGATCGGGTCCGGCCAGGGGCGCGGGTGGCCCTCCTCGGGCAGCTTGGAGGTCGCGTCCACCCCCATCTTCGAGCCGAAGTTCCACTCCGGCGAGGCGTGGTTCAGCGTGTCCACCGGCCCCTCGACGAAGAAGCAGTCCCGCTTCGGGTCGATGTTCATGAAGGAGAGCCAGGCCACCTGGCTTAAGTTGTGGACATCCACCCACTCGTCCACCACGATGATCACCTTGGTGAACATGAGCTGGCCCAGCCCCCACAGGGCGTGCGCCACCTTCCGCGCCTGGCCGGGGTAGCTCTTCCGGATGGAGACGATGACCGCGTTGTTGAAGATCCCCTCCGCCGGGAAGTTCATGTCCACGATCTCCGGCACCATCTTCCGGATGAGCGGCAGGAAAACCCGCTCCGTGGTCTTGCCCAGCCACAGGTCCTCCATCGGCGGGACTCCGACGATCGTGGTGAGGTAGACCGGGCTCTTCCGGTGCGTGATCGCGGTCACCCGCATCACCGGGTACGGCTCGGCCAGCGAGTAGTAGCCGGTGTGGTCGCCGAAGGGGCCCTCCTCCCGGCGCGGGCCCACCTCCACGTACCCCTCGATCACGATCTCCGCGTGGGCCGGCACCTCCAGGTCCACGCTGACCCCCTTCACCAGCTCCACCGGCTCCTTCCGCAGGAACCCGGCGAACAGGTACTCGTCGATCTCCGGCGGGAGCGGAGCGCTGGCCGCGTAAACGCTGGCCGGGTCCCCCCCGATGGCGACCGCCACCGGCATCCTCTCCCCTTCCGCGTACCCGCGCCAGTGCCCCGCGCCGTCCTTGTGGAGCTGCCAGTGCATCCCCAGCGTCCGGTCGTCGAACACCTGCAGGCGGTACAGCCCCACGTTGCGCCGCCCGCTCCGCTTGTCCCGGGTGATCACCGCCCCCAGCGTGATGTACCGCCCGGCATCCTTCGGCCAGCACTGCAGGATCGGGAGCAGGGAGAGTGCGGGGTTCTCCCGGATCACCACCTCCTGACAGGGGCCGCGGGAAACCACCTTGGGCGGGAACTGGGCGAGCTCGGCAAGCTTGGGCAGGAGCGACAGCTTCTCCATGAGCCCCGTGGGGCTCGGGATCTTGAGCAGCTCCTCGATCCGGCGGGGGATCTCCTCCAAGTCCGCCACGCCGAGGGCCAGCTCCATCCGCCGCTTCGTGCCGAACAGGTTGATCGCCACCGGCACACCCCCGTTCGTGGTGAGCCCTGTCGAGCCGCGAACGCTCTCAAACAGGAGCGCCGGCCCGCCCCGCTTCATCACCCGGTCGGCGATCTCGCTGATCTCAAGACGGGGGTCCACGGGCGCCTTGACGCGGCGGAGCTCCCCTTTCTGCTCAAGCGCAGCGATGAATTCCTGCAGAGATCGGAAGGATGCGGTGGACAAGGATCGCGTCAGGACTGCATGAGCCACAAAATCTGTTCCGTGAAAAACCCGGAAAGCTGCTCGGGGGTGATCGGTTTGATCATGCGGGGAAGGATCTTTGCCTCTCGGACTCTCGCAAAAGCCTGCGCCAGCCAGTAAGGATCCATTCCCACGTGCTTCTGCTGTGCCTTGGGAAAAAGATCCTTCAGGCAAATCCGCTCGTGGTGGATAAAATAGATGTCCACAAAGTCCTTGGGTTCGGCCCGGTCGAACAGGGCGGAAAGCTTGTTGCAGGAGATGTCGAGCACGCTGTCCGTCCAGAAGCCGATTTCTTGACGGAAGACCTTGGGCTCCAAGCGATAGGGGCTGTCCAACGCAAAATCCATCTCCAACCTCTCCCCGGCGGCGCTCACCAGGAAGCATTCTAGAAAATGATCCAGCGTCCGAGTAAAAGAGAGGCTGGCTCCGATCTTGCCGGCCATCGCCCGCATGACGGCGGGCACGCGGAGAACCGCCTGGGGATCCTCCGTGAAGAAATCCAAATCGTCGGAGTACCGGTGCTGAAGATAAAACACCGCCAGCGCCGTCCCGCCGGTAAGGAAAAAATCCGCTTGGAGAGGCGTCTTGGAAAGATCGTCCAAAACTTGGCGTTGAAACGGGGTGAGGATCTCGATGGCTAAGCCGCCTGATCCGCCAAGCCGAGGTAGAGTTCCCAGAACCGTCGGGTCCTCGCCGAGAGGACGAGCGAGGGCAGCGCCCGCTGGATGGTTTCCAAACCCACCGCCCGGATATCGCTCAAAGACCCGCGCGTCAGGACCCGAGCCAGGTACCATCGTTGGAACGCCTCGTCCTTCAGGCCCTCTTCCGGAACTTCGTAATCCCAGATCAACTGCCGGTTGATCTCCATCGGATAAAGCACTGGCTCAGCCCGTTATGGGCCTCCCCAGCACCTCCC
>CAYJUA010000132.1:0-4459 GCA_964373295.1 uncultured Planctomycetia bacterium
AGCGGGCCGTCGCCGCCGCGCACCGCCGGATCGCGCCGGACCATTACCTGCTCCGGTTGAGAAGCCCCGCCGCAGCGCGGCGCGCCCGGCCGGGCCAATTCGTCCATCTCCTCTGTGGGGGACACCCCTCTGCAGAGGAGTGTCCCCAAATGGAGCGTCCCCTTTTAAGGAGGCCGCTGAGCATCTTCGACGCCGACCCCAAGGCGGGGACGTTCGACATGATCTACAAGGTCGTGGGGCTGGGCACGGCGGCCCTCGCGCAGATCCCGGCGGGGGGGAAGGTGGATTTCCTGGGGCCGCTGGGGCGGCCCTTCGAGATCCCCGCGACGGCCAGGACCGTATGGCTCGTGGGTGGCGGCGTGGGGATCCCGCCCCTCTTCTTCCTGGCGAAATCGCTGGTGGGAAGCGAACGTCGTGTGGAGGCGTTCCTAGGGGCCCGGACGAAAGGGTGGGTCATCTGCGCGGCCGACTTCCGGCGGCTCGGTGTGGCGGTGCATGCGGCCACCGACGATGGCACGCTCGGTCATCGGGGATCCGTTGTTGATTTGCTCTCATCTGTCATTGCGACGCCGAGCGGAGCGAGGCGGAAGCAATCTCTGCGTCGCGTAGAGGTTGCTTCGCCCCCTTCGGGGGCTCGCAATGACGTCGTCATGTGCGTCTGCGGGCCCACGCCGATGATGGCCGCGGCGGCCCACCTGGCGCGGCGGCGGGGGATCCCGGCGCTCGTCTCGCTGGAGGAGCGGATGGGCTGCGCGATGGGCTGCTGCATGGGCTGCGTGGTGGAGGTGGGGACCGAGCCGGCCCATTCGCACGCCCGGTTCCAGCGGGTCTGCACGGAAGGCCCCGTTTTCGACGCCGGCGACATTCTCTGGCGAGAAAAGGGGTCAGGCACTTTCGTACATGGGCGGGCCGATGCCGGTTGACCTGTCGGTGCGGCTGGGCAAGCTTGTCCTGCAGAACCCGGTGATGGTCGCCTCCGGGACCTTCGGCTACGGCGAGGAGTACCACCGCCTCTACGACGTGAACCGCCTCGGGGGTATCATCACCAAGTCCATCTCGCTCCGCCCCCGCCCCGGCAACCCGGCCCCGCGGATCTACGAGACCCCCTCCGGCATGATCAATGCCATCGGCCTGCAGAACGTCGGCGTGGAGGCGTTCCTCAGGGAGAAGCTCCCGTTCCTGCGGCGCCTGAAGGGGCCGCGCGTGATCGTGAACGTGGTCGGCGAGCGGGTGTCAGACTACGTGGAGCTGGCGCGCCGGCTGGAGGATGCGCCCGGGGTGGACGGGCTGGAGCTGAACCTCTCCTGCCCCAATTGCGAGCGGGGTGGGATGGAGTTCGGAGTGGACCCGAAGATGACGGCGGAGGCGGTCCGGCGGGTGCGGCGCGTCACGCGGCGGGCGGTGATCGCCAAGCTTTCCCCGAACGTCACCGACATCGCGGTGATCGCCCGGGCGGCGGCGGAAGCTGGAGCGGACGCCCTCTCACTCATCAACACCCTGCTGGCGCTAGCGGTGGACGCCCGGACCTGGCGGCCGCGGATCGCCACGGTCACGGGGGGCTTAAGCGGCCCGGCGATCAAGCCGGTGGCGCTGCGGATGGTGTGGCAGGTGCGGCGAGCGCTTCCCAAGATCCCGCTCATCGGGATTGGTGGTATCATGACGACCGAGGACGCGGTGGAGTTCATGCTCTGCGGGGCCGACGCCGTGGAGTTGGGCACCGTCAACTACGTCCGCCCGAGGGCGCCCCTGGAGGTCATCGAGGGGCTGAAGCGGTACCTGTCAGCGCGGGGCCTAAAGAGCCTAAAAGAGCTCGTGGGGCGGATCAAGGCGCCGCAGAAGCTGCGCGGCGTCCCGCGAGCTGTAGCGGTCCCCTCTAGGGGTACCGGGCACTGGGGACGCGCAAGGTGAAGCCGGAGGAGCGGCTCATCGTCGCGCTGGATGTGAACGGCGCGGAGGAAGCCGGCCGGCTGGTACAGAAGCTCGCCCCGCTGGGGGTGACCCGCTTCAAGATCGGGCTGCAGCTCTACACGCAGGCGGGGCCGGCCGCGGTGGAGGCGGTCCACAGGCACGGCGGGCAGGTGTTCCTGGACCTCAAATTCCACGACATCCCCAACACCGTCGCCCGGGCCGTCCAGGCGGCCACGCGCCTGGGCGTTTGGATGATGAACGTCCACATCCAGGGGGGCAGCGAGATGATGCGCCGGGCGCTGGCCTCCGTGAAGGAGGAGGCGGCGAGGAGCCGCCGCGGGGCGCCGCTCCTGATCGGCGTCACGGTGCTGACCTCGATGTCGCAGAAGGACCTGATGGATTTCGGTATGCGCAAGACACTAAAGGACCAGGTGCTTTACCTGGCGAAGCTCGCCCGCACGGCGGGACTGGACGGGATTGTCGCCTCGGCGCAGGAGGCGAAGGTGATCCGCTTGGCCTTCGGGGAGGATTTCCTCATCGTGACCCCCGGCATCCGGCCAGGAGGGGACGCGGCCGACATCCTGACGGCCGCCGCGGCCAAGACCAGGGACGATCAGCAGCGGACGGCATCGCCGGGGGAGGCGATCCGCGCGGGGGCCGATTACCTTGTCGTCGGGCGGCCGATCGTCGAGGCGCCGGACCCGGCGCAGGCGGCGGAGGCGGTTTTGCGGGAGTGCCGGGCGAGCTAGCGATGGAGAAGGTCATCCTGGTCGCGGACGACGAGCCGGCGGTGGCGCTGTCGCTGGAGGAGTATTTCCGGCTGAAGGGGTACCAGGTCCTCCGGGCCTTCTACGGGGACCAGGCGCTGGAGCAGATCCGCGCAAAGCAGCCGGCGCTGGTAGTCCTGGACCTGCACATGCCGCAGATGGACGGCATCGGGGTGCTGGAGGTGATCCGGAAGAGCTTCCCGAACATCCGGACGCTGGTGATCACGGGTCGGCTGGACCGGTATCAGAAGGACCTGGATCGCCTGCGGCCGGAGAAGGTGCTGCTGAAGCCGGTTTCGCTGGAGGAGGTGACCCGCTCGGTGGAGCTCCTCCTCGGTGAGGGGAAGGCGGCCCCCGCGGGCCCGCGCAAAGCCGGGGCGACCGGCCGGGTGCGGCTCCTGTTCATCGAGGGGAACGCCGAGGTGTACGAGCGGGTGCTCAAGCCGTATTTCGAGTCGTCGGACCGGGCCGCGGGTTACGAGACCGCGCTGGCCAAGAGCCCCGCGGAGGCCTTCCGCCTGCTGGGCGAATTCCGGCCGCAGGTGGTGGTCCTCGACGGCACCCGCATGCCGGTGGGGGTGAACCCCGGCCGGCTGGCGGCGGACCTGTCCGCCGCGCCGAACCCGCCGGCGGAGGTGATCCTGCACTCGCTGGCCCTTCGGGACTGGTACGAGGAGCCGCCGAAGGAAGAGCTCGCGCGGCTGGAGTCGGCGATCCAGCGGGGAATCCATGCGCCCTAGCGAGGTGATGCGCCTGTTCCAGGCCTGTGGGGCCTGGCTGGACGGCCACTTCGTCCTGTCGAGCGGCCTGCACAGCCATGAGTACCTGCAGTGCGCCCTGATCCTTCAGCACCCCACCCTCGCCTCCCGCGTCTGCCAGTCCCTGGCCCAGCGGTTCATCAGCGATGAGATCACCTGCGTGGCCGCCCCCGCCCTGGGCGGGATCGTGGTGGGCTATGAGACGGCCCGGCACCTCGGGGCGCGGGCGGTCTTCGCGGAGCGGCAGGACGGCAAGCTCCAGTTCCGCAGGGGGTTCGCGCTGGACCCCAAGGACCGGGTGCTGGTGGTGGAGGACGTGGTGACCACCGGCGGGTCTGCGGAGGAGCTCATCCGGCTGGTCAACGACGCGGGGGCAACCCTGGTGGGCGTGGGGGCGCTGGTGGACCGGTCCAACGGCTGGGCCTCCTTCGACGTGAAGTTCCACGCCCTGATGAGCCTGGACCTCAAGACCTTCCAGGCCTCGGACTGCCCCCTCTGTAAGGAAGGGGTCCCGATGGCCAAGCCGGGCAGCCGCAGCCTACGCTAACGCCAAAAGGGGTCGGGTCGACCTGGCACCGTTGACCCCAGAAGCTCCCGAACTTTTCCCTCGATCTGATCCCGGATTTTCCGGACCGCCTCCAGCGGTTGTCCCTTCGGGTCCGGAATCCCCCACGCGACGGTCCTGGCGCCCGGCTGGGGCGGGCAGGCGTCCCCGCAGCCCATCCCCACCACGACGTCGAACCGTTCCGCCGCCAGCGTGTCCAGGCCCCGGGGGACTTTGCCGCTTAAGTCCGGACTGCGCTCCCGCATCGCCTCCACCACGACGGGGTTCACGGAAAGAGTTGGGCGGGAACCGGCGCTGAAGGCCTCAACCCCGCCGGGGGCGAGCCGGCGGGCGAACGCCTCCGCCATCTGCGACCGCCCCGCATTCTCCACGCAGACAAACAGGATGCGCTTCACGCGGGATGGTCGCCGTTCATCGCCTGCTGCAGACCGGCCACCCACCCCATGACTCGGTCCGTTAAG
>CAYJUA010000133.1:0-4459 GCA_964373295.1 uncultured Planctomycetia bacterium
AGGTCCAGGATCCGCTGGTCGTTCGTGTAGGAGTGGATCGTGGTCATCAGCCCCCGCACGATGCCGACCGACTCCAGGAGCACCTTTGCGATGGGGGCCAGGCAGTTCGTGGTGCAGGAGGCGTTGGAGATCACGTGGTGCTTGGCCGGGTCGTACATCTTCTCGTTCACCCCGAGGACGATGGTGACGTCCTCGTTCTTGGCCGGCGCCGAGATGATCACCTTCCTCGCCCCGGCGGTGAGGTGGCCGGCCGCCTTCTCCCGCTCGGTGAAGAGGCCGGTGGACTCCACCACGATCTCCACGCTCAGGTCCTTCCAGGGGATCTCCGCCGGGCTCTTGTGGCTGACGATCTTGACCCGCTTGCCGGCGAGCAGGATGTCCTCCCCGTCCGCCTTGACCTCGGCTTCAAGGATCCCGAAGTTGGAGTCGTACTTCAGCAGGTGGGCCAGTGTGACTGCGCCCACCGGGAGGTCGTTGACGGCGACGAACTCGAGCCCCGGGCGGTTCCAGCCGGCCCGGAGGACCAGGCGCCCGATGCGCCCGAAGCCATTGATCCCTACGCGGACAGCCATGTTGCCTCCCTAGACAGGTCTCGACAAAGCAACCCCAAAAAAAGCCCAAAAATCCATAATACCTTGTGATGCGCTCGCCTTCAAGGAGGTTGTGAGGCCAGGCGCGTTCCCGGCGGAACGGGGCGGCCGCGGAGGAAGGAGGCGGCGTCAAGCGAGGTTCCCCCCTCCGGTTGGAGCTGGATGATGCGGAGATGGTCCTTCCCGGTTTGGACCCGGAGGCCGTCCGCGGGGGCGGCAGAGACCACGGTGCCGGGGTCGGCGATGGGGCCTTTGGGGGCGGGTTCCACCCGTGTGGCGAGGATCTTGAGCAGCTTGTTCCCCAGCCAGGTGGCGGCCCCCGGCCAGGGTTGGACGCCGCGCACGAGATTGTGGATGGCCGCGGCCTCCTTGCCCCAGTCGATCACGCCGTCCTGCTTGGTGAGGCGGGGCGCCAGAGTGGCTGCGGCGTGGTCCTGTGGGGTGGGGCGCTCACCGCCCCGATCCAGCAGGTCCAGGCCCTCGAGTATCACCTCCGCGCCGAGCTGGGAAAGCTTCCGGGCCAGGGTGATGCCGTCATCCTCCGGCTCGATCGGACAGCGGCGCTGGAGGAGGACCGGCCCATGGTCCAGCTCCTCATCGAGCTGGAACATCGTGACGCCGGTCTCCTTCTCCCCGCGGATCAGGGCCCACTGGATCGGGGCGGCCCCGCGGTACTTGGGGAGGAGCGAGGCGTGGAGGTTCCAGCACCCGCGCGGGAAGAGTTGGAGCAGAGCCGCCGGGAGGATCCGGCCGTAGGCGACCACAACGGCGCAGTCGGCGGCGCTCCTCCCGAGGATCTGGAGGAAGCCCGGGTCGCCCGGCTGTTCCGGCTGGAGGAGAGGCACCCCCGCGCTCTGCGTCCGCTCCTTCACCGGCGGCGGGGTGACCTTGCGGGCGCGGCCGCTGGGCCGGTCCGGCTGGCTTACCACGGCGGCCACCGCGTGCCGGCTGGCCAGCAGGCGCTCCAGCGCCGGGACGGCGAACTCCGGGGTACCGAAGAAGATCAGGCGCATCGGGCTAGAGCTGGACGTCCCGGAGGGCGCTGCTGATGCTCCTGTACTTGGCCATGATGTCGGAACGCTTCCAGGGGGTGAGGTGGTCCACGTAGAGCTTGCCGGAGAGGTGATCCGTCTCATGCTGGAGGATCTTGGCGAGCAGGGCCGTCGCAGTGACCGTGAACACCCTGCCCTCCCGGTCGAGCCCCTCGGCGGTGACCTCGGTGGACCGGGTGACCTCCGCGGAGACGCCGGGAAGGGAAAGGCAGCCCTCGGGCGACCGGTGCCGCCCACTGCGGCCGGTGATCCGGGCGTTGAGGAACACGATCTCCTTCCCCCTCTGGCCGTCGGGGCTGGCGATCAGGATGTTCAGCGGAGAGCCCACCTGGTTGGCGGCCAGCCCCACCCCCTCGACGGCGTGCATCGTCTCGATCATGTCGTCGATCAGCTTCCGGACCTCGGCGGTGACCTCTCCGACGGGGGCGGCCCTCTGCCGCAGGATCGGCTGGGGCTCTTTGACGATGGGGAGGACCATTTGCGTCCTATCCTAACACGGATCAACCGGAAGGTCAGGCCGGGGCGAGAGTCCGGTGGGCATCTCTTCCCGTGATCGCGAGTCTGGCCAAAAGGTACGACGTGGTGGACTCCGCCCCTTGGTTGAGATTGATGTGCCCTTCCCCGACGCCGTCGTAGCATCCGCCCGTGGCCCGGTCGTAAACCACACGGCCCTGTAAAACATGTGAGTGACGCCGCCGCTCTCGATGCAGGCGGGGTTTAAGACGGCCTGATTATCAAACCCGCTCTCGGAGCTCTCAAGGATGATGCCTTCGCTTCTGACGTCGATCATTTGCCCCCCACGGTTACCGGTTGAGATGCTTATGAGTGAGGTCTGCGCTGCCGGGGAATCGGCTGGGGTTCTTTGACGATCGGCAGGACCATTTCGACTTATCGTAGCACGAAAGGTGCCAGGTCGTCCCGACCCCTTCAGAGGGGGTCGACGTCCACGGCGAGGTAGCAGCCGCTGGGCGGGTGGAGGGAGCGCAGGGCCTTGGCCAGCGGGTCGCCGAGGAGATCCGGCTTGGCGGCCTTGAGCACGATCTGCCAGCGGTACTGGCGGCGCAGCTTGGGGATGGGCGCCGGGGCCGGGCCGGTCACCTGCACCTCGGGCGGCAGGAGGCGCCGGCAGGCGGCGGCCGCACGGTCGGCAAAGTCCTGCGCCTTCGCCTGGCTCTGCGAGCGGGCAGTGAGGATGGCCAGGCGGGAGAAGGGCGGCAGGGCCAGCTGGCGCCGGATGGCGATCTCCTGCCGGAAGAAGGAGCGGTAGTCGTGCGTCTTGGCTGCCTGGATCGCGTAGTGGTGCGGGGCGTACGTCTGGACGATCACCTTCCCCGGCAGCTTCCCGCGCCCTGCCCGGCCGGCCACCTGGGTGAGCAGGTTGAAGGTCCGCTCGGCGGAGCGGAAGTCCGGCAGGTTCATGGCGGTGTCGGCGGAGATCACGCCGACCAGCGTGACCTTCGGGAAGTCCAGCCCTTTGGCCAGCATCTGGGTGCCCACCAGCACGTCCAGCTTGTGCTCGCTGAACTCCCCGAGGATCTTCGCGTGGGAGCCCCGCTGGCGCATGGCGTCGCTGTCCATCCGGCCGATCGCCGCCTGCGGGAAGTGCCGCGCCAGCTCGCTCTCCACCTTTTCCGTCCCGATCCCCTGGAAGCGGACGTACTCCGAGCGGCACTTGGGGCAGATCTCCGGCATCGGGACCGAGCCGCCGCAGTGGTGGCAGAGGAGCCGCTTGTCGGCGATGTGGTAGGTGAGGGAGATCTGGCAGGAGGCGCACTTCATGACGTGGCCGCAGCGTCGGCAGTGGACGAAGGTGGCAAAGCCCCGCCGGTTGAGGAACAGGATCGCCTGCTGGCGGCTGTGGAGCGTCTCCTCCAGCGCCCGGTCGAGCGCTCGGGAGAAGATCCCATGGCCGGCGCCGGCGGCCCGCTCCTCGCGCATGTCCACAACCTCCACCTGCGGCAGGGGGACCTCCTCGATCCGCTCCGTGAGCTCCAGGAGGCGGATCCGGTCCGATACAGCTCGCGAGTAAGTCTCGAGCGAGGGGGTGGCGCTGCCCAGCACGACGGGCGCCCTGGCCAGGCGCCCGCGCTCGATGGCCGCTTCCCTGGCGTGGTACCGGGGGGCGTCCTCCTGCTTGTAGGAGGGCTCGTGCTCCTCGTCCACAACGATGAGCCCCAGCGCCCGGACCGGCGCGAAGACGGCGGAGCGGGCGCCGACCACGACGCGCGCCTCGCCGGAGCGGATCCTCTGCCACTCCTGGAACCGGCGGCTCTCCAGCATCGCACTGTGGAGCACCGCCACGGCACCGCGGCCGAACCGGCCCTCGAACCGATGAATCGCCTGCGGGGTCAGCGAAATCTCCGGCACCAGGACGATCGCCCCGCGGCCGCGGTCGAGCGCCTCCCGGATCGCCTGGAGGTAGACCTCGGTCTTGCCGCTGCCGGTCACGCCGTGGAGAAGGAAAACCTCGTGGCGGGGCTCCCGGACGGCCGGCAGGATCGCCTCGAACGCTTGCTTTTGCTCCGCGGTGAGCCGCAGGGGGGAGGTCGGGACCGGGGCCTTCTCTTCATGCGGTGCGGGGTGGCCGATACCAGCTGAGGGGGCCGATACAGCTCGCGAGGAGAGCGCCTCTTGCTTTCTTCCCCGGCGCAGGGGCGACGGCAGTGCGGCGGCGATCGCCTCGCCCCATCCGCAGTGGTAGGTCCGGGCCATCCAGCGGGTGAGCTCCAGCAGGTGGGGGTCCAGCGCCGGCTCATCGTCGAGCACCTCGGACACTGGCTTCAGCGCCTTGAACGGGGAGCGGTCAGTGGAGGAGAC
>CAYJUA010000134.1:0-4435 GCA_964373295.1 uncultured Planctomycetia bacterium
ACCGCCCTGCCGAAGGCAGGCCCGGGAAGGGGGAATCCCAGGGGGGAAACCAGCGAAGCGCGTTTCCCCCCTGGAACGAGCAGCGACCAAAAATAGGAGAGCTTCGTTCACGCCGTCACCGTCCGGTTCCGTCCGAGCCCCTTCGCCCGGTACATCGCCCGGTCCGCCTGCTCCACGAGCTGCCCCGGCGCAGCGGCGTGCTTCGGGCAGAGCGCCAGGCCCACCGACACCGTGATCCGCACCTCCTCGTCGTAGGCGCGGATGGCGGCGTCCTGGACCGCCGCGCGGATGCGCTCGGCGATCTGCATCCCGGTCTCCTCGTCCGCATCCGGCAGGGCCACGGCGAACTCCTCTCCCCCGTAGCGCCCCACCAGGTCCATCTCCCGCACCGCCCCCCGGATGATCCGGGCGATCTCCCGGAGGACCACGTCCCCCACCAGGTGCCCGTACGAGTCGTTCACCCCTTTGAACCGGTCCAGATCCACCATCAGGAAGGCGACCGAGCTGCCGCGCCGGAGCGCCCCCTCCACCTCGCCGGCCAGCCGCTCCTGGAAGTACCTCCGGACCATGAGGCCGGTCAGGCCGTCGTGGCTGGCCGATTCCTGCACCTGCCGGTAAAGGGAGATCCTCTGCAGCCCCAGGGCCAGCTGGTTGCTCAGGATGCCCCAGCGCTCCCGGTCGGCAGACACCGTCCCCCGCAGGGGGATCGCCTGGATCAGCGCCTCCGCCGAGACCTCGCCGCGGTCGACCATCCCCTGGATCACGCCGCCGTGGCCCTCCAGATCCGCCTCGCTCAGCGAGGGCAGCGCCTTCCCCAGGAACTCACGGGCGATCCTCAGACCCTCTTCCCGGTCCAAAGTGCCCAGGAACTGCTTGGAAAGCTGGTACATCGCGCTCAGCTCCTGGATGGAGGCCTCCTGCTCCCGGAGAAGCGCATTCTTCCGCCCCCTCTCCCTCTCCAACAACGCACCGCGCCCCTCCACCTCCCGCAGGGCCCCTTCCCAATGATCCATCTCCGCCTTGAAGCGGGCCGCGCGGACGTTCACCATCCAGGCCGTGACCACCGCCCCTCCGAGCGAGCCCCAAATCCAGCCGGGAGAGGCGCCCCGCGCCGCCGCCGCGAGTCCGATGAGGGCACCCGCGGCGCACATCGCCCACCCCGCCGTGACCCGCCATCGCATCCCCGCCTCCGCCACCGCCAGGGTCATGGCGCTCAGCCCATGGGCCGATCGAACCGGGTCCAGCAGCAGCCGGAGAGCCCACGCGGCTGTCGCCGCCAGGAAAACAGCACGCCGGATCATCCCGAGGCGCAGACCCGGTTCCGGCCAAGGCCCTTGGCCCGGTACAGGCGCCGGTCCGCGGCCTCCAGCAGCGCTTCCCCCCCCTGCGCGTCCCGCGGAAAACCGGCCACCCCGATGGAGATCGTGGTCCGCGTGACCGTCCTCCGAAGAAGGACCGAGGTCTGCTCGACCACCTGCCGGATCTCTTCCGCCCTCCGCGCCGCCTGATCAGGGGAGACCCCGCTCAGGATACAGACAAACTCCTCTCCCCCGTAGCGCGCGGCAAGGTCGCCGGGGCGCATCCAGCCCATGAGGATCTGCCCGACCTGCCGCAGGAGCTTGTCCCCCGCGGAGTGGCCGAAGCCGTCATTGTAAACCTTGAACCGGTCGATGTCGATGAGCAGGACCGCGATCTCCCTCTTCTCCGCCCGCGCCCGGCCCAGCGCCGCCTCCAGCTCCCTTTCGAAGTGGGACCGCACCGCCAGCCCGGTCAGGTCGTCGGTAATCGCCAGACGGGCCATCCGGCCGTACAGGAAGCTGTTCTCCACCGCCAGGGAGACCAGGTCCGCGACGATCCCCACCAGGCGCAGGTCGTCGGGCGTCAGGCCCCGCGGGGCGCTGGATTCCAGCCGGAGGACGCCGAGGAACCGCGACGGCGTTCGGAGGGGAGTCACGAGCACCGCCCCCATCGACCGGCCCGCCTGCTCGGCGGCCGCCTCGGCGAACCGAAAATCATGCGCCGTCTCCTCCACGAGAAGAGGCTGCCCCTGCCGCATTACCCAGTGGTCGAAGGCGTCCCCCCGCTTTTCCCGGATCGGCGCCGCGTCTCCCCGCCGCCAAACCCGGCGCAGCTCCAGGTCCAGGGCCTTGAGATCCACACCGTACAGGAGCACGCGGTCCGCGGCGTGCACCAGCTCACCCGTGGACTGGACGATCCCCTCCTCCAGCTCGTCGGGGTCCAGGCTCATCGCGAACGTGTTCGCCACCTGGCGGAGCCGCTGGTACTGCTCCATCCGCCGCTGGGTGGCCCACTCCGCCTCCTCCGCCCGCTTGAGCTCTTCCTGGGTCGTGTTGATCCGCTCCCCAGCGCGCTCTACCCGCCCCAACGCTGACCGGACCGCCTCACGGCGCCCCTCCAACCCCCCATGCGCAATCCCCGCGAACGCGCACAGCTCGGCGGACAGCCAGAGGAGCGCCGATTCCCGCGCCGTCAAGCCGACGAAGCCGATCAGGGCGGAGCTCCACGCGGCGGCCCCGAGCCCCCAGAGAGGGCCATGGCACGCGAAGCTCCAGAGGATCAAGGGGAACGCCAGGTTGGAGAGACCAAACAGGAAGAGGACCGGAGGGTTCTGCGGGCGCAGGCCGATCGGGGAAAGGAGCAGCAGGATCAGAGAGCCCAGCGACAGGGCGAGCCACCATCCCCTTCGGCCAGGGCTGTCCAGGGGCTGCGGCAGCTGCGCGGGGAGAGCTATACGACCGCCTCCTCCGTCTGGGGGTCGAAGAAATGCGCCTTCGTCATGTCGAAGACGATCTCCATGTCCTGCCCGGCGCGGGGGCGCTCGTGCCCGCCCACCCGGGCGATCACCGTGTGGGAGCCGATGAGGAGGTGAAGGTACACCTCCGCCCCGACCGGCTCGACCACCTCCACGTTCGCCGTCACCGTGTTCTCCGGCGGGGCGTACTGGACGAAAAGCTTGTCGTAGACGTCCTCCGGCCGGATCCCGAACAGGACCTGCTTCCCCTCGTACTTGAACAGCTTCGGCGCCGCATCGTCGGCCACCTTCACCCGGCACTTCCCATCTTCGAAGAAGGCCCGCCCGTTGCGCCGCGTGATCCGTCCCGGCACGAAGTTCATCGGCGGCGACCCGATGAACCCCGCCACGAACCGGTTCACCGGCTTCGCGTACAGGGTCGCCGGGTCCGCCACCTGCTGGACGATCCCCTGGTTCAGCACGGCGATCCGGTTGCCCAGGGTCATCGCCTCCATCTGGTCATGCGTCACGTAGATCATGGTGGACTGGAGCCGCGGGTGGAGCTTGTTCAGCTCGGTGCGCATCTGCGTCCGCAGCTTGGCGTCGAGGTTCGAGAGCGGCTCGTCGAAGAGGAAGACCAGCGGCTTGCGCACGATCGCCCGGCCCAGGGCCACCCGCTGCCGCTCGCCTCCCGAGAGCTCCTTGGGCCGGCGGTTGAGGAGCCGGGAGATCCCGAGGATCTCGGCCGCCTCCTTGACCCGGTTGGCGATCTCCCATTTCGGGTACCCCCGCAGGGACAGGCCGAACGCCATGTTCTCGAAGGCGGTCATGTGCGGGTAGAGCGCGTAGGTCTGAAAAACCATGGCGATGTCCCGGTCCTTCGGAGGGACGTTGTTGACGAGCCGGTCGCCGATGAAGATCTTCCCCGACGTCACCTCCTCCAGGCCCGCGATCATCCGGAGCGTCGTGGACTTGCCGCAGCCCGAGGGCCCCACCAGGACCACGAACTCCTTCGACTCCACGTCCAGGGAGACGCGGTCGACCACCTTCACCCCGCCGTCGTAGACCTTGCTGACCTCCTGGATCCGCACCTGTGCCATAGAGGCGTATTATACCCCCCGAAGGTAATCCAGAAGCCGGCCCAGCACCGGCTTGAGCTGCTTCCGGTGGACCACCCTATCGATCTGCCCGTGCTCCAGCAGGAACTCCGAGCGCTGGAACCCCTCCGGCAGCCGCTGCCGGATCGTCTGCTCGATCACCCGGGGACCCGTGAAGCCCAGCAGGGCCCTGGGCTCGGCGATCGTGACGTCGCCCAGGCTCGCGTAGCTGGCCATGACCCCCGCCATGGTCGGGTCGGTCAGCACCGAGATGAAGGGGACCCCGGCCTCCTGGTGCTCGGCCAGCGCCATCGACGTCTTGGCCATCTGCATGAGGGAGAACATCCCCTCGTACATCCGGGCGCCGCCGCCGGACCCCGAGACGATCACCAGGGGGACCTTCGTCCGCTTGGACCGCTCGATCGCGCGCGTGATCTTCTCGCCCACCACCGAACCCATCGAGCCCATGATGAAGCGGGAGTCGGTCACCACCAGGAGCACCCGCCGGCCATCCAGCTTCCCCTCCCCCTCCACCGCCGCCTCGTGCAGCCCGGTCGCCGCCTGGTCCAGCTGGATCTTCTCCACG
>CAYJUA010000135.1:0-4400 GCA_964373295.1 uncultured Planctomycetia bacterium
AGCGGATCACCTCCACGAAGCGCGGCTCCGTCACCTCGGTGCAGGCGGTCTACGTGCCGGCGGACGACCTGACCGACCCGGCGCCGGCCACCACCTTCGCGCACCTGGACGCCACCACCGTGCTCTCGCGGCAGATCGCGGAGCTGGGGATCTACCCGGCGGTGGACCCGTTGGAGTCCACCTCCCGCATCCTGGATCCCAGGATCGTCGGGGAGGAGCATTACGCGGTGGCGCGCGCCGTCCAGAAGATCCTCCAGCGCTACAAGGACCTGCGGGACATCATCGCGATCCTGGGGATCGATGAGCTCTCCGAGGAGGACAAGCTCATTGTGGCCCGGGCCCGGAAGATCCAGCGGTTCCTGTCGCAGCCGTTCTTCGTGGCCGAGGCCTTCACCGGCCGCTCCGGCAAGTACGTCAAGCTGGCCGACACCATCGCCGGTTTCAAGAAGATCATCAGCGGCGAGCTCGACACCCTGCCCGAGCAGGCCTTTTACATGTGCGGCGGGATTGAGGAAGCTGTTGCCCAAGGGGAGAAACTGCAGGTCCAAGTGGCGGAGGCAGGGAAATAACCCCGGGCAACCAGAAACAGCGAGAGACATCGAGATAAAGAATTCAAAACTGTAGTCATGGCTGAAAAGATTTTTTCGCTGGAGGTCCTGACCCCGCGGCGGAAGGTGTTCAGCGGGCCGGTGACCTCGCTGGTTGCGCCAGGATCCCTGGGTTACTTGGGGGTCCTGGCCAACCACGCTCCCCTGGTGACCACGCTGGTCCCCGGCAGCATCACCTACCGTGGCCCCGCCGGCGGCCCCCGCACCCTGCGCTCCACCGGCTCCGGCCTCCTCGAGGTCTACCGCAACACGGCGACGGTTCTGGCTGAGGAAATCGCGGAGTGAAGTGAGGCAGCTTCCCTGGTTCATCGGGCTGCTCGCGGCGGTCATCTTCGGGAGCTTCGCTGGCGGGCTGGGCGCTCAGCAGATCCAGGCGGTCGCCGTCTTTTCCTCGTTTATCCTGGGCACCCTCTTCTACTGGCAGTTTCGTCTGGCCTTCGCCCTGATCGGGGCGACGGCCCTGCTGACGCTGAAGCTCATCGACATTCCCCACTTCATCGAGTTCGCCAACGTCGACATCATCCTCTTCCTGGTCTCGATGATGATCGTGATCGGTTTCCTGGAGCAGAGGAAGTTCTTCGAGCACCTGCTGGAGAAGCTGCTCGACGCGGTCAGCCACCGGCCGCGGGCCTTCTTCCCCCTCATGATGGTGCTGGCCATGCTGACCGCGGCGCTGGTGGACGAGGTCACCTCGATCCTCTTCATGACCTCCCTCACCCTGCACCTCACGAAGCGGCTTCGGCTCAACCCCTTCCCCTACGTCCTGATGATCGTGCTGGCCACCAACATCGGCTCCAGCGCCACCGTGGTGGGCAACCCGATCGGCGTGCTGATCGCCATGCGGGCGGGCCTAAGCTTCGCAGACTTCATCCGGTGGGCCACGCCGATCTCGCTGGCCGGCCTGGTCCTGACGATCGTGATCTGCAAGGTCTGGTTCCGTGGCCCGCTGGAGGAGATGGCCAAGGGGATCTCCATCGCGCGGGAGGGGGCGGTCCAGGAGGGGAAGGGGGACCCCCGCGAGATGCGCGCGGCCGGCCTCCTCTTCGGCGTCACGATCCTGGGGCTCATCCTTCACCATCAGGCGGAGCGTCTGCTGTACCTGCCCAAGAATACCCTGCTGATCGGCTTCCCGTTCCTCATGGCGGGGATCGTCCTGCTGATCGAAGGGGAGAAGGCGCGGGAGCTGGTGGAGAAGCGGGTCGACTGGTGGACGCTGATCTTCTTCCTGATGCTCTTCGCCTCGGTGGGAACCCTGCGCTACGTCGGCGTCACCGACCGGATCGCCCACGCGCTCACGGCGCTGGCCGGCGGGAACACGGCCCTCTTCCTGGCGCTGATCCTGGTGATCTCGGCGGTGCTGACCGCCTTCCTGGACAACATCTTGGTGGTGGCCACCTTCGTGCCGATCATCGCCGACCTGGGGGCGAGCGGCGTGCCGGTGGCGGCTCTCTGGTGGGGGCTCCTCTTCGGCGGCACCTTCGGCGGCAATGCCACGATGATCGGCTCCACCGCCAACATCGTCGCCATCGGGATGCTGGAGAAGGAGAAGCATCCGGTCCGCTTCGGGATGTGGCTGGGGCCGGGGCTGGCCGTCACCCTGCCCACGCTGGCCCTGGCCTTCCTGCTTCTCTTCCTGCAGCTCCCGCTGTTGCGCTAGAATCGGTTACCGGGTACCAACCTCGGAGGGAAATCACCATGCCGACGATCGCTCAGAAGGAATCCCCAGCTCTGAAGGTAGGGCAGAAGGCGCCGGAGTTCCAGGCGCAGGATGACGCGGGGAAGGCCGTTTCCCTGGCGGGGTTCCGGGGGAAGAAGGTGGTGCTGTACTTCTACCCGAGGGACGACACGCCCGGCTGCACCCGCGAGGCCTGCGCCTTCCGGGACGGCATCGCCCAGATCAAGAGGAAGGGGGCCGTGGTGCTGGGGGTGAGCGCGGACTCGGTTTCCTCGCACCAGCGCTTCAGGGACAAGTTCAAGCTCAATTTTCCGCTCCTCTCCGACGCCGACAAGAAGATCGTCCAGGCGTACGGCGTCTGGAAAGAGAAATCCCTCTACGGGAAAAAGTACATGGGCCTCGAGCGGACCACCTTCGTCATTGACGAGGAGGGCCGGGTCGCCCGGATCTTCCCGAAGGTAAAGGTGGACGGCCACTGCGAGGAGGTCCTGGCCGCGCTGTGAGAGAAAAGAAGGTCTGGGTCCTCCAGCACACCCCGCCGGAGACCTTAGGGACCATCGTGGACGCCCTGGACGAGCGGGGGATCGCCCACGAGTACGCCCGCCCCTTCCTGGGAGAGAGGGTCTCCGCGGACATGGAGGATGCGGCCGGGCTCATCGTGATGGGCGGCCCGATGGGGGTGCGCGACGTTGAGCAGAGCCCCTTCCTCCGCGACGAGATGCGCCTCATCGAGAGCGCGCTGAGGCACGGGAAGCCGGTCCTCGGGATCTGCCTGGGCAGCCAGATGCTGGCTTCGGCGCTGGGCGCCTCGGTGACGCGGGGGAAGAAGAAGGAGATCGGCTGGTTCCCCGTGCGCCTGGATGAGCACGCCCAGCAGGATCCCCTGTGGACCGGCCTGGAGGGGACCTTCGTTCCTTTCCACTGGCACGGAGATGTCTTCAGCCTGCCGAAGAAAGCGGTCCCGCTGGCCTCCTCGGAGACCACCGAGCACCAGGCCTTCCGCTACGGGGACAGCGTCTACGGCTTCCTCTTCCACATGGAGGTCACGGAGAACATGATCCGGGAGATGATCCGGAATTTCTCCGAGGAGCTCCAGCAGGAGAACCTGGACGGCGGCTGGCTCATGCAGAAATGGGAGGCCCACTCCGGGAATCTGGAGAGGATCGGCCGGACGGTCTTCGGCCGCTGGGCGAACCTGCTGTGAACCTCCTCCTGCTGTCGGCCGTCTCGGTCGCCTTCTTCCACGCGCTGGCGCCGGACCACTGGCTCCCGTTCGTGGCGCTGGCCAAGGGCTCGCGCTGGAAGATGGGCCAGCTCGGCCTCATCGCCACGCTGGCGGGGATCGGGCACGTGGCCTCCTCGCTGCTCATCGGCGCGGTCGGCCTGTGGGCCGGCTGGGCGGTCCACCGGCTGGAAGGGGTGGAGGCCTGGCGCGGCGGCGCGGCGATCTGGCTGCTGATCGGGTTCGGCGCCGCGTATCTGCTCTGGGGCCTCAAGCACGCCCAGCATCCGCACCCGCACGTCTCGATCCAGGACGCCGTCAAGGTGTATGCCGCCCGCCGGGTCTGGATCCTGATCGCCGTCCTGGTCTTCGGTCCCTGCGAGCCGCTCATCCCCCTCATGTTCCTCGCCTACAAGGGAGGGCTCCCGGCGATCATCAGCGTGAGCGCCGTCTTCTCGCTGGTCACCATCGCGATGATCGTGGGGCAGAGCTGCCTGGGCTACGCCGGCGTCTCCCTCCTCCGCGCCGAGTGGATGGAGCGGTACTCCCACGCGCTGGCCGGCGCGGTGATCGTGCTGACCGGCCTGGCGGTCCTCCTGCTGGGGATCTGATGTGGGAGAGCCTTCGGCCGGGCCAGTGGACCAAGAACCTTTTCCTCTTCGCGGGGCTGCTCTTCTCGCGCAGTCTGTTCCAGCCGGGTCTGCTGGCCAGGGCCCTGGCCGGGTTCGGGGTCTTCTGCCTCCTCTCGGGAGCGGTCTATCTCTGGAACGACTGGGCCGGGCGTTCTTCCTGACCGCCTGCCTCTACTTTCTCCTGCAGGCGCTGTACATCCTTCTCCTGAAAAAGAGATTCTGAGGATGGAGCCGGCGGGTCTGGAGGAGAAGATTGATGAGCT
>CAYJUA010000136.1:0-4373 GCA_964373295.1 uncultured Planctomycetia bacterium
GCGATTGCCGCCGGCATCCCCCGCGAGATGATCCTCATCGACCCGGGCATCGGGTTCGCCAAGGGGCCGGAAGACAGCCTGGACCTGCTGAGGAACTTGGCCGCGTTCAAGCGGATGGGGTTTCCCGTCGTGGTGGGGCTGTCCCGCAAGTCGTTCATCGGGCACGTGCTGGGGGTGGAGGTCGGGGACCGCCTGTTCGGCACCGCGGCGGCTGTGGCGCTGGCCGTGGCCAACGGGGCGGATATCGTGCGGGTGCATGACGTGGCCGAGATGCGCCAGGTTGCGGACCTGGCCCGCGCCGTCGCGATCGCGTCGTGATGAGCAAGGTGCGCCTGGGCGTCAACGTGGATCACGTGGGCACCCTGCGCCAGCAGAGGCGGGGGGAGCGGCCGAGCCCGGTGTGGGCGGCGCTTGCGGCACAAAAGGCCGGAGCGGACAGGATCGTCTGCCACCTGCGCGAGGACCGGCGCCACATCCAGGACGCCGATCTGCCCGCCCTCAAGCGCGCGCTGCGCGTCCCACTCAACCTGGAGATGGGCGCCCACCCGGAGATCACGGCGATCGCCTGCCGGCTTTGCCCGCACCAGGCGACCTTGGTGCCGGAGCGCCGGCAGGAGCTGACCACCGAGGGTGGCCTGAATCTGCGGAGGGGGGAGCGCCGGATTGCCCGCGCCGCCGAGAAGCTGGCCCGCGCGGGAATCCGCGTCTCTCTCTTTATCGATCCGGACCTGGTGTCGGTGCGGCTGGCGGCCCGGATGGGAGCCCCGATGGTGGAGCTGCACACCGGTCGGTACGCCGAGGCGCGCGCGCGTCAGGCGCGGGCACTCGCCCTCCGGCAATTATGGGAGGCCTCTGCGCGGGCGAAATTGCTCGGCCTCATCGTGGCGGCAGGCCACGGCCTGGACTACGGGAACGTCCGGCCGGTGGCGGCGATCCCGGAGATGGAGGAGCTCAACATCGGGTTTTCCATCGTGGCGCGGGCGATCGAGGTCGGGTTCCCGCAGGCGGTGCGGGAGATGGCCCGGCTGGTCCATCGGCGGACTCTCCTATGAGGATTCTGGGCACGGGCGTTGATCTCGTCGAGGTCCCGCGCTTCCGGCAGGTGATGCGCCGGAGGGGGGAGCGGTTCCTGCGCCGGCTCTTCACTCCCGCGGAGCTCTCCTATGCCCGCAGCCGCAAGCAGGCGCTCCAGCACCTGGCCGCCCGCTTCGCCGCCAAAGAGGCGGTGGTCAAGGCGCTCGGTGCCCCGAAGGGGCTGGGACTCAAGTGGACCGACCTGGAGGTGACGAACCGCTCCTCCGGCCAGCCGCGCGTTGTTTTCCGCGGTACGATGAGCCGCTGGAGGAAGACCCGGGTGCATTTGTCCCTCACCCACACCGCAAAGTACGCCGTCGCCGCGGCGACGGTCTGCAAGCGGTGAGGCGACGCGAGCTCTTACAAACTGTGGGTGTGTGCCTCCCGGCTTTATTTCCGTGCCCTGACAAGCTTGTCGCCTCACCGCTTTCGGAGGGGGAAACCCTGCGACGGTTTCCCCCTCCGGGCTCCCCCATCCGGCAAGATCAATCGGTCTCGTGCGGGGGAGTTTCCCACTCCCCCGCACACAGCCCCCTCTCCAGAGGAAAGCGGTGAGGCGCCTGATTCCTGCGTCTCTCCTGCACCGCCGCGCCGACACCCATAAAGGAGATTTCGGGCACGTGCTGGTCGTCGGCGGTTCGGTGGGCATGGCGGGAGCGCCGATCCTGGCCGGATATGCGGCCCTCCGTTCCGGCGCGGGGTTGGTGACCCTCGCGGTGCCAGGCTCGATCTACGCCATCGCGGCCCGCAAGGCACCCCCGGAGCTCATGGTGCGCCCGCTCCCTCACTGCTCCGGCACATTCCGCTCTTCCACTGTACAGGCGCTGCGCCCCCTGCTTGCCAAGGCGGATGTGCTGGCGCTGGGGCCGGGGCTGTCCCAGCGGTCGGAGGCGCGGAGCTTCGCCCGGCGGCTGATCGGTGCGGCAGATCTGCCCATCGTGCTGGACGCCGATGGGCTCAACGCCTTTGCCGGCGCCGCACGGAAGAAGCTGGTTTCACGGAAGCGTCCAGGCAAGAAAGGGAAGGGGAGCGGTGGGCCGTCGCTCGTGCTCACGCCGCACCCCGGTGAAATGGCCCGTCTGCTTGGGACGACGACGGCGAGGGTCCAGCGCGACCGGGCAGGCACCGCCGCGAAGGCGGCGAAGGAGATGAAGGCGGTGGTGGTCCTCAAGGGCCACCGAACGGTGGTGGCCGACCCCACTGGCCGGCGGTACGTGAACACCACCGGAAACCCCGGCATGGCGACCGCCGGCGTGGGGGACGTGTTGACCGGCGTGATTGCCGCCCTCATCGGGCAGGGGATCCCGGCGTTCGAGGCGGCTCGGGCCGGCGTTTACCTCCACGGCCTGGCCGGCGACCTCGCCGCCCGCAAGGTGGGGCAGGTTTCCCTCACCGCCGGCGACCTCCTCGCCGCCCTCCCCTCGGCCTTCTTAAAACTGTCCCGCAAGGGGTAAACTAGTTATGTCGCCGGCGTAGCTCAATGGTAGAGCAGTGCTTTTGTAAAGCACGGGTTGGGGGTTCAATTCCTCTCGCCGGCTTGTTATCTTTTACATACCCTCGTACAATACGTCGTTACTTCGGGCGGATACCAAAGCGGTCAACTGGGACAGGCTGTAAACCTGTTGGCGGAAGCCTTCGGAGGTTCGAATCCTTCTCCGCCCACCACCTTGTTCATAGGGAAACCGTAAATGAGTCGAAACGTCCAGCTTGATAAAGAGTTGAAGCGGGTCATCCGGATCATCGTCCGGGAATACAACCCTAAGCGGATCATCCTGTTCGGTTCGCTTGCATCCGGATCGGTGCATCGCTGGAGCGACATTGATCTGGCTATTGTGAAGGACACTTCGCGCCGTTTTATCGATCGTATCGGCGAGGTTCTTCGGCTGACCCATCCTCGCGTAGGATTCAACGTTGTCATCTACACTCCTCGAGAAGTCGCCCGAATGGAGCGGAACGACCACTATTTCTGGGTAGACGAGATCGCGGGGAAGGGCAAGGTCCTCTATGACCGAGCCGCATAAGTGGTTGGAGTTCGCGCGAGAAGATCTGATCCTGGCAGGGGCGGCTCTGGAGAAAGGAATTTACAATCAGGTTTGCTTCCACGCTCAGCAGGGAGTGGAGAAAGCCCTGAAAGGTTTCCTGCGCAGCCGCCAGCGTTCCGTTCCAAAAACTCATTCCTTAGGTGAGTTGCTGGAGGTCCAAGATGTTGACCGCTGATCAGGTGTTCATGGGTTTCGTATCTCTGCTCCCGCCCCAAGCCATTGAGCTTCAGAGGCTGATGGCTTCGGATCGCGAAAATGACGATGAGTGGACCAAATGGGTTAAGGACTGCTTCGAGCGCTTAGGTCGGCAGAGGGGGTTAGAGATAAGGAGGACCGACTCTACTAGAGAAGAATCGGAATTCCTCTTCGACCTCTGTTGGATTCAAAATAATCGTGACGAATATGGTATGGAACTGGCTCTTGAGTGCGAATGGCAGGGGTCTATTCAAGCTTCCGGAAGAGCAGTATCTTGTCATCAATCTCCCGGATGGTTATGACGTTAAGAATCCTGCGCAATTGACATTTACGGGGGATGTATTCAGCAGTCAAGGACACCAAAGATCTTTACCGGAAGCTGTGGTCCCTTTTGTCGAGAAGGCGGCGATAAAACTCACTTAGGCGGGCGTAGTTCAACGGTAGAACGGCAGCCTTCCAAGCTGCTCACGGCGGTTCGATTCCGCCCGCCCGCTTAAACCTTGGAGGAATCGAAGGTGAGCCCCGCTGGATGCGACCTTGTGGGAGCATCCGGTTAGCGGGGCGAGTGGCCGACCGGGAGCGAACGAAGTGAGCGGACGGCGCTCGATTCCGCCCGCCCGCTCCAACTTAGCAGGCGCTTCCGCAGGTGCGGGGTGAGCGACGCATTGACATCCTCGGCGGTTCCTCTCGGCTAGCTTCAGTGGGCGGGGAAGGGCGCGCAGGCGCGGAGCGGTGGAGACGGAGGCGGTCTGCGTTACCGGGAAGCCAGCGTTACATCCCCGGCCTCCGAGGGTCCGCCGCGTAGCGCCGAGCACCCAGCCGAGGATGGCCGCGTCGCGAATCCGCACGGCCGGCCCGCGGCTGGGGAGACGGCCGCGGATTTAACATCCCCGTAACATTTATCTTGACTTCCCTTCGTATCTCCTTACAATAAGAGGTTTTGCACCGGAAAATTGGCGGTTTCCTCATCTGCGAACCAGCGAGTCACTTGCTGGAGTAGCTCAGTGGGTAGAGCACGTCCTTGGTAAGGACGGGGTCACGGGTTCAATTCCCGTCTCCAGC
>CAYJUA010000137.1:0-4372 GCA_964373295.1 uncultured Planctomycetia bacterium
AGGACATCTCGATGTCCAGCTGGGTGAACTCCGGCTGGCGGTCGGCCCGCAGGTCCTCGTCGCGGAAGCAGCGGGCGATCTGGTAGTAGCGGTCGAAGCCGGCCACCATGAGGAGCTGTTTGAACAGCTGCGGCGACTGCGGCAGGGCGTAGAACTGGCCGGGGCTCAGGCGGCTGGGGACCAGGTAATCCCGCGCCCCCTCCGGGGTGGACTTGGTGAGGACCGGCGTCTCCACCTCGATGAAATCCTCGGCGTCGAGCACCCGGCGGATCGTCTGGAGCACCCGGTGCCGCAGGATCAGGCGCCGCCGGTTCGCCTCGCGCCGCAGGTCCAGGTAGCGGTACGTGTAGCGCAGCTCCTCGGAGACCTCCGCCTCCTCGGCGATCTCGAAGGGGGGCGTGGCGCTGGGGTTCAACACCTCCAGATCGCTCACCACCACCTCGATCATCCCCGTGGGGAGCTTGGGGTTCTCCGTGCCGGCCGGCCGCGCGGCCACCTTGCCGCGCACCGCGACACAGTGCTCCGGGCGCAGCTCCTTCGCCCGAGCGTGGAGCTCCGCCCCGGCGGCCGGATTGAAGACCACCTGCGTGAGCCCCCACCGGTCCCGGAGGTCGATGAAGATCAGCCCCCCGTGGTCGCGCCGGCGGTGCACCCACCCGCAGAGCCCGGCCTCCTTGCCGATGGCCGCGGCGGTCAGGCAGCCGCAGGTGTGCGTGCGCCGGATCATCATGGCGAGGCGCGGAGCGCCGAAGCAACCTCTCCGCGAGCCCTCTGCGTCTGCTTCCCGGTCGCCATCTCCTTGACCATCACGACCCCCTTGGCCACCTCCTCCTCGCCCAGGACCAGCGCGTACCCCTGAGGAACAAGCCTCGCCGCCTGCTCGAACTGGCGCTTGAGCGGGCGATCCTCCAAATTCACCGCGCACGGAATCCCCTCGCCGCGGAGCGACTCCGCCAGGGCCAGCGCCTCGGGGATCTGCGCCGGCGTCACCGTGGCGACGAAGGCGCGCGGCCCATCGGCCGCGGAAGGCTCCGCCGCCCCGCCGGAGAGGGCCATCAGCACCCGCTCCAGCCCCACGGCGAACCCGATCGCCGGGACCGGCATCCCTCCCAGCTGCTGCACCAGGTCGTCGTAGCGCCCGCCGCCGCCCAGCGCGTTCTGGGCGCCCAGGTCGCCGTGCACCACCTCGAAGGCGGTCCGCGTGTAGTAGTCCAGCCCCCGCACGAGGTGCGGGTCCCGCTCGAACGGCACCTTCAGCGCCTCCAGCGCCCCGGTCACCTGCTCAAAGTGCTTCCGGCAGTCGCCGCACACCGCCTCGCCGACATCGATGCCGGCGCTCAGCCGGGCGCACTCCGTCTCCTTGCAGTCCAAAATCCGCAGTGGGTTCTTCTCCAGCCGGACCCTGCAGTCCTCGCACAGCTTCTCCCGGTGCGCGGCCAACTTCTCCCGGACCATCTCCACCATCCGCTTCCGGTCCTCCCGGTGGCCCAGGGAATTGAGCTTCAGCGTCCAGCCCCGCAGGCCCCAGCCCTCCAGTAGGCGCCGCAAGAGGAGCAGGACCTCGACATCCTGGAAAGGGCTGGCTGACCCGAAGACCTCGACGCCGATCTGGTGGAACTGCCGGCGCCGGCCGGCCTGCGGCCGCTCGGCCCGGAACATCGGCCCCAGGTAGTAGAGCTTCGAGAGCCCCGCCGTCTTGTCCAGCCCGTGCTCGATCAGCGCCCTCACCACGGAGGCCGTCCCCTCCGGCCGCAGGGCGACGGAGCGGCCCCCGCGGTCCTGGAAGAGGTACATCTGCTTCGTTACGATCTCCGCCTGCTCGCCCAGCGAGCCGGTGAAGAGCGCGCTCTCCTCAATCAGAGGGGTCCGGATCTCCTGGTAGCCGTACAGCTCGAGGACGCGGCGGGCCTCCCGCTCCAACCGCCGCCACCGCCGCGCTTCATCCGGAAGGATATCACTGGTGCCGCCCAAAGCTTTCAACAAGGTGCCAGGTCGACCCGACCCCTAATGGATGTCTCGTTTCATCAACAGGCCGGGCTTGAACGTGACCACCCGCTTGGGGGGCACGGGGACCTTCTCGCCGGTCCTCGGGTTGCGCCCGGTCCGCCCCTTCCGGGACTTGACCTTGAAGATCCCGAAGTTCCTCAGCTCCACCGTCTCCCCCTTGGACAACGATTCCACGATCGCCTCGAGCGATTTCTGGACCGCCCGCTTCACGTCCAGCTGCTTCAACCCGGTGTCCGCCGCGACCTTCAGGACGATGTCCTTCTTTGTCATCGGTCTGTGGCCTCCGTTGTGAACGTAACTTTCGGCAGGAAAGGATGATACAACTCTCTGATTGTCGGACAAGCGCCCTGGAAAGTCAAGGAAGGGGTCGGGTCGACCTGGCACCTTCCGGCGGTCAGCTCTGGATGGAGATCTGGTCGGCGCCGACGAGGCTGACGAGCTGCTGGAGGAGCTCCAGCGAGGGGGTGACGTGCAGGGTGGAGCCGACGAGGATGCGGGAGCCGCCGTTGTGCCCGTTGCCCACCCGCAGCTCCACCGGAGTGGGGCCGGGGCTGGCGCCCAGAGCCTGCTTCAGCGACTCCAGGGTCTCGCGGCCGGTGTCGCCGGAGAGGCGGATCCGGATGCCGCGCGCCCGCCGGTTCCAGATCTCCTCCAGGGGGACCGCCTCGTCGGCGAAGAGCTTCGGGTTCTCCTCGCGCAGGGAGAGCTTGCCGCGGATCACCACAAGGGCGTCCGGCTTCAGGTGCTGCTCCATCTGCGCGAAGGCCTTGGGGAAGGCCACGACCTCCACACTGCCGTCGAAGTCCTCGAGGGTGAGGATGCCCATGCGCTCGTTGCCCTTCTTGGTGGTGGTGACCTTGATCTTGGCGAGGATGCCGCCGACGAGGAGCTCCTGGCCGTCCTTGAGCCCGGCCAGCCGCCCGGTGGTGGCGGTGGTGACCAGGCCCAGCAGCGAACGGTACGCGTCCAGCGGATGGCCGGTGAGATAGAACCCGAGGAGCTGCTTCTCGAACCCGAGGAGCTGCTCCTGCGGCCACTCCTCCAGCTCGGGGATCTCCGACTGTCCCTTCGGCGCGAGACCGGAGGGGCCGCCCCCGAACACGTCGAAAAAGGAGAGCTGCCCCCCGCCCTTCTCCTTCTGCCGCTTGCCGCCCGTCTCCATCGCCCGGTCGAGGACCGCCATGAGCTGGGAGCGCCGGAGCTTGAGCCCGTCGAAGGCGCCGCACTTGATCAGCGACTCGATCACCTTGCGGTTGACCGCGCGGCTGTCCACCCGCTCGCAGAAATCCGCCAGGGACGCGAACGGGCCGCCCTGGCCGCGCTGCTCCACGATCGACTCGATCGCCTTCTCCCCGATGTTCTTGACGCCCAGCAGGCCGTAGCGGATCGACCCTCTCTCGACGGTGAACCGGGCGAAGCTGGCGTTGACGTCCGGCGGGAGGATGGGGGTCCCCATGCGCCGGGCCTCCTCCACGTACTGGGCGATCTTCTCGGTGTTGTCCCGCTCGCTGGTGAGCAGGGCCGTCATAAACTCCACCGGGTGGTTCGCCTTGAGGAACGCCGTGCGGTAGGCGATCAGCGCATAGGCGGCGCTGTGCGAGCGGTTGAAGGCGTACCCCGCGAAGAACTCGATCCTCTCAAAGATCTTCTGGGCGGTGCGGCGGTCCACCTTGTTCCGCATGCAGCCGTTGACAAACTTCTCCCGAACCTGCTCCATCACCTCCGGCGTCTTCTTGCCCATGGCGCGGCGCAGGCCGTCGGCCTCGGCCAACGTGAACCCGGCCATCTCGTGGGCGATCCGCATCACCTGCTCCTGGTAGACGATCACCGCGTACGTATCTCTAAGGATCGGCTCGAGCAGGGGGTGGTCGTACGCCACCTGCAGCTTCCCGTGCCGGCGTCGGATGAAGTCGTCCACCATGCCGGAGCCGAGCGGCCCCGGCCGGAACAGGGCCACGAGTGCGATCAGGTCCTGGAACCGCTCCGGCCTCAGGCGCCGGACCAGGTCCCGCATCCCGCTGGATTCCAGCTGGAAGACGCCGGAGCATTCCGCCCGGGAGAGCATCGCGTAGGTGTCGGCGTCATCCCGGGGGATCCTCTCGACGTCGAACTCGATCCCCTTCTGTTTCCGGATGAGCTCCTCGGCCTCGCGGAGCACCGTCAGGGTCCGCAGGCCCAGGAAGTCCATCTTGAGGAGCCCTATTCTTTCCAGCGCCTCCATGGCGTAGCCGGTGGCGACCTGGTCCTCCGACGTCTTGAAGAGGGGGACGTAGTCGGTGAGGTCCCCGTCGGCGATCACCACGCCGGCCGCGTGGGTGGAGGCGTGGCGGGTGAGCCCCTCCAGCGCCATCGAGGTCTCGATCAG
>CAYJUA010000138.1:0-4372 GCA_964373295.1 uncultured Planctomycetia bacterium
CGTCCACCCAGACCGTGGAGAGGTCCGCGATGTGGTAGAAGTCCCCGCCCCGCTCCATGAACTCCCCCGACCAGACATGCTTGCGCAGGACGACCCCGTCCATCGGGGAGACCAGCACCAGCGTCTCGGCGGGATACCCCCGCTCCTCGAGTTCCCGGATCTGGTCCTGTGTGATGTCCCACCAGAGCAGCCGCTGGCGGGCTGCATCCAGGTTGGCCCGAGCGGCGGCCGCCACGTCGGGGCCGGCCCCGGGCGGCGTCTCCTTGGCGAGGGCCAGCGCCGATAGGTACTCCTGCTGGACGGTGATGAAATCCGGGCTGTAGAAGGAGAAGAGCGGCTGGCCCTTGCGCACGGCGTCCCCCTCGTACCGGGCGTGGATCTCCCGCACCCATCCCTCCACCTTCGGATGGACGTGGACGATCCGAGTCTCGTCCACCATGACGCGGCCGACCGTGCGGATCGTCTTGACGACCCGCCGCCTCTGGGCCGGCGCCGTCTTCACGCCGATGAGCTGGCGTTTCTGCGGAGAGAGGAGGACAGCGGCGTAGCCCTCGGGCCCGGCCGAGGGCACCCCTCCCTTCCCCACCTTCTCCTCCGGCACCACGCGGGTCCCGCACACCGGGCAGGTGACGCTCTCGCCGGGGCGCGAGACCACCAGCATCGGGCACGGCCTGCCTTCATGGACCATCGGGCAGTTGTGCATGACGCAGATGTCCTCCAGGGAGGCGCCTTGCTTGGACGCCTCCGCTCCCTGGGCCTCCCTCAGGACGAGCCGCATGTTGCAGATCGGGCAGTCGCCCGGCCGGTCGGAGGTGTACGTGGGATGCATCGGGCAGTAGTAGAGGGCCCGCTCGTGCGCTTGGCCCCCATTGGGAGCCAGGTGGCGCGGCGTCAGGGCCACCGCCGCGCCCAGCGCCGCGACCGCCATCGCCGCTCCCGCCGCGAGGACCCGCCTGTTCAAACGGATTCTCATCGCTCCTCCTTTACGCGTAGACAGTGCCCGATACCAGCGTTTTCAGCCGATACGGTCAACTGTCGTTGCTCTCCTCTGGCTCGTGCGCCGGACGCAGGGGCAGCCCCACCGCCTGCTCCAGCATCACGATGTGCTGCTCCAGCTCCGCCAGCTGCTCGTGGTAAGCGCGCTGCCGCTCCTGCAGCGCCGTGAGCGCCTCGATCAATTCGCCGAGGGAGCCGCGCCCGCTCTGGTAAGCCGCCAGGGCTGAGGCCACCCTCTGCCGGTCCAGCGGGATGAGCCCCTCCCGGTGCAGCTTGGCCGTGGCGTGGGACGCCGAGGCCAGGTGCCAGTGCTCGTGGATCCGGCGGGCGATCTCGTTCTGCGCCCCCTGGTAGGCATGCTCGGCCGACTCCTTGTCGTACAGGGCCGCCTTCACCCCGTACTTCTGCTTGGTCCAAAACCAGAACGGCAGGGCCAGCGCCAGGGTCAGGTCCCACGGGCCGATCGGCCCCATCGCGGGGTCGCGCAGCTCCAGCATCGTCTCCAGGTCCGGCCAGAGCTCCCGCTTGGCCAGCTTCCAGGAGGCGTCGGACCGCTCCGCGGAGTAGCGGAAGACCAGGAGCTCCGGCTGGCTCTCCCGCGCCTGCGCCGCCAGCCCCTCCGGCGTGGAGGGGACCGGGACCAGCGGGATCTCCCCGGGCGGGCCCACCGGCCCCTCCGCCGGTCGGGCCAGCAGGTGGTTCAAGTGCGCCGCGGCCGCCTGGCGCCGGTGGCCCAAGACCTCCCGCTCGTTCGCCGCCTCGAACAGCTCCGCCTCCGCCCGCAGGAGGTCCGCCTGCGAGCCGGTGCCCGCGGCGTAGCGGGCCCGGGCGGAATCCAGCGCCTGGCGCAGCCATATCTCCTGCGCCTGCTGGATCTCCATCTGCCGGTCCAGCAGGTAGATCTCGTAGTAGGCCGACTTGAGAGAGGTGATGAGGTCCCACTCCGTCTGCTTGAACATCATCCCGGCCATCTGCGCCTCCTTGACCGCCACCTGCTGCTTCAGGGAGAGCTTGCCGGGGAACGGGAGGGATTGGAGGATGGAGAACAGCACGGTCGCCTGGTTGAGCTTGACGGTGCCGCGCGGGATCTCCTCGAACTCCACGCCGATCCGTGGGGGCGGCAGCCCTTTCGACAGGGGGATCCTCTGCTGGGCGGCTTCCCAGCGTTTCCGGGCGGCCATCAGGTCCGGGTTCGCGCGGCGGACCTCCTCCAGGAGGTCCGGAAGCGCCAGCGGCGCCGGACCGTCCGCCGCTGACGCGCGGGCACCCGAGCCCCCGAGCCCCACACCCAACGCCAGGGCCGCCGCAAGGGCTCTCTTCATCGCGGGTCTCGCAAGCATCTGTCCGCCCCTTACTTTTTTGCCGCGCAGGCCGGCCCCATCCCGCAGGCCGTCCCCTTGCAGGCGGTGCGCAGCTCCTCCCGGACCATCGCGAGGTATCGCTCCCGCCGGGGCCCCTCCAGCTCCGAGGCCACCGCGAGCACGTGGTCCATCGCCGCCTTCTCCATGGCCAGCTGCTCGGCCCCGATCTCCTCCACCAGCGCCGCCAGCGCGGGCCGGTCCGGGCTCTCCTGCCGGAGTAGGGCGATCATCTGAGCCCTCTTCGCGCAGAGCGTGCCGCAGGCCGCCTGGCTGTGCGCGAGGAAGGCCTTCTCCAGGGAAGCCACGCGATCCCTCTGCTCACCGGAGAGGCCCAGCCGCTGGCTCCAGGAAACGGCGCGGTGGGAGGACCGCCACACCTCGCCGCACCCCAGCGTGGCCAGGTACGCCACTCCGGCCACCACCGCGAACAGGCCAATCCCGGCAAGGATCCTCTTCATCGCGCCACCTCCTGGGCGATCCGCAGAGCGCTGCCGGCCAGCGTGTCCCGCGGGGCGTTGCCGTACAGGTCCCAGCGCACCGGCTGGCGCAGGACCGCCTCCGCCGCCGGGCCGATCGGGCTCTGCGCGCGGAGTCCCAGCCCGATCCCGAACAGGGCCGCCAGCGCAAGCGCCGGAGCCGCCGTCCTCCACAGATTCTCGGCCGGCTGCTGGATGAGCCGGCGCCAGAGCCGCAGGGTGAAGTCGGACGAAACCTCCACCGGCGCGTGCGCCTCCTTCAGCAGACGATCCAACTCCTGATCCGAAAGCTTGTTCATGGGTTTCCCTCCATCTGATAAGTGAAACGACGAAAACGCCCCCATCCCCCAAAGAAAAGGCAGTCCGCTTCTCAAAAACCCACTTCTCTCAGAATGAGCCGCTGGTGTGGGCGAGAAGTGGGTTTTTGAGAAGCGGACTGCCTTTGCCTTTAAAGGTACGGCTGGAGGCGGGCTTTTAGGATCTCGCGGGCGCGGGCAATCCGGCGCTCGACCGCCTTGGGGCTTACGCCCAGGATGCCGGCGATCTCGGCGTGGGAGAGCTCCTCGAGGGTCGCGAGGACCAACGGGGCGCGCAGCTCCATCGGCAGGCCGGCGATCGCCCGCCGGGTGGCGGCGGCGAGCTCGGAGCGCGCCAGCCGCTGGCGGGGGGACTCCTGCCCGCCGGCCGCCAGCTGCTCGGCCAGCGTCGGCCCCTCCTCCCCCGGCGCGATCGGCTCATCCAGCGAGACCAGGTGCGGGGCTCTCGCGCGCCGCCGCAGGAAGTCCAGGCAGAGGTTCACTGCCACCCGGTACAGCCACGTGAACAGCTTGGCGGAGGGGTCGAGCTGCGGAGGGCTCTGGTAGAGCCGGACGAACACATCCTGGGCGACCTCCTCGGCGTCCGGGCGGCTGTCCAGGAAGCGGTAGGCGATATTGATGACAGGCCCCGCGTAGCGCTCCGTGAGGGTTCGGAACGCCTCCGGGTCCCGGCCAGCGATGCCGGCTAGAAGCTCCTGGTCCTCACTCAATCACGTCGCCGACCACCGGCTCGACCTTGATCCCCTTGCGGGTGAGGAAGCGGATCCCCTTCTCGAGGTTCTCCTTCGTCCCCTCGAGCTCCAGGACCATCTCCCCCACCGTCTCGGTGACCTTGGCGCGCCGCACGTTGGGGATCACCTTACACTTGAGCGCCATGGTGTAGATGACCGGCTGCTTGATCTGCCGCTGAGGGAAGATCAGCTGGACCATCCTCTTAGGCATGGGCCGCCTCCCCTCTCCCCCCCGCGATCGCCGGGATGATGGAGACCTCGTCCCCGTCCTTGACCGGGGTGGCCTCCTGCTTGAGGAAGCGGATGTCCTCCTCGTTCACGTAGACGTTGACGAACCGGCGCAGGCGCCCGTTGGGGTCGCAGAGCCGGTCCTTGAGCCCGGGGTACTGCTTCTCCAGGCTTCCAAGCAGGTCCTGCACCGTGGCCCCCTCGGCCTTCACCTCGGCCTGGTCCCCGGTCAGCTTCTGCAGCGGCGTGGGAATACGAACAGT
>CAYJUA010000139.1:0-4255 GCA_964373295.1 uncultured Planctomycetia bacterium
CCCGCTCGGCCTGCGTGGCGTCGGCCTCCTCGACGATCCGAACCATCCGCCCGGGCTGGTCCCGGACGATCCGCCCGTAGCCGATGGGATCCCTCAGCCGCGCGGTGAGCAGCGTGCAGGCGGCCCGCTCCCGGTGGTGCGTCTCCAGCAGCCCCCGCACCGTCTGCGGCGTCAGCAGAGGCGTGTCCCCGTAGAGGATCAGGATGTCGCCGGAGAACCTTTTGAGCCGCGGCATCGCCTGCCGCACGGCGTGCGCCGTGCCCTTGAGCGCCCTCTGCACGACCGTCTCAACGCTGGACCCCAGCTGCTCCCGCACCATGTCGGAGCGGTAGCCGACCACCGCGACCACCTTGCGGATCCCCACCTCGCGGATGGCGTCGAGCACGTGCCCGATCAGCGGCTTGCCGTACAGCGGGTGCACGACCTTCGGGATCCGCGAGAGCATCCGCGTCCCGTCGCCGGCCGCCAGGAGGATCGCCGCCGTCGGTCTCACCCTACGCCACCTGCCGCTTCCCGTCCCGGTAGACCAGCACCGGCGGGGCGCCGCGGGTGATGCACTCCGGCGTCACGAGAACCTCGGCCACGACCTCTTTCTGGTCGGGCAGGTCGAACATCACCTCCAGCATGATCTCCTCCAGGATCCCGCGGATCGCGCGGGCCCCGGTCTCCTTGGACAGCGCCTCCCGGGCGATCACCTGGAGCGCCTCCGCGTCGAAGCTGAGCTTCACGTTCTCCATCTCGAAGAACTTCTGGTACTGCCGGACGATGGCGTTCCGGGGCTTCACCATCACGTCCACCATCTCCTCCTCGGTGAGCGGGGCGCACGGCGTGATCACCGGGAAGCGCCCCACGAACTCCGGGATCATCCCGAAGCGGATCAGGTCCTCCGGCTCCACCTGCGGCAGCAGGGCGCGCAGGTCCATCGCCGGCTCCGCTGGGGCCGGCCCAATTTCCCCGCCCTGGAAGCCGATCACCTTCCGCCCCAGCCGCCGGCTGATGATCCTCTCCATCCCGGAGAAGGTGCCCCCGCAGATGAAGAGGATGTTCGAGGTGTCCACCTGCACGTACTCCGACTGCGGGTGCTTGCGCCCCCCCTGCGGCGGGACGTTGGCCAGCGTCCCCTCCACGATCTTCAGCAGGGCCTGCTGGACCCCCTCGCCCGAGACGTCCCGCGTGATCGAGACGTTCTCCTGGGTCTTGCCGATCTTGTCGATCTCATCGATGTAGACAATCCCCATCTGCGCCCGCTTGACGTCGAAGCTGCAGTTCTGCAGGAGCCGCAGGAGGACGTTCTCCACGTCCTCCCCGACGTAGCCGGCCTCGGTGAGCGGGGTCGCGTCGCACAGGGCGAAGGGGACGTCCAGGATCCTGGCCAGCGTCCGGGCCATCAGCGTCTTGCCGCAGCCGGTGGGCCCGACCAGGAGGATGTTGGACTTCTCCAGCTCCACCTCGGTGTCCGGCGGCGGCGTCCAGACCCGCTTGTAGTGGTTGTACACCGCCACGGCCAGCTGGCGCTTGGGCCGCTCCTGCCCCACCACGTACTGGTCCAGCTGGCGCTTGACCTCCGCGGGCTTGGGCAGGTCCTTGACGCTGGAGATCCTCTTCGCGCCGGCGCCCAGGTCCTCCTCCTTGGACAGGATCTGGCCGCAGAGCTTCACGCAGAGGTCGCAGATGTAGACCCCGCTGGGCCCGCTGAACAGCTTATGGATCCTCTCGCGGCCGCGGCCGCAGAAAGAACAGCGCTCTCTCAGTGTCGGCGGCATCGTTGTTCTGACCCTGGGTTAAGGAAGACTGCCGGGTGGGGAAAAACCCTGCACTATTCTACGCGACCGCCGGGCCGTTGACAAGCATCACGAAGGGCCTGTCGGAGGCTAACGATAGACCTCCCGCCGGTGTCGGATCCTGAGGACGAGGACCCCTTCCGGGATCTTCGCGTAAACGACGCGATAATCGCCGACCCTGTACTTGAACAGCCCCCGAAATTCTCCGGCGAGCGGCTCGCCGGAGTCCGGATTCGCTGAAAGCGCCCGCTCCAACCTGTGAAGCAGGCGGGCTGCCGTGTGCTTGTCGAGCTTCTTCAGGTCCTTCTCGACCGAGGCCTTGTAGAAGAGGCTAAAGGCCAAGGCGCTTTTTCAATTCCTTGGCCGGGAGGATCCTGTCGTCCTTGTCCCGCAGGCGGTCCAGCGCCACCTGGTACTCCGCGTACTCCTCCAGATACGCCTCCACGGCCTTCCGGACGAGGTAAGAGCGCGGGCGGTCCACCGAGGACGCCACGCGATCCAGCGCGATCAGGGTCCCTTCAGGTAGCCGGACAGACAGCGGTTTGGCCATGCGCCTACATCCCCCTCATGATGTCCCTGCGACAAGTGTAACACATCGTGGGTGTTGTCATACATAAATTACAGAAGCTTGCGCCGCCGGAAGTTGCGGTGGGAATATTCCCTGGCGGCGCGGGTCAGGCCTGGGCGCGGATGTAGAGGAGGGGCCTCTCCCAGTCGGGAGAGGTGAACTCGGTGACCTCGATGATGTAGAGCATCCCGGTGCGCTCGGAGATGAGGAAAGCGGCCCCAAGCTGCGGAGCGCTGAGCTTCAATCCCTCCTTCAGCAGAACCGAGCCCGCCATCAGGGGACTCGCGGGCACGACGGCGATGGCCTCGGTGGGCGCCAGATGCCCAGCGGAGAGGGCCACGTAGAAGCGCCCGGCCGGCCTCAGGCCCTGAAAGTACCGGCTCATCCCGCCGACGGTGGTTTCCTCTGCGACCCGGACATGCACGCGCGGAGGCAGATCGGCCGGTTGCTGGACGCCTGTCTGAAGGATCAGCGTCTCCGCGTCTCCGAACGCGTCGAGTCCAGCAACGAAGCCGCCAGGCACCTGCGCCCAGCCCTGCCGGGCAAGCGCTGCCCGCACCTCCGCATCCGTCATCGCCCGCGCCAGCGCCTCCTCCTCCAGGCCGGTGGTCGATTTTGGCAAACGATAGAGGGGTCTGAGCAACTTCAAGGGATTGAGGCAGGGCGCACGGTAGACGTCATCTATCGTCGAGGGAACCGTGTGACCCGTGTCAAACACCCCCAGATGAAGGTGATCGTAGTCCCGCCCGTAAAACTCCTTGACTCTCCGAGGCAGACGGATGTACTCGGCTACCGCATCCGCAGTGTGCCACTCGGCCACCCTTCCGATGGGATCTCCAGCCGTGACCTGAGGCCCGTGAGGATCGAATCTCTGCGCGGAGGCGAGAATGTCCGGAGGAAGGGTGTGGCTGTCCAAGTGCACGTACGAAACGACAATCCCCAGTTCAGGGCAATGCACGAAGACATCGGCAAAGCCGGAAAGGGTCGGAGTCGTAAACGTGTGGACGTTGATGACGACACCATCAGCAATGGCGGTGACTTCCGCGCCAGGTTTAACCTGGATGTCGATTGCCTCATGCTTGCCAGGCGAGTCTCTCGGATCGGGAAGCAGCTGGCCTCCAAAGAAATTGCAGAGGCGCGCCTGAGGAATCGCCATATCGATCGGCCACGGCAAAGAATGGGCGTATCCCTTCAACCGTTTGGGCAGCCTCGGCCCCCGACGCGCATGGCGCAGATACCGCTTCCGGTCCACCCCAAAGAAGTCGTTGTCATCAGCGCGGATCGAGCCTTCCTCCAGCCCGGCAGCGGAACGCAAGGCCTCTTCAAGGCCGGTCTGTGCTGTCCCCTCGAGAGTGGTCCGCAGGGAGTAGGCAGGGCTCGGCAGAGCAAGGCCCAGGGCTACAAGAAGCCCGGCGAGTCTATGGAAAAGGCGCGTTTTGTTCATGGGAATGGCGATAACTCAAGTACAGTCGAGCGGGGCTTGAAATGCGAAGAAAATATCAGACTATATACTACTATTTACAGCTTCTTCGCGGAGCGGAAAATGAGGCCGAAGAGCAGCGAGTCAATGGTATAGTCTCAGGTAGAGGCGTGATGCGGACAAAGCATACACACAATAAGAAGGACTTAGCTTATTTCCTTGGATCCACTAAAGGACCGAAAGTCCTTAGAAAGGAATTTGAGCTCGCGCTGAAAAGAAGCGTACCGGAAAGGGCGCGACGGGGTTTTATCAAGACCTACAAGCCTGTCATAGACGATTCGCCCTATCGGATCTTTCATAGCATGCGGGACTATCACCGTTGGTGTAAAACAGAGTTACCGGCATGGCTGGGATATGGAGAAGCCACGCAGGGCATTTTCAAGTAAGGTACTAGAGGACCTGGCGAGTGTATTTGCCAAACTCCGC
>CAYJUA010000140.1:0-4221 GCA_964373295.1 uncultured Planctomycetia bacterium
ATCGAGGTCCACTCCAAGCCGGAGGAGGCCCTCTGCGACGGGCCCCAGGCGATGCTCCCGGAGAAGTTCGCCAAGCTCGTGCAGGAGCTCCGGCGCATCGCCAAGGCCGTCGGCCGCGAGCTGTAATTTCCGGTCATTGCGAGGAGCGCAGCGACGGAAGCAATCTCTCTTAAATGAGGTGGTGGGTGCCTTGGAAGGAAATAGCCAATCTAAAATCTTGGGATGCCAAGATCGCGGCAGATTTTCTTTGCGAGAAAATCGTTGATTTCAGAATGGCGCGGAACGGACGAGGTTTTTCTTGAGGTGGGGTTCCAGTAGATTGAATGGCGGCCACCTTCGCGAAGAAGCTTGCACCCATGCGCCGATAGATGGCGCAGCAACTCCCTGCGTCTCATCCAACAGCGATGGAGATCGGTTCTTCGATGGCGTGCTTACTGTGGGCTCGATGAGCAATCGCTCGATTGGCTTCCAGCACCAGCTCCAGCGCTTCTTTCAAATTCCGCTTGGTTTCGGCCAGCGTCTTGCCCTGGGTGTTGACTCCGGGGATTTCCTCGACGTATCCGACGTACCATTTGCCGCGCTTCATGTAAACGGCGGTGAATTGACCGACCATGGGTTTTCTTCTCCTTGTGAGGTAAGTATACCAGATGCGGCCGTTATTTAATCAGGTCAGCATCATCGGCCTGGGCTTGATCGGCGGGTCGCTGGGGATGGCCCTGCGCCGCCGGAAGATCGCCCGCCGCGTGATCGGCTTCGCCCGGCACGAGGCGACCATCCGCCGTGCGAAGGCGAAGGGGGCGATCGACGACGGCTGCACCGAGCTCTGCCCCAACGGGCTCAGCGAATCCGACCTGGTGGTGATCGCCACTCCTCCCTCGACGGTGCCGGCCATCGCCCGGAGGGTCGCGCGCCTGGCCCGGGGGCCGCTCATCCTCAGCGACGTCGCCAGCACAAAGGCCGGGATCGTCCGCTCCGTTGAGCGGGCTCTGCCCGGCCGCGCCTCCTTCGTCGGGGCGCACCCGATGGCTGGCTCCGAGCGCTCCGGCATCGAGGCGGCCGACGCCCGGCTGTTCGACGGCGCCATCTGCATCGTCACCCCCACGTCCCGCACCCGTCCCGCTGCGCTGGCCAAGGTCGTCTCCCTCTGGCGACGGGTCGGCTGCCGGGTGGAGCGGCTCTCGCCGGACCGGCACGATGCCCTGGTCGCGCAAGTCAGCCATGTCCCGCACCTGGCCGCGGCGGCGCTGACCCTTTTCCCGGAGCGGCAGGCCCTGCGCCTGTCCGGCGGCGGCTTTGCCGACGCCACCCGGATCGCCCTCGGGGATCCCTCTCTCTGGGAGGAGATCTGCCGGGCCAATCCCCGCGAGATCGCGCGGGCGCTGGGCCAACTGATCTCGGAGCTTTCGGTGATGAAGGCGCTCGTTCACCGGGGGAAGTTCCTGCGTTTGCGGAAGCAGTTCGATACAGCCCGTCGGAAACGTCGGTCGTTAGGGGGCAGAGGCCGCGGGTGACGCCGGCCCATGGCGGCAGGCCCCGTGGCCCCGTGATTACGATCGACGGCCCGTCGGGCAGCGGCAAGTCCACGGCCGCCCGTGGGCTCGCCCGGCGGCTCGGCTTCCTTTACCTCGACACCGGCGCGATGTACCGGGCCATCGGGCTTCAAGCGCTTCGCGCGAAAGTCTCCCTCTCCGACCGCCGGGCGCTTTCCCGCCTGGCCGGGCGTTCGCGCGTCACCTTCCGCAGCACGGCCGGCGGCCGCCTCCGGCACCGCGTCTTCCTGGACGGAGAGGAGGTCACGCGGCAGATCCGGAGGCCGGAGGTCTCCACGGCGGCCTCCCGCGTGGCGGTGATCCCCGGCGTCCGGCGGGCGCTGGTCCGGGAGCAGCGGCGCCTGGGCCGGCGCGGCGGCCTGGTCGCCGAGGGGAGGGACGCCGGCACGGTGGTCTTCCGCAAGGCGCCGCTCAAGTTCTTCATCACCGCCTCCGCGGCGGAGCGGGCCCGGCGCAGGCACGCGGAGGAGCGGAGGATGGGGCACCGGGTATCGCGGACCCAAGTGCTCCGGGAGATCCGCGTCCGCGACCGGCGGGACCGCAGACGGAAGGTGGCCCCCCTCCGGCCGGCGCCCGGCGCCATCCGGATCGACAATACGCGGTTGCAACCGCACGAGGTTCTCGCTATACTAGCCGATTATGTCCGAGGAGGAAAAAAAGGTGCCGCCTGAAACGGACGAGATGGCCCGGATGTACGACGAGTCCCTGAAGCAGCTCCAGCAGGGGCAGATCCTCAAGGGCCGCATCCTGTCCATCACGGCCACCGAGATCCTGGTGGACGTGGGCTACAAGTCCGAGGGGATGATTTCCCTCGAGGAGTTTGACGACCGCGCCTCCCTCAAGGTCGGCGACGAGGTGGAGGTCCTCCTGGACGCCGTCGAGAACGACGAGGGGTTCGTGGTCCTCTCCAAGCGCAAGGCGGAGCGGGCCAAGGGCTGGGAGCGCCTCATCTCCGTGGCCAAGGAGGGAGACCTCGTCCAGGGCCGGGTGGTCCGCAAGGTCAAGGGCGGCCTCATGGTGGACGTGGATGGGGTCGAGGCCTTCCTGCCCGCCTCGCAGGTCTTCCTGCGCGGCTTCGGCAACCTCGATTCCCTGCTCGGCCAGACCCTCGGCGTGGTGATCATCAAGGTCCACAAGCAGAGGAAGAACATCGTCGTCTCCCGCCGCGAGGCCCTCATGAAGGAGCGGGACATCGTCCGGCAGAAGATCGTCGACGAGCTGGAGATCGGCCAGGTGCGCAACGGGGTCGTCAAGAACATCACCGACTTCGGCGCCTTCATCAACTTAGGGGGAGTGGACGGCCTCCTCCACATCACCGACATGAGCTGGGGCCGGGTGGGCCACCCCAGCGAGCTCGCCTCGGTGGGCCAGAAACTCGACGTCATGGTCCTGGGCTTCGACCGGGAGACGATGAAGATCTCGCTGGGCCTGAAGCAGCTTACCCCGAACCCCTGGGACAAGGTGGGGGAGCGCTTCACCGTCGGGGGCAAGGTCCGGGGGAAGGTGGTGAGCGTGGTCCCCTACGGCGCCTTCGTGGAGCTCGAGAAGGGGCTCGAGGGGCTCGTGCACATCTCCGAGTTCTCCTGGACCAAGCGGCCCGCCCACCCCAACGAGATGGTGAAGGCCGGGGACGAGGTGGACTGCGTGGTCCTCTCCGTCGACCGGGAGAACCAGAAGATCGCCCTCGGCTTCAAGCAGGCCGAGGCCAACCCCTGGGAGGCCTTCGTCAGGGAGCACCCGGTCGGCAGCCGGCTCCCGGGCCGCGTCCAGCACATGACCGAGTACGGCGCGTTCGTCGAGCTGGCCGAGGGGATCGAAGGGCTCCTGCACGTGCAGGACCTCTCCTGGACCCGCCGGTACAACCACCCCTTCGAGTTCCTGAAGAAAGGGCAGGAGCTCGAGGTGATGATCATCTCCGCCGAGCCGGAGAACCGGAAGGTCGGCTTAAGCGTCAAGGCCCTCACGGCAGACCCCTGGCACGAAATCGGCGAGCGCTATCCTCCCGCGACCCTCGTCGAGGGGAAGGTCACCAAGATTGCCCCCTTCGGGATCTTCATCGAGGTGGAGAAGGACCTGGACGGCCTGGCCCACCTGTCGGAGCTCCCGATCCGGATCCCCCCGCACCTCAAGCGGACCAGCCGCCGCCCGGCCAAGGGCGAGAAGGCCGCTCCGGCGGGAGCCGAAACCGCCGGGGAGGCCTCCGCGGAGCAGGTGGTGGAGTTCCTCCAGACCCAATACCGGGTGGGTGACCTCCTGCAGGCCCGCGTGCTCCGCGTCGATGAGGAACAGCGCCGGATCGCCCTCAGCCTCAAGCGGGTCTAGCGGGCCCCACGGGTAAGCCCGTGGCTGCCGACCCGATCTCCCTCCTTAAACGCGGCGTCTCAGAGCTCATCTCCGAGGAGGAGCTCCGCAGGAAGCTCGCCCGCGGCAAGCCCCTCATCGTCAAGGCCGGCTTCGACCCCACCGCACCGGACCTGCACCTCGGCCACACCGTCCTCTTCCGCAAGCTCGCCCACTTCCAGCAGCTCGGCCACCGCGTCCTCTTCCTGATCGGCGACTACACCGCCATGATCGGCGACCCCTCCGGCCGGGCCGAGGAGCGCCCGGTCCTCACGCCCCAGCAGGTGCTGGCCAACGCCCAGACCTACAAGGAGCAGGCGGCCAAGATCCT
>CAYJUA010000141.1:0-1939 GCA_964373295.1 uncultured Planctomycetia bacterium
TCGGGCGCCGCACGCGCGCGAGCCCCTTCCGCGCCGGCAGGTCCAGCAGGATCGTGAGACTCGGCTCCAGCCCGCCGGTCACCGAGCGGCCGATCCGTTCCACGAGCTTCCGATCCATCCCGCCGGCCCAACCCTGGTAGACCCATGTCGAGTCCTGGAACCGGTCGAGGATCACCACCTGCCCTTGCCGGAGCGCCGGCCGGATCACCCGGGAAACGAGGAGCGCTCGGCTGGCCTCGTACAGGAGGAGCTCGGCCAAGGCGTCCAGGGAGCCGGGCTTGGAGTGGAGAAGCATCGAGCGGATCCGGTCGCCGACGGCGGTGCCGCCCGGCTCCCTCGTCAGCAGGACGCGCCGCCCCCGGCTCCTCAGCCACGCGGCCAGCCGGCGGCTGTGCGTGGACTTGCCCGCGCCGTCGGGCCCCTCGAACGTGATAAAAAGGGGTCGGGTCGACCTGGCACCTTGGGTCATGCTCGCCGCCTCACAATCGTCTTCCCACTCGTGTCCTCGACGGTCCAGCCCTGCTCGACGAGATGCTTCCGGATCCGGTCGGCCTCGGCGAAATCCTTGCGGGCCCGCGCCTCATCCCGCTCGCGCACCCACCGGTCCACCTCCGGGTCAAGCGCCTCCTGCCGGTGGAACAGCCCCAGCACGTTCCCCAGCCGGCGGACCGTCTCTCCCGCGGCCGGGTTCGGATGGGGGACGAGGGTATACAGGCAGGCCAGCGCTTTCGGGGTGTTCAGGTCGTCATCCATCGCCTCATGGAAGCCGGCCTCAATCTCGGCCGGCGAGGGCCCCGCGTCGTTCTTCACCGCCGAGTGGGCCAGGAACGCGGTGAGCCGGTCGCAGGCGCGCGCCGCCTCGTCGAGGCGCTCCCAGGTGAAGTCCGCCGGCGAGCGGTAGTGGGAGCTGATGAAAAAGAGGCGCAGGACGTCGGCCGGGTGCTTGGCCAGCGCGTCGCCGATCCGGACGACGTTTCCGATCGACTTGGCCATCTTCTGCCCGTTGACGGTGAGGAGCCCGTTGTGGACCCAGAGCCGGGCGAACTTCCTGCCCACCCCCCGCGCCTGGGCCAGCTCGTTCTCGTGATGCGGGAAGACCAGGTCCTGCCCGCCGCCGTGGATGTCGAACGCCGGCCCCAGGATCTCCGTGGACATCGTGGTGCACTCGATGTGCCAGCCGGGCCGGCCCGGCCCCCAGGGGCTGTCCCACGCCGGCTCCTCCGGCTTGGCCTTCTTCCAGAGGGCGAAGTCCAGCGGGTCCTTCTTCCCCTCGCCCGCCTCCTTCTCCCCCTCCATCATCTGGTCCGGCTTCTGGTGCGACAGCTCCCCGTACTCCGGCAGGCGGCGCACCGAGAAGTAGATCCCGTCCGGCGCCTCGTAGGCGGTCCCCCGCTTGACCAGCTCCCCGATCAGCGCCTGCATCTGCCGGACCTGCTCGGTCGCCTTCGGCTCGTGGTGCGGCGGGAGCAGGCCCAGCCGGGAGAAGTCCGCTCGGAACGACTCGGTGAACCGCTCCGCGACCGCCCGGGCCGCGGCCTTGAGATCGCCGCCCGCCCCGGCCTCGCGGCGCGCCCGCTCGATGATCTTGTCGTCCACATCGGTGATGTTGCGGACGTGGGTCACCCGCAGGCCCTTGTGCTCGAGGTAGCGCCTCAGGACGTCAAAGGCCACCGCCCCGCGGGCGTGGCCGATGTGGCAGTCGTCGTAGACGGTGACGCCGCAGACGTAGAGCCCCACGCGGCCGGGCGTCAGCGGCGCAAGCTCCCTCTTCTCACCCGTCAAAGTATCTGTAAGCTTCATAACCATTCCTCTGGAGAGGGGGGCATGTTGGGGGGAGTGGGAAACTCCCCCCAACGAGACCGATTGCCCATACCGGGAAGGGGGTACCGCACGGGGGGAACACCGGGCCGGGTTTACCCCCCGAAGCGAGATAATTTTG
>CAYJUA010000141.1:1949-4069 GCA_964373295.1 uncultured Planctomycetia bacterium
CCACACATTATGTCCCCCCCCCCCCCGGGGGGGGGGGGGGGGGGGGGGGGGGGGCCCCCCCCCCCCCCCCCCCCCCCACGAGACCGTTCTCCCTTACCGGGAAGGGGGAACCTCAGGGGGGAAACAGCGGACCGTGTTTCCCCCCTGAAGCGAGATCATGTGGCTCGCTTACGATGCTCCTTGATCTCGCTCTCGATGTGGTCGATCTCGTGCTGGAGCTTCTCGAGGGCCTGAGCCAGCGGGTCCGGCAGGTGGGTGTGGTCCAGGTTGATCCCGGGGAACGGCCGGCCCTCCTGGCGCACGACCCGGCCGGGCACGCCGACCACCACGGCGTTGGCCGGGACCTCGCGCACGACGACGGCGTTGGCTCCGATCTGCACGTTCTGCCCCACGGTGAAGCGGCCCAGCACCTTGGCCCCGGCGCCGATCACCACGTTGTCGGAGATCGTCGGGTGCCGCTTGCCCTTCTCCTTGCCCGTGCCGCCCAGGGTCACCCCTTGGAAGAGGGTCACGTTGTCGCCGATCTCGGCGGTCTCGCCGATCACCACCCCCATGCCGTGGTCGATGAAGAGCCCCTTCCCGATCCGGGCGCCGGGGTGGATCTCGATGCCGGTCAGCCCCCGGGCGGTCTGCGAGAGGAGCCGGGCCGGGAACTTCAGCCCGGCCCGGTGCAGGGGGTGGGCCACGCGGTGCAGGGCGATGGCCAGCACGCTGGGGTAGAGGAGCAGGACCTCCCACCCGGACCGTGCCGCCGGGTCCCGCTCCAGCGCCGCCTGGATCTCCCCGCGGAGGAGGGCCCGCAGCACCACGAGGACCGAAAAAACGATGACAACGATCTGCAGCCAAGCATCCATTGCCCTAGCGCGCTCCGTTGGATTCCAGCAGGACCACCGCGTAGCAGCCGATCGCCTGCCCCTCGCCGATCGGCCCGAGCCCCTCCATCGTCTTCGCCTTCAAGTTCACCCGGTCCGGGGCCACGCGCAGGAGCTTGGCCAGCGCCTCCCGGATGGCCGACCGGTGCGGCGCCAGCTTCGGCTCTTCGGCCACCACCGTGAAGTCCACGTTGACCACCGAGAGCCCCCGCGCCTTCACCAGCTCCAGCGCCTTCTCCACGAACACCCGGCTGGAAGCGCCCTTCCATTGGGGGTCGGCGTCGGGGAAGTAGGTGCCGATGTCCCCCTCGCCGACCGAGCCGAGCAAGGCGTCGCAGAGGGCGTGGAGCAGGACGTCGGCGTCAGAGTGGCCCTCCAGACCCTTCGGCGCGGGAATCTCCACCCCGCCGAGGACCAGCGGCCGCCCCACGGCGAGCCGATGAATGTCAAAACCCATCCCTACACGCATTCTATCTCCGTACCCAGTACCCGATACCGATGAGGGGGGCGCTACAGCTCGCCGGAAATCCGCCCCTTGCTTAGCAGCGCTTCCGCGATCACCAGGTCCTCCGGCGTGGTCACCTTGATGTTCCGGTGGGAGCCCCTCACGATCCGGATCCGCCGGCCCATCTTCTCCACCAGCGCCGCGTCATCGGTGGCCGCGAAACCGTTGGCGCGCCGGTGCGCCCGCTCCAGGAGCTTCCGCTCGAACACCTGCGGCGTCTGCACCGCCCAGAGGCGGCTGCGGTCCAGGGTGCGGGTGACCCATCCGCCCGCCCCCTCCTTGACCGTCGGGACCACCGGCACCGCCGCGATCGCCGCCTTCGCCCGCTTCGCCCCGCGCAGGGTGGCCTCGATCAGCGCCGGCGTCACCAGCGGCCGGGCCGCGTCATGCACCGCGACCCAGCGGGTCCCCGGCGGCAGGGCCCTCACCCCGCAGGCCACCGAGGCCATGCGGGAGGCCCCCCCGGGCACCACGCTCGCCACCTTGCGGAACCGGTACCGGCGGACCAGCCGCCGCGCCCGCTCCAGGTCGCCGGGATGGGCGACGAGGACGACCGCCCGGACCCCCGGCGCCCGCTCGAACGCCCCCAGCGTCCAGGCCAGCATCGGCCGGCCCCGGAGGGAGATGAACGGCTTGCGCACCTTGGCCCTCAGCCGCCGGCCCACCCCGCCGGCCACGATAACTGCAACAACACTCATCACATTCCTCTGGAAAGGGGGGCGTGGTTTGGGGTATGGGGAATT
>CAYJUA010000142.1:0-4064 GCA_964373295.1 uncultured Planctomycetia bacterium
AGGGGGTCCAGCAATTCCTGGAACGGATGAAGGGGGTCCTCAAGCCGGGGACTTACACCTTCTGGTACTGCGTCCCCTGCGAGACGAGCTGGGCCGCCGGAGACTTCGCTGACCCGGCGAAGAGGGTCTGCCCCACCTGCGGGCGCCCCGTCGAGCAGGTGACCGAGGACGATTACTTCCTGGACCTGGAGCAGCACCGCGCCTGGCTCAAGAACCACATCCTCTCCAACCCCGGCTTCATCCGGCCGGAGACGCGCCGCAACGAGGTGCTGGCGATGCTGGAGAAACCGCTCCCGCTGCTGTGCGTGACCCGCCCCAAGGAGCGGGTTTCCTGGGGGATCCATGTCCCCTTCAGCGAGAACCACGTCACCTACGTCTGGTTCGACGCCCTGCTGAACTACATCACTGCCCTCGGCTGGCCCGACGGCGAAAAGTTCAAGAGATATTGGAACGAGGCGGAGGCCATCCATCTGGTCGGCAAGGACATCATCCGCCACCACTGCCTGTACTGGCCGATCATCCTCCACGCGCTGGAGATACCCCCGCCCAGGACGGTCTTCGCCCACGGCTGGTGGCTGGTGAAGGGGGAGAAGATGTCCAAGTCGAAGGGGAACATCGTGGACCCGCAGGCGGTGGTGGAGACGTTCGGGCTGGACGCCTTCCGCTACTTCCTCCTGCGGGACGTCCCTTTCGGCGAGGACGGTGTCTTCTCCGAGGAGGCCATCGTGAAGCGGATCAACTCGGACCTCGCCAACGACCTGGGCAACCTCGTCTACCGCACGCTGACCATGCTGGAGAAGCACACGGGCGGCAAGGTCCCGGCGGGGAAGCTGGCGGAGAAGACTGCGCTGGAGATTTCCGCCGCGGAGAAGAAGATCTGGGCGGCCCTGCAGGCGACCGCCCCCTCCGAGGCGCTGAAGGCCCTCTGGGAGCTGATCACCCGGGCGAACAAGCTGGTCGAAGAGAAAGCGCCGTGGACCTTGGCGAAGGAGGGCAAGCGGGCGGAGCTGGAGGCGTTCCTGCACCCGCTGGCCGGCCTGGTCCGCTCGATCGCCCTGCTCGCCTGGCCTTTCATGCCCACCGCCGCCGAATCCATCTGGCAGCAGATGGGCTTCACCGGCGACCTCAGCAAAGAACACCTCCCCGACGCACTGACCGCGCCTGTCCCTGCCGGTCAGGTGATCAGGAAGGGCAGCCCTCTTTTTCCGCGGTTGCAGTAGCTTGAGCGGATGACAGCGAAAGGGAAAGGAAAAGACATGGTCCGGAAAATGTTCGCGGTTCTTCTTCTGATGGGGTTCGCGCTGGGCTCCGGCGGGTGCGTGGCGGTCTTGGCCGCGGGGGGCACGGTGGCCTGGCAGGGGGGCAAGGCGATCTCGGAGGAAAAGGTGACGATGGCCCGGGCGGTGGGTGCCGCCAAATCCGTCTTCAAGAAGAACGGGATCAAGCTGAACGAGGAGGTCACGAAGAGCAAGGCCACCCAGCTTCGAGGGGAGCGGCCGGACGGTGCGAACGTGGCGGTTGACGTCATTGTCATTGACCCGAAGAGCGTCCGCCTGGAAGTCCGCGTGGGGGTGGGAGAAAAGACCGGCGCGCGTGACCTGCTTCAGCAGATTAAAGAGAGGCTGTAGCTAGGCGATCTGGTAGACGCGGTCGCCGATGCGGCAGCGGGAGGCGACCTTGAGGCCGAACTCGTCGCCCTTCTTGGCCGTCTGGATCGGCTGGTGGTTGATCTGCATGGAAGCCACGTTCACCTTGAGGTCGGTGGTGTGGCCGTGGAGCCAGATCGGGTCGCCCACCTTGACGCTTCCCTTGGTGAGCTTGATGACGGCCACCACGGGGATACGGAAGAAAGCGATCACCCGGCCGATCTCATCGCCGGCCCCCTTGGGCGGCGCCGGCTTCTTCGGGGCCTGCGCCTTCTTGGAGGCGGCCGGCTTCTTCTTTGCCCGCGGCTTCGGTCTGCTCTTCGGCTTCACGGCCGGCCGTTTCCTGGCGGTTTTCTTCTTTTTCACCATGTCGCCCTGAAGTTACTTCCAAAAACGCCGCCGGTCAAGGGGTTTCTCAGCGTGCGAACATGATGGGCAGGCAGGGAGGGCCGGCATGAGGATCGGGGTTTTGGCGGTGGCGGCGCTGGTTCTGTGGGCCGGCTCCGCGCGGGCGGAGGTGGAGGGCCGAGCGGTGGAGTACCGGCACGGGGAGGCCGTGCTGGAGGGCTACCTGGCCTACGATGCCGCCGTCGAGGGGAAGAGGCCGGGGGTCCTGGTGGTGCACGAGTGGAAGGGGCTGAACGACTACGCCAAGCGCCGCGCAGAGCAGCTGGCGGGGCTGGGATATGTGGTTTTCGCGGCCGACATGTATGGGAAGGGGGTCCGGGCGAAGGACCACGAGGAGGCCGGCCGGCTGTCCGGGATCTATCGGAGCGACCGCCGGCTGACGCGGGGCCGGATCGGGGCCGCGCTGGACCTGCTCCGGGCCCAGCCGCAGGTCGACCCGGAGAGGATCGGGGCGATCGGCTACTGCTTCGGGGGGATGGCGGTGCTGGAGCTGGCCCGCAGCGGAGCGGACGTGGACGGGGTGGTGAGCTTCCACGGCCCGCTGGACACCCCGGTCCCGGCCGCGCCCGGCGCGGTGAAGGCGAAGGTGCTGGTGCTCAGCGGGGCGGAGGATTCCTTCGTCTTATCCGGCGTGGCCGGCTTCGAGCAGGAGATGAAGGAGGCCGGCGTGGATTACCGGCTGATCCAGTACCCCGGCGCCGTCCACAGCTTCACGGTGCCGGAGGCGGGCGGCGACCCTTCGAAAGGGGCCGCCTACAATGCGGAGGCCGACCGGAACTCCTGGGAGGAGATGACCCGCTTCTTCGCGGGGCTGTTCGGCGGCTAGCCGCCGTGCGGCTCGGCGTGGAGCAGGGGGCTGCCGCGCCGCCCGGTGTGGGCGTGGGGACCGGTAAGCAGGACGAGCTTCCCCTTCTTGAGTGCGGCCAGGCAGGCCTCGACGACGCGCGGATCAAACTGGGTCCCGGAATTCCGGTGGATCTCCTCGCAGGCCTTCTCCATGGTGAAGGCCTGCCGGTAGGGGCGCTTGGAGGTCATCGCGTCCAGCGCGTCGGCAACGGAGATGATCCGCGCCTCCAGCTGGATTTGTTCGCCCTGGAGGCCCCGTGGGTAGCCGGTCCCGTCCCAGCGCTCATGCTCCTGGTGCACCATCTCCGTGATGTCCTTCATGAAGGTCAGCGGCTCCAGGATGCGGGCGCCCCAGACGGGGTGCTGCTTGATGATCTCGAACTCCTCCTTGGTGAGGGGGCCGGCCTTGAGGAGGATCGAGTCGGGAACGGCGATCTTGCCCAGGTCGTGCAGCTCGCAGGCGAAGACCAGCCGGGCGATCCGCTCCTTGGGCAGCCCCACCTCCTCGGCGATGGCGCGCGCGTGGCTGGCCACGCTGTGGGAGTGGGCGTACAGGTAGGTGTCCTTCGCGGTCATCGCCTCGACGAGCGAGGTGACCGTCTCGAGGTAGGCGTTCTGGAGCTGCAGGTGGGTCTTCTCCAGCTCCTCGGCCCGGCGGGTGACCTTCTCCTCGAGCTGGCGGTTCCACTCGAGCATCTGCCCCTTGATCTGCTCGAGCTCCGCGGAGCGGCCGGCGAGCCGGCGCGCCAGATGCCCGGCGTACCAGAGGGCCCCGACCAGGCCGGCCAGGAACGCGGCCGCGGTCACCCAGGCGGGCGGCGAGATCAAAGGGGGTCCTCCGCTCGAAGATTCATCGTCGTTTCATAGTATATACTATACGGATGAAAAGCATTTACCTCGATTACAACGCCACCAGCCCCATTCACCCGTCGGTGCGCGAGGCGATGCGGCCCTTCCTGGAGGAGTTCTTCGGAAACGCCTCCAGCCTCCACACGGAGGGCCGGCACGCCCGCGTGGCGATCGAGAAGGTCCGTTCCTCCCTCCTGAAGTCCTTGGGCGACCCCAAGGGGCAGCTTGCGTTCACCTCCGGGGGGACCGAGTCGGACAACCTGGCCCTGCTGGGGGCGGCCCGCCGCCTGCGGGACCGGGGAGACCGCGTGGTCA
>CAYJUA010000143.1:0-4037 GCA_964373295.1 uncultured Planctomycetia bacterium
AGTCGTCTGGAAACTTGCCTAGGGTCTCGCTACAACCGTCTCAACTATACTCGAACAACCCCACGATACCACTATCCCGTCGGAAGTCAAGGGCAATCTCTACGCCTGTCAATCTCTACGCCTCGATCTCATGGATTCGGAAGGGGAGGGGTCAATTGGGCCGGTTCTTCCAGGATGCTGAGGATTTTTCTGGCGCAGTAGACGCGGTTGCGCTCGGCGCCGCTGACCTTGGCGACGATCCCCAGTTCCTCCAGCCGCTCCACCGCACGCTGCGTGGTCGTGAAAGCAACCTTCATCTGCCAAGAGGCTTTCTTGATGGTCAGGTAGGGGTTGGCGGCCAACAGGTCGATGATCTTCCCAGCCGCTTTCAAGGAAACGCCCGCGACGGCCTGGCGCCACCCTTCCAGCAGCTTGTTGATCCGCCCGGCGCGCCCCAAGGCATCTTCGGACTGGCGAGCAACTCCATTGAAAAAATAGTGCAGCCACTCCTCCCATTCTCCAAACTCCGTCACCCCGCGGAGGCGGTCGTAATAGTCTCGCCGGGTCGCCTCGAAGAAGGCGCTCAGGTACAGCAAAGGGGCCGGAAGGACTTTCCTTTCAATAAGAAAGAGAGTGATCAGGAGCCGTCCCACCCTGCCGTTTCCATCGAGGAAGGGGTGGATCGCCTCGAACTGGGAATGGATCAGTGCCGCCTGTGCCAAAGGCGGCAGGGACCGGTCATGCAGGAACCTCTCCCACTCTCCCAAGCAGTCCATCAACTCCGTGGGGGGAGGCGGGACGTACGACGCGTTGACCAGAGTGCACCCCGGCGGGCCGATCCAATTCTGAGAGCGCCGGAACCGGCCGGGCGTGGCGTACCCCCCCCGCACCCCCTTCATCAGCTTCTCGTGGAGCTCCCGGGTCAGACGCAGGGAGAGTGGGAGCGATTTCAGACGCTTGATGCCGTGCTCAAGGGCGGCGACGTAGTTGCCCACTTCCCGCAAGTCGGAGGGGCTCCGATCCACCGCGGCCCCGGCTTCCGCCGCGAGGATCTCTCCCAGGGTGGATGCGGTGCCTTCGATCCGGCTGGAGAGGACCGCCTCGCGCCGGATGAACGGGCGAATCAGCAGGTGGGGGTTCGGCAGACGGGCTCCTTCGCCGGCCAGCTTGCCGATGAGGCGGTCGGCGTCGGAGAGCGCACGGTTGAGCCGCGGAGTCCACGTGAGCTTCGGAGGCGCCGGGGCCGGGATGAACGCCCGGTAGCCGCCGGGACGTTGGACGTACCGCCCTGACAGGATCGCGTGTGCTTTCATATTATTTTCGATTATACACTAAAACGAAAATAAGAAACCAGCTTGTTTTCGTCAGATTAGACGAGGGAGGGGCGGGAAAAGTGTCGCGGAAAAAACGGTCTCTCGTTTTTCTGGAAGCGGCAGAAGAGGAAGTTCTGGGTCGTCTGGAAAGGGGTGCGGTGCTCCTGGGCGAGCGACTCGAGCAGGCGGAAGCCGCCCCCGAGCTCGGATTGAAGGGTCTCCGGGCTGTAGCGGACCACCTCCAGCCCGCTGCAGCGGGGCGGCCCCTCCAGGCTGAACGCGGCGAGGATGGCCTGGCCGCCCGGCTTGAGCGCCTGGGTGAGCGCCTTCACGTAGGCGCGGCGCCCCTCCGCGGCCGTGAGGAAGTGGAAGAGGGCGCGGTCGTGCCAGAGGTCATAGGGGGCGCCGGGAAGCTGCGCCTGCGTGATGTCCGCTTCGATCCACTCCACGCCCCGCGCCCGCTCACCCAAACGCGCTTTCGAGGCGGCAAGCGCCCCGCCGGAGAGATCGAGCACGGTGACGTGCCGGATCCCCTGCTGGAGGAGGTCGTCCGCCAGCGTGGAGGCGCCGCCCCCCACGTCGATCACGCGGCTCTCCGGGCTCAGGCCGGCGTTGGCCAGGAGCTTGAGCGACAGCTCCAGATGCGGCTGGTACCAGCTCACCTCCGTCGGACGCTTCTGCTGGTAGACCGATTCCCAGTGGGCTTTCATCCCTGGGGGGAGGAAAGAAACCTGCGGAGGACGTAGGGGAGGATCCCGCCGTGGCGGTAGTACTCGACCTCCACGGGGGTGTCGATGCGGAGGGTGGCCCGGACCGAGCTCGCCTTGCCGTCGGGGCCGGTTGCCCGGACCTCGAGCTTCTGGCGCGGCTTGAGGCCAGCACCGAGGCCGACGATCTCGAAGCTCTCCTTCCCGGTCAGCCCAAGCTTCTCGATCGTCTGCCCGGCGGGCAGCTCCAGCGGGAGGATCCCCATCCCCACCAGGTTGCTCCGGTGGATCCGCTCGAAGCTCCGGGCGATCACCGCGCGCACCCCGAGCAGGGCCGGCCCCTTGGCCGCCCAGTCGCGGGAGGACCCGGAGCCGTACTCGGCGCCGGCCAGAATGATGAGCGGGATGCCCTCCTTCAGGTAGCGGGCCGAGGCGTCGAAGATGCTCATCTTCTCGCCGGAGGGCTGGTGCGCGGTCCACCACCCCTCAGCGTCCGGGGTCAGCTTGTTTCTGAGACGCACATTGGCGAAGGTGCCGCGGGTCATCACCCGGTCGTTGCCCCGCCGGGCGCCGTAGCTGTTGAAGTCCTTGGGCTCCACCCCCTGCTCGATGAGGTAGATCCCCGCCGGCGAATCCTTGGCGATCGAGCCGGCCGGTGAGATGTGGTCGGTGGTCACCGAGTCGCCCAGCACCGCAAGCGCCCGTGCGCCGCGGATCTCTCCGACCGGCGCCGGCTCCTTCGGGAACTCCAGGAAATAGGGCGGCTCCTGGATGTAGGTGCTTTCCTTCTTCCAGGCGTACAGCTCGCCGGCCGGCGTGGGGATTGCCTTCCACTCCGCCGTCCCCTCGAACACCTGGGCGTACCGCTCGCGGAAGGCCTGCGCCGTCACCGACTTCAGGATCGTGTCGGAGATCTCCTTCTGGGTGGGCCAGATCTCCTTGAGGAAGACCGGCTTGCCGGCCGTGTCCAGGCCCACCGGCTCGCGGGTCAGGTCCACATCCATCGTCCCGGCGATGGCGTAGGCCACCACCAACAGGGGGCCGGCCAGGTAGTTCGCCTTCACCTGCGGGTGGACGCGCCCCTCGAAGTTCCGGTTGCCGGAGAGGACGCTGGCCACCACGAGCTCATGCTCCTTCACCGCCTTCGCCACCGGCTCGGGGAGCAGCCCGCTGTTTCCGATGCAACTTTGACAACCATAGCCGGTGGTGTAGAAGCCCAGTTTTTCGAGATAAGGGGTGAGCCCCGCCGTATCAAGGTATTCGCTGACGACGCGCGATCCGGGGGAAAGCGATGTCTTCACGTGTGGTTTTGTCTTGAGCCCCCGCTCCACGGCCTTCTTGGCCAGGAGCCCCGCCCCCACCATAACCGATGGGTTCGAGGTGTTGGTGCAGCTCGTGATCGCGGCGATCACCACCGAACCGTGCCCAACCTGGCACCGGCCGGACGGCATCTCCACAGGAAGCTGAGCGGTGAGCTGGCGAAGTCCGTCCTCTTGCTTCTCCGGGCTCTGCTCGACCGCCACGGCCGTCTCAGAGGGGACCTTCTCCACCTCGACTTGCGGGGGCCTGGCGCTCCCGCCTTCCCCCAGCCAGCTGTTGAGCCGGTCGGCATTGAGCTTGGGCAGCTTCCCCTCCAGCGCCGCGACCAGCGCCTTGCGGAACCCCTGCTTGGCGGCGGACAGCGACACCCGGTCCTGCGGCCGCTTGGGGCCGGCCAGCGACGGCTCGACTGAGCCCAGGTCCAGGTCCATCCGCTGGCTGAACTCCGGCGCCGGAGTCTCGTCTGTCCGGAAGAGCCCCTGCTCCTTGGTGTAGCGCTCGACCAGGTCCACCAGCTCCGCAGGCCGGCCGGTGAGCTTCAGGTACTCCAGCGTTTCCTTGTCCACCGGGAAGTAGGCGGCGGTGGCCCCGTACTCCGGGCACATATTGGAAATGGTTGCCCGGTCCGGCAGAGGCAGGGTGGTGAGCCCCGGCCCGAAGAATTCCACGAATTTCCCGACGACCCCCTGGGCCCTCAGGATCTGCGTCACGGTCAGCA
>CAYJUA010000144.1:0-4030 GCA_964373295.1 uncultured Planctomycetia bacterium
AAGGGGAGGTGCTGGGGAGGCCCATAACGGGCTGAGCCAGTGCTTTATCCGATGATCCGCAGGGTCCTCCAGAACCTCGTTCGAGACCGGCTGAGGGCCAGCCCGGCGGTGGCCATCCTGGGCCCCCGGCAGGTCGGCAAAACCACCCTCGCCAAGACATTTTCCAAGAATTACTTCGACCTTGAGCAGCCCCCGGACCGGCTTCGGCTGGATCTGGCCTGGAACGAGCTGGCGCTTTCCAAGGACCTCGTCGTTCTGGACGAAGCCCAAAGCTGGCCGGAGCTTTTCCCGCGCCTGCGGGGCGCCATCGACGCCCGCCGCGGACGGAAGGGGCGTTTTCTGCTGACCGGCTCCGTGGCGCCGGGGCTCATGCGGAACGTCTCGGAGTCGCTGGCCGGCCGGTTGAGTCTGTGCGAGCTGACCCCGTTCTGCCTGAAGGAGCTTCCTCCCGGTGCCACGGAGGATGCCCTTTGGCTCAGGGGCGGATTCCCGGAGGGGGGGATCCTGGCGCCGCGCCGGTTCCCCACCTGGCAGCGGGACTACCTGACCCTGCTGGCTCAGCGGGATCTGCCGCTGTGGGGACTCCCCGCAAAGCCGCAGACAACCGAACGGCTCTTCAGGATGCTGGCGGTCCACCACGGGCAGGTATGGAACGCCTCGGAGATCGGGAAGAGCATGGGCCTGAGCTACCACACGGTCAACAGCCACCTGGATTATCTCGAGAACGCTTACCTCATCTCCGTGCTGCCGCCCTACTTCAAGAGCCAGAAGAAGCGGGTCACCAAGAGGCCCAAGGTGTATTGGCAGGACACGGGGCTTCTGCACAGCCTGATGGGCGTGACCTCACAGGGAGATCTGCTCACCCAGCCCTGGGTGGGGGCCAGCTGGGAGGGATGGGTGGTCCATCAAATCCTGTTCTTCCTGAAGTCCAAGGGCGAGCCGTTTGAGGCCTATTACCTTCGGACAAGCGATGGCTACGAGCTGGACCTGGTCCTGCTCTTCTCCAAGGGGTGCTGGGCCTTTGAGATCAAGCTGACGACGGCCCCCGGCCCGGCCGATTTCAGGCGCCTCACCGCCGCCGCGGAGCTGATCAAGGCCGACAAGAGGATCCTCGTCTCCCGGACCCGAAGGCCGATGGAGAGCGGCCGGGATGCCTCCGTTTCCCCGCGGGGCGCCCTCCTGCTGTTGGAAAGATAGCCGTGGAAACCAGCGCCCTGCACGCCGAAAACCCACGAACGAGCAAGATCAGGTCACTCCAAGTTTCAAAAGGTTGGTGGAACGTGTCCTCCGGCGGGATCTTGAGACACTTAAACGCTTGGCCGAATAATTAGACGTGGTTGAAAAGATTTCCCACCGGTGCGGGAGCGTGGCGATCGTTGGGCGGCCCAACGTGGGCAAGTCCACCCTGCTCAACCGCTTCCTCGGGCAGAAGATCGCCATCGTCTCCCCGAAACCGGAGACCACCCGCGAGCGCCTGCTGGGGATCCTCACCCTCCCCGGCGTGCAGATCCTCTTCATGGACACGCCGGGGATCTACCGCGCGCCGAAGACCCTTCTGGGCCGGCACCAGGTGCAGGCGGCGCGCCAAGCGCTGGCCGAGGCGGACGTGGTGCTCCTGCTGACCGAGGCGCAGCAGGGCATCACCGACGAGGACCGGCAGCTCCTGCGGATGCTTCCAAAATCGGTACCTGGTACCAACCTGGTACCAGGTACCGGTGTTCCGGTTTTCCTGGCGATCAACAAGGTGGACCGGGTGAGGAAGGAGCTCATCCTCCCCCAGATCGACGAGGCCCGCCGGCGCTACCCGTTCCGGGACATCTTCCCCATCTCGGCGACGAAGGGGGACAACGCGGCCGCGCTCCTGAAATCCCTGGCCGAGGCCCTGCCGGAGGGGCCGCCCCACTACCCGCCGGACCACATCACCGACCGGCCCGCGCGGATGCTGGCGCAGGAGCTGATCCGGGAGAAGGTCCTCCTCTTCACGCATGAGGAGGTCCCCTACGCGGTGGCGGTGGAGATAGAGGAATGGCGCGCCGGCGAGAAAGGCCGCGAGGGGGCGCCGCCGATCGCCTCCAAGAGCCCGCCCCGCACCTACATCCGGGCGACGATCTACGTGGAGCGGAACACCCAGAAGGGGATCATGATCGGGAAGGGGGGCGGGCTGCTGAAGAAGATCGGCCAGCTGGCCCGCAGGGAGATCGAGGACTTGGCCGGCGGGCCGGTGTACCTTGATCTCTGGGTCAAGGTGGCCAAGGGCTGGCGGAAGGACCCGGCGATGCTGCGCCGGCTGGGTTATGGTTAAGCGGGATTTCGACACCGCCGTTTGGCATCGCAAGGGCCGGCCCTAGCTTTTCTTTTTCCGCCCGGGTCTGCTATCATGGCGGCGCCATGCCATCACCGGAGCAGAGCCCGACCTCTCCGACCGCCGGGAACAAGCGCTGGCTGCTCCGCCAGATCTCCGTCTTCGCGGGGCTGACCCAACCGCAGCTGGACCTCGTCGCCGACCGGGCCCGCATCGTCGAGTACGAGAAGGACGAGATCATCTACGCGCAGGGCACCCCGCCGGACTGCTTCTACGGCCTGGTCAGCGGGCGGGTCCGGGTCTTCACGGGGGCCCTCGGCGGCAAGCACGAGACGCTTGAGGTGCTCCACCGCGGCGACTACTTCGGGATGACCTCCATCCTCACCAACGAGCCGCACTCGGTGACCACCCAGGCCATCAACGACTCGATCCTGGTCAAGATCAAGCGGCCGGACTTCGAGCAGATCCTGAAGCTCACCCCCGAGGTGGCGATCCACCTCTCGACGACCCTCTCGCGGCGCCTGCGGCAGAAGGACCTGCCGGTGAAGCGGGTCTTCGAGTCCACGATGATCTCCGTCTACAGCCCGCTCAAGGGCTCGGGCCGCACCACCTACGCGGTGAACCTGGCCGCCTCCCTGCGCAAGGAGACCGGCAAGCGGGTGATCCTCCTGGACATCAGCCCCGGCGGGGACAACGTCTCCCGGGCGCTCGGCCAGGGGGCCCGCGCCCCGCTGCAGCTGCGCGGGGCGGCGTTCGACCAGGCGCGGATCGGGTCGGCCATCGCCAAGCACCCGGTGATCGGGTTCGACACGCTGAACATCACCCACGACGCCAACGCCACCAGCGACGTCACGTACATCACCCCGCTCCTCTCGTACCTGACCAACCTGTACCACTTCGTCATCACCGACCTGCCGCACCAGATGGACCGCACCGTCTTCAAGGCGCTGGTGCAGGCGGACCTGATCCACCTGGTCTGCGACGCGACCGGCGAGCACCTCGCCGCCACCGCCAAGGTGATCCAGGAGCTCTCCCGCACCGTCCAGCAGGCCGCCGCCCGCGTGAAGGTCGTGGTGAACGAGGGGGCCGGCGAGGTGGAGGAGCTGGAGCGGGGCAAGATCCTCGACTGGAAGGTGTACGCCACCCTGCCCGCCGTGCAGGCGCCGACGGCGCCCGGCCACCCCATGGTGCTGGCCCACCCGGGCTGGGAATATTCCCGCGCGGTCCGCCGGATCAGCCGCGAGATCGGCGAGGTGCTGGTGGGGCTGGTGCTGGGCTCCGGCGCGGCGATGGGGCTCTCCCACATCGGCATCCTGAAGGTGATCGAGCGGGAGAACATCCCCATCGACATCGTGGCCGGCTCCTCGATCGGCGCCCTGCTGGGGGTCTTCTGGGCCTCCGGGCTCTCCTCCTTGGAGCTGGAGAAGCTGGCCTGGGACTTCAGGACCAAGGGCTCGCTGTTCAGGCTGGCCGACCCCGGCATCCCGAAGTTCGGGATCCTCGCGGGCGGCCGTGTCACCCGGTTCCTGGCGCGCCACATGGAGGGCAAGACGTTCCGGGACCTCAAGATCCCCGCGAAGGTGATCGCCGTGGACTACGCCCGGCGGGAGGTGGTGGTCCTGGACGAGGGGCCGGTGGTGCAGGCGATCCGCGCCTCCGTGTCCATCCCGGCGATCTTCGAGCCCATCAGGATCCGGGGGCGCTGGCTCATCGACGGCGGCGTGCTGG
>CAYJUA010000145.1:0-3999 GCA_964373295.1 uncultured Planctomycetia bacterium
GGCGAGACGTAGTTCAGCCGGTCGGCGTAGGGGATCACCCCGTTGTAGGTCACCGTCTCGGACATCTTCTCAAAGCCGCGGTGGAGGTAGCCGATCTCCACGTCGGCGCCGCGGATCACCTCGCCGTCGAGCTTCGCCACGATCCGGATGATGCCGTGCATGGCCGGGTGCGACGGGCCGATGTTGAGCATCATCTCTTTCGTGACGGTCTGCTGCTCCGGCACGTCAGTTCACCGGCCCGATGAGGGGCTGCCTCTTGTTGACGGGGTAGTCCTTGCGCAGGGGGTACCCCTCGAAGCCCTCGTACATGAGGATCCGCCTGAGGTCCGGGTGCCCGCGGAAGCGGATGCCGAACATGTCCCACACCTCCCGCTCAAACCAGTCGGCGGTCGCCCAGAGCGGTGTCAGGGAATCCACCTCGGGGCTGGTCTCCTCGACCGGCACCTTCACCCGGACCCGGCGCTTGAGCGACAGGGAGAAGAAGTGGTAGACGACCTCGAACCGGGCGCCGGCGCCCTGGCTCCCAGGGGCGCCCAGGGCGGGCCCCGGCCAGGGCTGCTCATCCGGGACGTTCATCGGCTGACGCACCGGGACGCCCGAGGGCACGTGCGCCCCCTTGGCCTGCGGCTGCTTGCCGAACGTCAGGTAATCTACGGCCGACAGGTCCATCAGGAAGTTCATCTGGAAGGAGGCGTCTTCCTTGAGGAAGCGGGCCAGCTCCAGCAGGCCCTCCCGGCGCACCGTCACCGTGGCGTCGCCGCGCCAGGCGTGCGACGCGACCACCGTCTGCGGGAAGCGGGCGGTCAGCGAGTCACACAGTGAAGCTGCGTTCACGCGCTCTCTCCGCGGGGGTGAGGGCCGACAGCGGCTGGCCGGAGTGCTGGGCCTGGATCCTCGCCTGCAGCTTGATCAGCCCATCCAGCACGTTCTCCGGCCGGGGCGGGCAACCGGGGATGTAGACGTCGACCGGAATGATCGTATCGATGCCCATCAGCGTCGCGTAGTTGTCGTAGAACCCGCCGGTGCAGGTGCAGACGCCGAAGGCCACCACCCACTTGGGCTCGGTCATCTGGTCGTAGATCTTCTTGAGGACCGGCGCGAGCTTGTGGCTGATCGTCCCCACCACGAAGAGGACGTCCGCCTGCCGGGGGGAGAACCGGGGGAAGCCGGCGCCGAACCGGTCCACGTCGTAGTGGGAGCAGGCGGTGGCCATGTACTCCATCCCGCAGCAGGCGGTCACGAACGGATACTGGAAGATGGAGTACTTCCGCGCCCAGCCGATGGCCGCGTCCAGCTTGCTCGTCAGGAAGTTCTGGCTGCCGCCGAACACTAGATCACTCCCATTCCAGCGCACCCTTCTTCCAGGCGTACACGAACCCCAGGAGCACGATCCCCAAAAAGACCAGCATCTCGACGAAGCCATACCAGCCGAGGTCGCGGGCCACCACCGCCCAGGGGAAGAGGAAGACCAGCTCCACGTCGAAGAGGATGAAGAGCATCCCGACCAGGTAGAATTTGATGGCGCTGTGGCCGGCGGGCAGCTCGAACGGCCGCTCCCCGCACTCGAACGGCTCCGACTTGGCTGCCGAGGGCCGCTTGGGGCCCAGCACGCTGGAAAGTACCAGGAACGCCGCCCCGATGCCGCCCGCCAGAGCGAAGGTGATGAGGATGCCGAGATACTCGATCATCGGAGACCTTCGATTATAGCAAAAAGGGCAGTCCGCTTCTTAAAAACCCACTTCTCCCCCACGCAGGCGGCGCGTTACAAGAGAAGTGGGTTTGTAAGAAGCGGACTGGTTTTCGGGGTACAATGAGCGCGATGAAGGCCTACCTCGACCTCCTTCAGGACATCCTCGAGCACGGCGCCCGAAAATCCGACCGCACCGGCACGGGGACCCTGAGCGCATTCGGACGCCAGATGCGCTTCGACCTGTCGGCCGGGTTCCCGCTGGTCACCACGAAGAAGGTGCACCTCAAGTCGGTCATCTACGAGCTCCTCTGGTTCCTGCGCGGGGAGACCAACATCCGGTTCCTCAAAGAGAACGGGGTCAGCATCTGGGACGAGTGGGCCGATGAGCGGGGGGAGCTCGGGCCGGTGTACGGCTGCCAGTGGCGAAGCTGGCCGGCCCCGGACGGCCGGAAGATCGACCAAATCAGCGAGGTCATCGAGCGGATCCGGACGAAACCGGACTCCCGCCGGCTCATCGTCTCCGCCTGGAACGCGGCCGACGTGGACAGGATGAAGCTGCCGCCCTGCCACGTCCTCTTCCAGTTCTACGTGGCCGATGGCCGGCTCTCCTGCCAGCTCTACCAGCGCAGCGCGGACGTCTTCCTCGGGGTGCCCTTCAACATCGCGTCGTATGCCCTGCTCACCCTAATGGTGGCGCAGGTCACCGGCCTCCAGCCCGGCGAGTTCATCCACACCTTCGGCGACGTGCACCTCTACTTGAACCACGTCGAGCAGGCCAAGCTCCAGCTCACGCGCCCGCCCTATCCCCCGCCCCGCATGAAGCTGAACCCCGCCGTAAAATCCATCGACGATTTCACGTACGAGGAGATCACGCTGGAGAACTACCAGCACCACCCGGCCATCCCCGCGCCGGTCGCCGTCTAGCCATGAGAAGAGCGCCCCGTCCGCTCCCTAGGGGGAAAACCCAGGTTTTCCCCCTAGTATTCCCCTTTCCTACAACATGCCCCCTCTTCCAGAGGAACGGATGCTCTCACTGATCGTCGCCGCGTCGCACAACGGGGTCATCGGCGCGGGCGGCAAACTTCCGTGGCACCTCTCGGTGGACCTCCAGCGGTTCAAGCAGCTCACCATGGGCCACCCCATCCTCATGGGCCGCAAGACGTTCGAGTCCATCGCTAAGCCCCTGCCCGGCCGCACCAACATTGTCATCACCCGGCAGAAGGATTTTCAGGCCTGCGGCGCCACGGTGGCCCACTCGCTGGAGGAGGCCCTGCAGATGTGCGAGAACGAAGCGGAGGTATTCGTGATCGGCGGGGCGGAGATCTACAGGCAGGCGCTGCCGCTGGCGGACCGGATCTACCTCACCCGCATCGACCAGGGCTTCCAGGGCAACACTTACCTCTTCCCCATTGACCCCGGGGCATGGAAGGAAATCGCGCGCGAGGATTTCCCCGCCGACGCCGCCAACCCTTTCCCCCATAGCTTCCTTACCTACGAACGTAAATAGCCCGTTTTTCCCTAACCTCGCCCGCGTTGATTTTTTGCACGAGGACCTCGTAGACGTCTCGGCGGTGGCCGATTCTGACAACGTCTACCATCCGCCGCGAGGAATCCACCCTATACACGATTCGGTAAGGAGGAATCGGGTAGCTACGGAAACCCGCTAACTCCTGTTCAAGGGGCTTTCCGGCAAGCGGGTCCTCCGCTAGAAGTTTTAGGCTGGCGTGGATTTTGCTTTTAACGTTTGGAGACAAGCGGGAAAGAGGCCCTTTCAGTTCCGGAAGAAGAACGACCCGATACCGGATCACTTCTCCTTACCAAATACCTCTTCGATCGTAAACCCCTTGCCGCCGCGACGGAAGTATGCCTCGCCTCGGCGGATCTGGGCCATCGCCTCCGGATCGCTCAGGATTTCCAGCGTCTCGCGGAGACCTTCGTATTCATCCAGGGACACGATGATGGCCGCGGGGCGACCGTTCCGGGTGATGACAATCTCATCATCCCGGTCGGCCACGCCCTTAACCAACTCCGGCAATCTCGTTTTCACTTCGGATATCGGCAGCGTCTTTGTCATCGTTCACCTCCATTGGTCTGAATTCTGGTCTACGGCAATTATAGCACGCGGAGGAAGCTGTGCTATACTATTTTTCCCCATGAGCAAAACACTCTTCGAGAAAATCTGGGCGCGGCACGTCGTTTCGGAGTCCTCCGACGGCAACGCCCTTCTTTATATCGACCGCCACCTGGTCCACGAGGTGACCAGCCCGCAGGCCTTTGAGGGCCTGCGTCTGACCGGGCGCAAGGCGCGC
>CAYJUA010000146.1:0-3965 GCA_964373295.1 uncultured Planctomycetia bacterium
CACCGCCGCCTCGTGCAGCCCGGTCGCCGCCTGGTCCAGCTGGATCTTCTCCACGTAGGTCTTCGGGCCCTTGAACTTCAGGGGGTCGGTCGTCCGCAGGCCGCTGTCCAGCTCCTGGAAGGTCCCGTCATCGATGACCTGCTGGACCCTCTCCTTGGCGGTGAGGCCAAAGTGGTACTGGCACTTCGGGCAGACCTTGAGGTTCTCCTCCAGCGCCTTGTTGTAGATGATCTCCCCGCACTCTTCGCATTTGGTCCAGAGCCCCTCCGGGATGTCCCGCTTCTTCACCCGGACTACGGTGTACTGAGGTCTACCGAAGATCGCCATCCTAAGAAGACCCGAACCGGTATTCCACCAGCCCCGCCAGAGGCTTCGGGTGGAAGTACGTCGTTTTACCCGGCATCCGGGAGGCGGACCGCGCGCGGCGGAGGACCTCCCGGAGATCGGGCGGCTGCATGACGAACACCACCTGGGCCTTGCCCTCCTTCACGCGGCGGAGCGCCTGCCCCGCCTCCTGAGTGAAGGTGACCTCGCATCCCTTGGGAAGCAGGGACGGCAGGATCTCTCCGTGCAGCCACTCCACGTCCATCCGGTAGGGTCCGCGCCGGGGCATCTGCGCCACGTACCCGGTGCCGTTGCCCGCGTACACCCCCACCCCGACCCGGCCCCTTCGCTGGAGCCAACGCAGGCGCTCGCCCACCTTTGCCACGGGCCCGACCGGGACCGTCCGCCAGCGCCGAGCCACCTCCCGGATAATCTCGCGCGCCTGCCCGCGCCCAAGACCGGACACCACGCGGTGGGTCGGAAGCAGCCCCGGTTCCTGGGCGCCGACCGCGGCGAGATAGAACATCGTGTAGTTGTAGCCGACCTCGGGATGGTAGCCGGGGTCCCGCGCCCGGCGGGCATTGCGGTAGGCCAGGGCCGCCTCGAAGCGGTGGTGGCCGTCCGCGATCACGAGGTCCCTCGGCTCCAGGATCCTCTGGAGGTCCGCGATCCATTCCTTCCCGGTCACGCGCCAGACGCGGTGCTTGACCCCCTCCAGGACGGCCGTCCCGATGGACCTGCGGCCCCTCGCGGCCGAGGCCACCATCCGCCGGTAGCGCCCGTCCTCGTCCGGGATCAGGCCGAAGATGGGGCTCAACGTGGCCCGCACCGCCTCCAGCAGGCGCAGCCGGTCCCTCTTGGGCTTCGGCCGCGTCTCCTCATGCGGGTAGATCCGGGGGCAATCCATCCTCACCAGCGCCACGACCCCCCAGCGCTGATGGCGCCTGCCTCCCAGGATGTATTCCTGGAGATAAGGGTAAACCCCCGGCTCAAGATCCTCCCGGAGGATGCCGCTGCGCAGCCATTCCGTCAGGGTCCGGCGGGCCCGCGAGTACCGGCTCCGGCCCGGCCGGTCGGTCCTGTATTCCAGCCCGTACACCACGCGGATGAAGTTGTAGGGGTGCTTCCGGTAGAAATCCTTCTGCTCTTCAGACGAGATCACGTCGTAGGGGGGGGTCACCACCTTCGAAAGGGACCCCACCTTGGCGGGGTTGTACCGGACCGCCTTAAACGGCGCGATCAACGGCATGGATGGAACCGGCGGATCATCATTCCTTGGGACAGCTGGGCTTGCCGCAGCCGCCCACGGAGGGGCCCTTCGGCGCCGGCGGACAGCCCTTGGATTCGCTCTCCGCTTTTTTCTTGTAGCTGGAGGAGCGGTGATCGGTGGCGTAGAAGCCGCTGCCCTTGAAGAGGAACCCCGTCCCGGTGGAGATCAGACGCTTGGATGGCCTTTTGCAGCGAGGGCACGGCGCCGCCGGCTTCGCCGTGATCGGCTGATGCTTTTCGAAACGGTAGTGACAGGATTTGCACTCGTACTCGTAGGTGGGCATCAGGGGAAGATCCCTTTATCGCTCAAACGGTCGAACTCTTCAAGCTGTTTCCTCTGCGCGGCGGACAGCCGGCTGGGGATCTTCACCGCGACATGGATGATCTGGTCCCCCCGGCGGCCGCCATGCACCGAGGGGAGCCCCTTCCCCCGCACCCTGAGAAGCTGCCCCGGCTGGGTCCCCGGCGGGAACTTCACCGAGATCCTCCCCCCCACCGCCGGGACCTGCACCTCGGCGCCCAGCGCCGCCTGGGTCATGCTCACCGGCACCTCGCAGTGGAGGTCGCCCCCCTCCCGGCGGAAGAAGGGATGCGGCCGGATCCGGATCAGCACGTACAGGTCGCCCCGCGCGCCCGCCGCGCCCGGCTCCCCCTCGCCGGAGAGCTTGAGGCGCATGCCGCTCTCCACCCCCGCCGGCACCTTGACCGACAGCGAACGGCGCGCCGGGACGACCCCGCTCCCCCGGCAGGAGGGGCACGGGTCCCGTATCACCTCTCCCCGCCCGCCGCAGCGCCGGCAGGTCGTGACCATCGTGAAGAAACCCTGGGAGACCCGGACCTGCCCCTGCCCGCGGCACTCCCGGCAGGTCTCGTGCGCGGTCCCGCCCCGGCTTCCCCGCCCCCGGCAGCTGCCGCATGTCTCCCGGCGCTCGATCTCGATCTTCCGTTCGGCGCCGGCGGCCGCCTCCTCCAGCTGGAGATCCAGCAGATACTCCAGGTCCACTCCACGGCGGCCCCGCGACCCGTCCCCCCCGCCGCGCCGGCCGAACACCTCTCCCAACCCCAGCGAGGCAAACAGCTCCTCCAGCCCACCGCCCCCAAAGATGTCGTTCAGGTCCTGGAAGTGGGTGAAATCCTCCCAGCTGAAGTTGCCGTGGCGGAAGGCCCCCTCGACCCCGCTGTGGCCGTACTGGTCGTACGCCGCCCGCTTCTGAGGGTCGCTGAGGACCTCGTAGGCCTCGGAGATCTCCTTGAACCTCTCCTCCGCCTCTTTCTTCTTGTCCGGGTTCCGGTCCGGGTGGTGCTTCATCGCCAGGCGCCGGAACGCCTGCTTGATCTCGTCGGCCGAGGCGGCGCGCTGGACCCCGAGCACCTCGTAGTAGTCCCGCTTAGCGACAGGCATAGCCACTCCCGCCCCCGGGCGTCTGCGGGCCTCCGCAGTACGCGCGTCGGCCCAGCGTGCCGACGCGCTCTACCGTCGGCCTCGCTCTCGCCATCCTCTCAGTGCGCATGCGAACCTGCCCGCCCGGCCTCCGAGGCCTGCTTCGCCCCGCATCCACCCGGGCGTGCAGCGCTCCGCCTGTCCCTACTTTTTCTTGTCGTCGTCAACCTTGAATTCGGCGTCGATCACGCCCTCTTTGCCGCTCTGGCCGTTGCCGGCAGGGGGCGGCCCCTCGGCCCCTTCCCCGGGACCCCCCTCCGGGCCCTGCGGGCCCTGCGCGCCGCCCTTCGCGGCGGAGGCCTTGTACACCTCCTCCGCCAGCCTGTGCGACACCTTGGTCAGCTCCTCCATCCCCCGCTGGATCGCGCCGGTGTCCGATCCCTTCAGCGCATCCTTCAAGGCCTTCAGCTTCTCCTCAACCTCGCCCTTCTCCGCCGCCGGAACCTTGTCGCCGTAGTCCTTCAGGGCCCGCTCGGTGCTGTAGGCCAGCGTGTCGGCCTGGTTCTTGAGCTCGACCTCCTGCTTGCGCTTCTCGTCCTGCGAGGCGAACTGCTCCGCCTCCCGCATCATCCGGTCGATCTCCCCCTTGTCCAGCTTGTGCGGCGCCGTGATCCGGATCGACTGCTCCTTCCCGGTCCCCCGGTCCTTGGCCGAGACGTGCACGATCCCGTTGGCGTCGATGTCGAACGTCACCTCGATCTGCGGCACGCCCCGCGGGGCCGGCGGGATGCCGACCAGGTCGAACCGCCCCAGCTCCACGTTGTCATTGGCCATGGGGCGCTCCCCCTGGAGCACCCGGACCGTCACGGCCGGCTGGTTGTCCTCCGCCGTGGAGAAAACCTGCGACTTCCGCGTGGGGATCGTGGTGTTCCGGTCGATCAGCCGCGTGAAGACCCCTCCCAGCGTCTCGATCCCCAGCGACAGCGGCGTC
>CAYJUA010000147.1:0-3914 GCA_964373295.1 uncultured Planctomycetia bacterium
GCGACTTTCGCCGCCAGGATGGCCCGCGTGAAGGCGAGGCGGAGGCCGTCGTCGGCCGCCCGCTCGTGCTGGGCGATTCGGAGGAAGACGTCCTTCCCGCCGGGCGGCGCCAGGAACCCGCGGAGGCGGCCCGCCCGGGAGAGGAGGGCGACCGGGATGTCGCGGTCGAGGCAGATCGCCGCGGCGTGCGCGGTGATCTGGACCCCGCCGTAGCACGCGACGCGCTCCACCTCGGCGAGGGGGAGGTCGAGGAGATCCTCCCCTTGGACGGAGACGACGAGCCGGTCACCGATCCGGCGGACAACCGCCCCCTGGCGCGTGACGTGGACGCTCGTCACGACGGGTCGTCCCCGACCCCGAGGACCCACGCGGTGCCCGAACGGCTGCCTCATCTCCACCGGCCTGGCCAGCATGGGCTTCGCCCTGCCGGCGGCGATCGCCGCGGCCCTGGCCGACCCGGGCCGCCGCATCGTGGCGGCCATGGGGGACGGCGGGTTCCTGATGAACTCGCAGGAGCTGGAGACGGCCAAACGGCTGGGGGTCGGGTTCACGGCGCTCATCTTCAACGACAACGACTACGGGCTGGTCAGCTGGAAACAGCGAATCTCCCGCGGGCGCTCCACCGGCACCGGGCTGTCCAACCCGGACTTCCCCGCCTACGCGCGGAGCTTCGGCATCCCCGGCTACCGCCCGCAGTCGCTGGCGGAGCTGCGGCAGCAGCTGCGGCAAGCGGTGACTTCCGGAGAGCTGTCCGTCATCGAGGTCCCTGTGGACCCGGGGGCGAACAGCCGTCTCCTCGACCGGCTCCGTTCCGGCTCCACGCGGTGAATGCAGGTCAGGGGAAAATTCCCCGGCAGCCGCACGGCCGGCTCTTCCTTCGTTTCCTGCGGTTTGGGCTGTTGGCCTGGGGTGGGCCGGTGGCGCAGATCGCGATGATCCGGCAGGAGTTGGTGGAGGAGGAGCGGTGGATCACGCGGGAGCGGTTCAACCGGGTGCTGGCGGTGTACCAGGTTCTTCCCGGCCCGGAGGCAACGGAGATGTGCGTTTACTTCGGGCTGCTGGCGGGAGGGCGGCTGGGAGGCCTGCTGGCCGGCCTGGGTTTCATGCTGCCGGGCCTGCTCCTCATGTTGGGCCTGTCGTGGTTGTATGTGAGCGCGGGGACCGCCTCGCCGGCCTTTCGGGCGGCGTTCGCCGGATGCCAGGCAGCGGTGATCGCGCTCATCCTCCGTGCGATCCACCGTATCGGCCGGCACGCGCTGACGGACAGGTGGCTTTGGGGTGTGGCGGTGCTGGCGGCCGCCGCCCAGCTGGCCGGGGTCCATTTCCTTCTCACGCTCATCATCGCGGGTGGCGCCTCGTGGCTGGCGAAGCGGAAACGCCCCACGGCGGCGGCACTGCTCTGCTGCGCTTTTCTGGTGGGTACGATTGCCTTCTGGTTGAGCGCAGGGCATGCGGGATTCCTCTCGGCCTTCTCCCGCGAAGCCGCCGTCCCTGCGGCCGCGCCCACCCCGGCGGGGTTCTTCGGCTCGGGATTACGGGCCGGCTTGCTCACATTCGGCGGGGCCTATACCGTGATCCCGTTCCTTCAGCATGACGCCGTTGCCGTGAGCCGGTATATGACCAACGCGCAGTTCCTGGACGGCCTGGCCCTCGCCGGCATCCTGCCGGCGCCGCTGGTGATCTTCGGGACCTTTGTGGGGTATCTGGGCGGTGGCGCAATGGGGGCGCTTGCGCTGACGGCCGGCATCTTCCTGCCGGCCTTTGCGTTCACGCTGGTGGGCTATGACCTGATGGAGCGGCTCATCAACCGAGAGGCCTTGCACAGCTTCCTGGACGGGGTGACGGCAGGCGTCGTTGGGCTGATCGCCGCGACATCGCTTGATCTGCTGCGCACCGCCATCACCGGTTGGCAGACGGCTGTGGTATTTGGGCTGGCCCTGTGGGCCCTTTACCGCTGGAAAGCCAAGGCCGCGTCGGCTGCCGTCTTGGCGGGGGCGGCGCTCCTGGGGTTGTTGACCTTCCGGTGAGGGAGAGGCCGCGCGGCGGCCGGCGCCAGCGGAAGCGCCGCCACGCGCCTCGGCGCGGCGGGCGGTATTTCGTCTATGTGGTCCGCTGCTCGGACGGCACCTACTACACGGGATCCACGAGGGACATCGGCAACAGGATCCAGCAGCACAATGCAGGCGATGGCGCCAAGTACCTGCGGGGGAAGCGGCCGGTAAAATTGGTGTATGCCAGGGAGTACCGGCAGCGCACCGACGCGCTCCGCGGCGAACGGAACCTGAAAAAGCTGAGCAGGAAACAGAAGGAAGCGCTCGTGCGGGCTCAGCCACGGCCGGCGGGCAGGGGCGGGACTCCGAAGAGGTGGCGGGCTTGACAGTCCGGATGCCAGAATGGGTACCGATGAAGAAAGTCTTTATTGCCCCATAGGGCTGGCCGTTGGGGTCACTATGACACTGATATGGCGTGACTCGTGTCAAGCACAACATTCACGGGGGTCTGACGGACTCCCGGGAAGGCAGAGAAGCCAGCAGGATCGACGGTTGATCAGACTGATATTCGCGGATTGTTCCGAAGAACAGGGCCGCATGACCTTTCATTCGTCGGGAGCTGCCTCTCTCTACTCGCGCGGATTGTCGCAAGGACAGAGCCGCATAGTGTCGCCGAGGATTCTCCTTTAGCCGAGCTGCTTCTCTGCCTTCCAAGGAATCGTGCCTTTTGATCGTTACGCCGCTCGCCGATCTACCTGGCTGGCCCAGATAAATCCAGCCAATTCCCGCGCCACTGCCACAACGGCCACCGTGGATCTTTTGCCTCGACTCGTCAGCCGATGGAATCGACGATGGAGCCGACTCATCGCCCGGTCCGCATCCGTGATGAGCCATTCCGGTTGACCTTTGCGGCGTTGTCGAAGCGGATCCCCCACGACCGGCTTATGCCGATAGGCCCACGCCGATTCCACCAGGAGCCGGCGGACGTGCCCATTGCCGGTTTTGGTGATTCCGCCTTGGCGCCGCGTGTTCCCCGTGGAATACTCGGATACCGCCAGCCCGAGAAAGGACATGAAATTCCGGGCGCTTGGGAATCGGCGAAAGTCTTCGATCTCGGTCAGCAATCCCATCGCCGTCAAGGTGTCCACTCCCCGAAAACACCGAAGTCGACCCACCGGAACTTTCCACGGTTCTTGTTGCGCATACTCGGCGATCCGTTCGTCACAACGCCGGAGTCTCTCCTCCACTTCCCGAACAGCATAGAGGTATTGCTCGAACGTCTCCTTCAAGGCGGGAAGCTCCCACGAAAGGCTTTTCAACCACCGCGCATGCTTCATCATCCACGGCGTCTCTCGATAAACCTGACCGTGCCTTAAGAGGAACTTCGACAACCGATGCCGGCGGCGAATCAGATCGTCTTTGACATCTTCCCGGCATCGCACCAGATCCCGCACCGATTCAGTCTCTGGAGTCGGAACATGGATGGGATCCAGGGCCCCGGCTTGAAGCATCCGTCCGAGCTTCTGAGCATCTCGACGGTTCGTCTTGACCCGATCTGTCGGGCGGCTGGGAACCAATCCCGGGGCGACGACGATGCAGGGGACTTCGATGTGATCCATCAGACGCTGGATCTCATACCCGCACGGACCGGCTTCGTAGCAAACGCGCAAATCACACCCGCCTTCTCGCAACTTCTTCATCTCAGCCGTGATCTTCTGAGGATCATTGAGAACGCGCTTCTCCACCGTCGGTTGAGATCGATCTCCCTCAAAAACAGCCAGATCAATCCCGGCTCTATCGACATCCATCCCGATATATCGTATCCTTTTCATTGGCGTGGCCTCCTTTTGCACTGTGGTAACCCATCGCTTCTGGGCTAATCCACGTATACTGCAACTCGGTAGGTCACGCCATATCGTCTAC
>CAYJUA010000148.1:0-3891 GCA_964373295.1 uncultured Planctomycetia bacterium
GGACACAGGAAACCGGGGCCAGCCATGGCTACCGGCGCCTGAGTTCTACCAATGGGAAACGCAACCGTCACCATCACGGACTCTAATTTCAATACGGAAGTTGTCCAGGCCAAGCACCCGGTCCTCCTGGATTTCTGGGCGACGTGGTGCGCCCCCTGCCGGGCCGTGGCGCCGGCCCTGGACGAGCTGGCCGAGAAGTACAAGGGCAAGTTCACCGTCGGCAAGGTCAACGTGGACGACTTCCCCGACCTGGCCGCGAAGTACGGCGTCCTCAACATCCCCACGCTCGTCTTCCTCAAGGGAGGCGAGGAGGTGGACCGGGTGGTCGGGGCGCAGCCCAAGAGCCAGCTCGACGCGAAGATCCAGAAGCTCACCGGCTAGCCGCTTCTCTCCGTGCGCGCCCCCGCGATCGCCGTCTTCTGCTCGGGGCGGGGGACCAACCTGCAGGCCATCCTCGACGCGGTCCGACGCCGGCGCCTGCGCGCGCGCGTGGCCCTGGTGCTGAGCGACAACCCGGGAGCGCGCGCGCTGGTCCGGGCGCGGGCGGCGAAGGTGCCCGCGGTGGTGGTGGATCCCCGCCGCTTCCGGTCGCGCGCGCAGCACGACCGGGCGGTCGCCCGGCTCGTGGACGCCTCGCGCGCCCGGCTCATCGTGCTGGCCGGCTACATGCGGATCCTCTCCCCGCCGTTCGTGCGCCGATACCGGGGGCGCATCCTCAACATCCACCCGGCGCTCCTCCCCTCGTTCCCGGGGCGGCGAGCGGTCCGGGACGCCCTGCGGCACGGGGTCCGGGTGACCGGTGTCACGGTGCATCTCGTGGATGAGAAGATCGACCACGGGCCGATCCTCCTCCAAGAGCCGGTGAAGATAAAGGAAGGGGACACGGAGCGCTCCCTGCACGAGCGGATCCAGCGCGTGGAGCACCGGCTGTACCCGAAAGCGATCCAACACGTGCTGAACCAGAAGGGGTCGGGTCGACCTGGCACCTGATGAGCGCTGACACGAAGATCAAGAGCATCTACGCGAGGGAGATCCTTGATTCCCGCGGGCTTCCGACCGTCGAAGTGGAGGTCCGCCTCCGGAACGGCTGTCCGGGCCGGGCGGCGGTGCCCAGCGGCGCCTCTACGGGGAAGTTCGAGGCGTGGGAGCTGCGCGACGGCGACAAGAAGCGCTACGGCGGCAAGGGGGTCCTGAAGGCGGTGGAGTCCGTGAACCGCCGGATCGCCCGGGCGCTCGCCGGCATGGACGCGGCCCGGCAGCCGGCGCTGGACCAGGCGATGATCGACCTCGACGGCACGCCGAACAAGTCGCGCCTGGGCGCCAACGCGATCCTGGCGGTCTCCCTCGCGGCGGCGCGCGCCGTGGCCCACGAGCGGCGCCAGCCGCTGTACCGCCACTTGGGCGGGTCGAAGGCGAACCTCCTGCCGGTCCCCCTGATGAACATCTTGAACGGCGGCCTCCATGCGGACAACGGCCTGGACATCCAGGAGTTCATGATCATGCCGGTGGGGGCGCGCACCTTCCGGGAGGCCCTGCGGATGGGGGCGGAGATCTTCCAGTCCCTGAAAGGGATCCTCAAATCCAAGGGGCTCTCCACCGCCGTCGGGGACGAGGGCGGGTTCGCCCCGCGGGCCTCCTCCAACGAGGAGGCGATCCGGCTGGTCCTCCAGGCCGTCGAGAAGGCCGGCTACAAGCCGGGCAAGGAGGTCCTCATCGGCCTGGACGCGGCCGCGAGCAGCTTCGTAGGGGGCCGCGGAGGATACACGCTGAAGGCCGAGGGGTTCTCCGGCGCCGCCGCCGAAGAGATGGCCGGCCTGTACCAGCGCTGGATCTCCAAGTATCCGATCGCCTCCATTGAGGATGGGCTGGGGGAGGAGGACTGGGACGGCTGGGCGGAGCTGACGCGGCGGCTCGGCAAGAAGGTTCAGCTCGTGGGGGACGACCTCTTCGTCACCAACACCCGCCGCCTGCGGGAGGGGATCCGGCGGGGGGTGGCCAACGCGGTCCTCATCAAGCTGAACCAGATCGGCTCCCTCACCGAGACCCTCCACTGCATCTCCACCGCGAAAGCCCACGGCTACGGCACGATCGTCTCGCATCGGTCGGGCGAGACCGAGGACACGACGATCGCCCACCTGGCGGTCGCGGTGGGGGCCGGGCAGATCAAGACCGGCTCGGTCTCGCGCAGCGAGCGGGTGGCCAAGTACAACGAGCTCCTCCGGATCGAGGAGGAGCTCGGGGATAAAGCGGTCTACGCGGGGACCCGATGGCCCCTAAGAAAAAGCTCCTGATCGCGCTCGCCATCGGCGGGGGACTCCTCCTCCTGTACGGGCCGGCCTTCCTGCGCTGGGCCGAGCTCAATGGCCGCCATGACCAGCTCGCCTTGGAGGTCGCCTCGCTCCAGCGGGAGAACCAGCGCCTGTACGAGGAGACCCGCCGCCTGCGGGAGGACCTTTCCTACGCCGAGGCGGTGGCCCGGCGGGAGATGGGGATGGTGCGCCCCGGCGAGAAGATGGTCCGCTTCCAGAAGGCCGAATAGCGCTATAATAGGGTGCTACTGCGGGGTAGAGCAGCCCGGTAGCTCGTCAGGCTTGGAAATGGATACTAAGCTCAAAGCGGATATTGCGGAATCGGTTGTTGTCACGGAATTGCTCAAGCGAGGATTCCGAGTGCTCAGGCCTGTGGGGGATAGACTCCCTTACGACCTGGCTGTGGATCTGAGCGGAGGACGAAGACGAACCGGCGGGTCATGTTGAGGGCGCGGTACGAGAGCGGTGATTTCGATTTCGCGGTTATCCATCTCGAGGAAGGCCAAGTGTTTTATGTCATGCCGGCGGAGATATTCAACAGCTATGGCAGCACGATCGGCCTCGTTGAATCTCCGAAACGGCAGAGGAAACCTCGCTCGGCCGAGTATCGAGAGCGTTGGGATTTGGTATCCACCTGGGCCACTCAGCCGGCAACGGCTGAGTTCACACCCGTCAAAGTCGGGGAACCCTTCACTGGGAATCCCGAGCCAAAGCTCGTGCCGGTCGGCGCGGGAGAGGTGTAGAGACTGTGTCCAAAGTAGAAGACAGAGGTCCTGTTGTGAAGGGCCGCGAAACAGTCTCCTATGCGAGGTCATTCCTTATCGGAATGATTTTAGGAGACGCGTATGTTAGGCGAAGAGCGAAGCAGAAGCGAACAGTCGAATGGACTGTTTCACACAGCGAGAAATGTGCTGATTTGGTTGAATGGAAACGTGATGAGTTTGTCAGGCTGTTTGAAATGAAGCAGCCGACCATTCACGCGTCTCCGAATGGGGAGGGGATGAAGCATCTGTTTTCCTTCACCGCCGGCGCAAGGATAAACGTTGTAAGCCGATGGTTCAGCAGGGAGGGGAGAAGAGCTTTGACCCCGAAGATCAGATTCATGGATCATCCGGTTGGTTTAGCGATGCTGCTATGTGACGATGGCAGCGTCCGGAAAAGAAAGAAGTTCCACCGAGACGGATCCATTTATCATCTGAAACCCAGCTTCACGATCGCAACGCACAGTTTCTCGTTGGAAGAAACCCAAAGACTGCTGAACCACCTCTCATCCACTTTTGGGATCGAGGGTTTGATTAATCCTGAGAGACGGATGAGAAAGGGCCAGAGGAAGGAATATTCTCGGTGTCACTTCAATGCCGAGGCCAGTCAAAGAATGTGGGCATTGGTGGAGCCGCATGTGCCGAACATTCCTTCTATGAAGGCCAAATTCGCATACGCCTACGAGTGCTTTGGACATTAACGGCGGGCATCCCCTCTGGGGGATGAAGGGATAGTCCAGACCACGAACTCCGCACGCAGTGTGGAGGCAGCGAAAGCTGAAGTGGTACGCATAACCTGAAGGTCGCTGGTTCAAATCCAG
>CAYJUA010000149.1:0-3858 GCA_964373295.1 uncultured Planctomycetia bacterium
AGCAGGACCGCCTGACCGCTCGGAAGGATCAGCCGCCGCGTGAGAGGGTCCAGCGTGCTGAAGAGCCGGTCCTCGGAGACGGCGCCGGCGTTGGTGAGTGCGTTCAGGAGCGTGCTCTTGCCGGCGTTCGTGTAGCCGATCAGGGAGACACCGGGCATCTGCTCCTCTTCCCGCTTGGCGCGCGCGACCCCGCGCCGCCTGCCGACCTCCCGGAGCTCTCCCCTCAGCCGGCTGATCCGGGCTCGGATGCGGCGCCGGTCCATCTCGAGCTTCTGCTCGCCGGGGCCCCGCGTCCCGATGCCGCCCCCCAGCCGGGAAAGAAGGACCCCCTTGCCGGCCAGACGCGGCAGGAGGTACTCCAACTGGGCCAGCTCGACTTGGACCTTCCCTTCCTGGGAGCGGGCCCGCTGGGCGAAGATGTCGAGGATCAGCTGGGTGCGGTCGATGACCTTGACCCCCAGCACCTCCTCGAGATTCCGCTGCTGTGCGGGGCTGAGGTCCACCCCGAAGATCACCGCGTCCGGCTTCAGGGAATCACAGCGGGCATGCAGCTCCTCCGCCTGTCCCTTCCCGATCAGGTAGGCCGGGATCGGCCGCTCCTGCTGAAGGGAGCGCTCCTCCAGCACCTGCGTCCCGCCGGACCTGGCCAGCTCGCGCAGCTCACGCGAGCATTCGTCCGCCGGCCACGGGTCCCGGTAGTTCCGCTGGCGCCAGCGGACGTTGACTAGGAGCGCCCGTTCTTTTTGCGTGTCCAGTACCCGATACAAATGTGTGGGGGCGCTACAGCTCGCCAGCGTTAGCCCGCCCCTGGCGTTTTACGCGGGTACCCAGTGCCAGGGATAGAATTCCCTCCGCCGTTTCAGCCGGGGGCGTCGCCGGACTCACTCGGATCCACCGCACCCGCGGCTCGGCGCGGAACCAGGACCACTGCCGTTTGGCGTACCGGCGGCTGTTCCGGCGGATCAGCGCGCAGGTCTCCTCCCAGCCCCGAACACCCTCCAGGTGCTCGAACAGCTCCCGGTATCCCAGCGCCTCCCGCGCCGTCCGGCTGACGGGGCCCGCCAGGAGGCCCTTCGCCTCCGCCAGCCAACCGTCGGACAGCCAGCCCTCCACCCGCTCGTCTATCCGCTGATAGAGATCCTCCCGCTCACACTCGAGCCCGACGACAGGACACCCGGTCCACCGGCTGTCCACCGGCTCGGTCCGGCTCTGCCACTCGGTGAGCGGCCGGCCGCTCACCTCATACACCTCCAGCGCACGGATGATCCTCCTCGCGTCGTTCGGGTGGATGCGCTCCGCCGCCCTCGGATCCACCTCCCGCAGACGGGCGTGCAGGCGGCCCCATCCGTCCCGTTCCCCTTTGGCGCGCAGGCGCTCGCGCAGGGCAAGATCCGTTCCGGGAGCCGCGCACAGCCCGCGGAGGAGCACCCGCAGGTAGAGCCCGCATCCCGCCACCAGCAGGACCCATTTGCCCCGCCGCTCGATCTCCCGGATCGCGGGGGCGACCTCCCGCACGTAGCGGAGCACGTCGAACTCCTCGGCCGGTTCCGCCAGGTCCAACCCGTGGTGCGGGATCTCCTCCCGCAGCCGGGCCGAAGGCTTCCCCGTCCCGATCTCCATTCCCCGGTACACCTGCATGGAGTCCACCGCCACCACCTCCGCCGGCAGGCGCCGGGCCAGCTCCGCGGCCAGCTCGGTCTTGCCGATGCCGGTCGGGCCTGCCAGAGCCAGCATCCTCATGGGAAGATCCTGGCGGGGAAACCGTCGCCGGAAAGGCGCCGGGCCTCCGCCTCCGCCTCCGAGCGCCTGGCGAATCGCCCGATCCGAACCCGGTGGAAAAGCTTCCCGCCCATCGCCGCTTCGCTCACCTCGGCCGGGTAGCCTCTCCGCCGGAGCTCCTCCAGCAGGCGCACGGCGTTGGCCCGGGTGACGAATGAGCCCACCTGCACGGTGAAAAAGAAATCCTCGCCGGCGAGCATCTCCCTGGCCTGGGCCGCCTCCGCGGAATCCGGCGCCGCCCGGCCCACCTGCTCCAGCGAGCCCCGCGCTTCCTCCCAGAGCCCCAGCTCCCGCTGGACCCTCCCCAACCGGAGCAGACCCTGGGGGGTGAGGTGCCCCGCGCGGCCTTCCCTCAGCGCCCTCCCGTACACCTCCAGCGCCCGATCCGGCTGGCCCACGCCCACCCAGCTGTCCCCCAGCGCCAGCCGCCCGTGCGGAGCCCACCGGCTGGAGGGGTATTCCTCTATCAGCCGGGTCAGAGCCAAGCGGGCCAGCTCCCAGTCTCTCAGCTTGAGCGCGGAGACGCCCCGCAGGTACAGGAGCTCATCCTCTGACCCACTCCGCCCCAGACTCCGGCCGGTCTCCCGAACCACCGTCTCGTACTCGCCCCGCAGGAAAGCCCCCTGGATCGAGGGGAGGTCCTCCTGCGCGAACGCAGCGCCGATCAGGCAGCCCATCACGGCAAGCCCCCCGATCCCCAGCCCTCCGAATCTCCCGCTCACGGTCTCGTCACCCGACCCATGAAGCTCTGCCCCCGGACCCCCTCCACCCGCACGTTGACCAGGTCTCCTGCGGCCTCCGAGCCCCCCGGGAAATAGGCCTTGCGGTTCGTCCGGGTCCTGCCCATCCCCGGCTCCTCCACAAGCACCTCCACCTCCTGCCCGACGCGGCGCTCCGCCTCTTCGCGGGAGATCCTCTCCTGCAGTCGGAGCAGCGACTGCAGGCGGCGGTTCTTCTCCTCCTCCGACACGTCATCCCCCCAGCGCGCCGAGGAGGCAAAAGGGCGCGGCGAGTACTTGAAGATAAAGGCCGAATCGAAGCGGGCTGACTCCGTCAGGCGCAGGGTCGCCTCGAAATCCTCCGCCGTCTCTCCCGGGAATCCCACCATCAGGTCGGTGCTCACCGCCGCCCCGGGCACGATCCTCCTCAGCATCGCCAGCTTCTCGAGGTACTCGCCTGCCGTGTATCCCCTGCGCATCCTCTCCAGGACCCGGTCGGAGCCGGACTGCACCGGCAGGTGCAGGTGCTCGCAGACCCGATCGAGATCCCGCATGGCCGCGAAGAGCCCCTCCACCGCGTCCGACGGGTGAGAGGTGATGATCCGTATCCTCTCGATTCCCGGAATGCCGTTCACCCTGCGCAGGAGCCCTGGAAAGCCCGACTCCTCGCCCCGCCGCGCCGACCCGTTCTCACCCGGAAACCTGCGCCCGTACGAGTTCACATTCTGCCCCAACAGCGTCACCTCCCGGTACCCGCGCCGGGCCAGATCCTCGACCTCCGCCACCACCTGCTCCGGCGGGCGGCTCACCTCCGGCCCCCGCGTGTACGGCACGATGCAGTAGCTGCAGACCTTGTCGCACCCTTCCATGACCGTCACCAGCGCCGTCACCCTGCCGGCGTGGTACGCGATGGCCTGGAACTCCGCCCGCCGCTTCTCCCGGATCGCCGCCATCGGACGGCGCTCCTCCAGGATCGACTCGATGAGCTCCGGCACGTCGTAGAGCTGGGCCGGCCCGGAGATGAAGTCCACCTGGGGCGCCCTCCGGAAGATCGACTCCCTCTGCGACTGGGCCATGCAGCCCATCACCCCCACCACCAGCTCGGGCCGGGCCCGCTTCATCGCCCGCACGCGCCCCAGCTCCGACCAGACCTTGTCCTCGGCGTGATCCCGCACTGCGCAGGTGTTGTAGAGGAGGACGTCCGCCGTCTCCTCCGATTCCGCGAGGGCGTACCCCTTCCCCAGCAGGAGCCCCGTCACCTCCTCCGAGTCCCGGACGTTCATCTGGCATCCGTAAGTCTGGACAAAGAGCTTTTTCACAGGATCTTTAAGGTTTGTTCAGCGGTCAGAACACGAAACGG
>CAYJUA010000150.1:0-3840 GCA_964373295.1 uncultured Planctomycetia bacterium
CGCCGAGGTGCTGCTGGCGACGCCGCCGGTCCGGGCGCTGGTCCGGGAGGGGAAGGCGCACCAGATCTATTCGGTGATCCAGACCAGCCAGCGTGAGGGGAGGAGGACCGTGATCCAGTCCCTCGCCGAGCTGTACCGGAAGAAGCTGTGGAGCTACGAGGAAGCGGTCGCCCGCTCCCACGATCCTGAGGAGTTCCTGCGTTTGGTGCACCCGGCGTGATGAGGGGATAGAGCGAATGTCGAGTCGCGTCATCGGAAAAAGGCTGGGCGAGCTGCTGATGGAGCGAAAGATCATCACCGCGGACCAGCTCGAGCACGCCCTGCGGGTCCAGCTGGAGAAGGGCGGGCTCCTGGGCCAGATCCTGGTCTCCCTGGAATACGCCAGCGAGGAGGCCATCGCGCAAGCGGTCACCGCGCAGTACGGCTTCCCCTATCTGCCGCTGAAGAGCTACTCGATCGATGAGGAGCTGCTCCGCATGATCCCCGAGAACGTGGCCCGCCAGTACTGCCTGATCCCGGTGGACCGGATCGGGGACACCTTCACCATCGCGATGGCCGACCCCCTGAACGGCAGGGCGGTCGAGGACATCGAGATGCTGACCCGCTGCACCGTTCAGGTCTTCGTCTCCACCTGGAGCGACATCACGGACGCGATTCAGCGCTTTTACGGGGGCAACCATGCCTGAGAAGAAGGCGGAGCCGCGGGTGAAGGCCCACCCGCCCCAGGGGGTCGGGGAGCGCTTGGTGGAGGCCCTGCTGGAACAGCGCCTGCTGGGGAAGCCGGACCTGGACAAGGCCCTGGAGGTCCAGAAACAGAAGGGAGGGTCGCTGAGCCAGGTCCTGGTGGGCATGAAGCTGGTCGAGCCCAAGCAGCTCGCGTCGGCCCTCAGCCGCGCCCTGAGCACACCGATCATCAGCCTCGCCCGCATCGACCTGGATCCGAAGCTGTCCGAGCTCATCCCCCGGAAGGTGGCCTTCCACTACCAGATCGTCCCGATCTCCCGGATGGGCAGCCAGATGACGATCGCCATGGCGGACCCGCTCAACATCCTGGCGCTGGACCACCTGAGCCAGTCCACGGGGATGAGCCTGACCCCGCTCATCACCACCCCGGAGGAGATCCAGGACGCGCTGAACCGCCTGTACGGAGGGGCGATCTCCGACACCCTGGCCGAGCTCAAGGGGAGGGGGGCGGCGGCAGGGGGCGGGACGCTGGAGCTGGTCTCCGAGGGAGAGCATGGACAGCCAGAGTCCGCGGAGAAGCTGATCCGCCTCACCCAGGAGGGCCCGGTTGTCCGGGTCACGAACGCGGTCCTGACCCGGGGGGTCACCCTGAAGGCCAGCGACATCCTCGTGGAGCCTTTCGAGAAACGGCTGCGGATCCGCTACCGGGTGGACGGGGTCTTCCGGGAGGTTGAGTCTCCCCCGCTCTCCATGCACTCGGGGATCGTCTCCCGCATCAAGGTGATGTCGTACCTCAACATCGCCGAGCACCGACTCCCCCAAGACGGCAGGATCAAGTTCTCCGTGGCGAACCGGGACGTGGATTTCCGCGTCTCCATCATGCCCTCGTACTACGGCGAGAAGGTCTGCCTGCGGATCCTCGACAAGACCCAGGCCACGCTGGACATCGAACGCCTGGGGTTCGACCCGGAGCCCCTGGAGGTCCTGAAGAGAGCGGTCACCAAGCCGCACGGGATGGTCCTGATCACCGGGCCCACCGGGTCGGGCAAGACGACCACGCTCTACTCGCTGCTCCGGATGGTCGATAAGCCGGAGAAGAACATCGTGACCGTGGAGGACCCGGTGGAGTACGACCTGCCCGGCATCAACCAGGTCGCCGTCCGCCAGGAGATCGGGCTTACCTTCGCCGCGGCCCTGCGCTCCATCCTCCGGCAGGACCCCAACATCGTCATGATCGGCGAGATCCGTGATATGGAGACGGCCGACATCGCCGTGAAGGCGGCGCTCACCGGGCACCTGGTCCTCTCGACGCTGCACACCAACGACGCGATCGGGGCGGTGGCCCGCCTCGTGAACATGGGCATCGAGCCGTTCCTCATCGCGGCTTCCGTCCTGCTCGTGGGGGCCCAGCGGCTCCCCCGCAAGGTCTGCCCCCGCTGCAGGGAGCAGGTGTACCCCTCGCCGGAGATCCTGCAGCAGCTCGGCCTGCCGGCCAGCGGCAAGTACATGAGGGGGAAGGGGTGCGGGGAGTGCCGCTCCACCGGCCTGGACGGCCGCATCGGCCTCCTCGAGGCGATCCCCATCGCGCCCGATTTACGGCGCCAGATCGAGAAGGGGGCCTCCGCGGTGAAGCTGCGGGAGGCGGCCCGCGCGGCCGGGTTCCTGTCGCTCCGGGACCACGCGCAGGCCAAGTCGGCCGCCGGGATCATCCCGCTGGAGGAAGTGGCCCGGACCACCGTGGGGTACGGGGACTGACGCCATGGCCATCTCGCTCACCCAGAAAGTGGTGGACCTGCTGGTCCAGCACCACGGCGTGGACCGCTCGAAGTTGGAGGAGCTGCTGCGCTCGCCCAAGGCGCGCGGGAAGCGGCTTTCGCAGGTGATCGTCGAGGAGGGCCTGGCCGGCCAGCAGGACCTGCTGGCGACCCTCTCCCGGGGACTGGGTTTCCCGGCGATCAACCTCTCCCGCTACCAGGTAGACCCCTCGCTGGCCGACGTGGTGCCGGAGAAGATTGCCCGGCAGTACCACCTGGTGCCGGTCTCCAAGCTGGGGAACCACCTCTCCGTGGCCATGTCCGACCCGCTGAACGTGGTCGCCCTCGACGACCTTCTCCTCTCCACCTCCTTCGAGGTTACCCCGCTGATCGCCGCGGAGAAGGACGTGGAGGAGGCAATCCAGAAGCTGTATCAGACCGGCGCCGGCGACATGCAGGGGACCCCCATCGGCGGCGAGGCGGCGTACGAGGGAGCGGGGGAGAGCGTCGAGGACCAGCAGGAGGTCATCGACCTGACCCCCTTCGGCATGGCCGGCCAGAAGGCCCAGATCGTGAAGGTGGTGGACCTCATGATCACCGACGCGCTCAAGGCCCGCGCCAGCGACATCCACGTGGAGCCCTACGAGCATGAGATGCGGGTGCGCTACCGCGTGGATGGGGCGCTGGTGGAGGCCTTCCGCCTGCCGGTCAAGCACCGCAACGCCCTGATCACGCGGCTCAAGATCATGTCCAGGCTGGACATCACGGAGAACCGCCTGCCGCAGGATGGGCGCTTCAAGGTGCGGACCGAGAACCGGGAGGTGGACTTCCGCGTCTCGATGCTGCCAATCAGCTTCGGGAACAAGGTGGTGATGAGGATCCTGGACAAGAGCAACCTCTCGATGGGCTTGAAGCAGCTCGGGTTCCTCCCCGAGTCCCATGCGGCATTCCAGAAGGCGATCACGCGCCCCTATGGGATGATCCTGATGACCGGCCCCACGGGCTCGGGCAAGTCCACCACCCTCTATTCTTGTCTGGCCGAGATGAACGACCCCGGCAAGAACGTCCTGACGGTGGAGGACCCGGTGGAGTACCAGGTGGACGGCATCACCCAGGTCCAGGTGAACTCCGAGATCGGGCTCACCTTCGCCGGGGCGCTGAGGGCCTTCCTCCGGCAGGCCCCGGACATCGTCCTCGTGGGTGAGATCCGCGACGCCGAGACCGCGGACATCGCCATCAAGGCCTCCCTGACGGGGCAGATCGTCCTCTCCACCCTTCACACCAACGACGCCCCCACCGCGGTGACCCGGCTCACCGACATGGGGGTCGACCCGGTCCTGCTGGCCTCCTCCCTCATCTTCGTGGCCGCCCAGCGGCTCTGCCGGCAGATCTGCCCCCGCTG
>CAYJUA010000151.1:0-3821 GCA_964373295.1 uncultured Planctomycetia bacterium
TCCCGCTGGCGGGGCGGGAGCCCCTCCAGCGCCTGCTCCAGGTCCAGCCGGAGGTAGAGGCCCGGTTTGGGATCCGAATAGGCGCGTTTCGCGACTTCCTGTTCCGATTCGCACAACGGCTCGTCGTTGCGTTCGATCTTGGCCAAGTCGAAGTACAACACCTCCTTGCGCTTGCGCATCGGGGCGCAGGCCCTTCCGGGGCCCGGAATGAAAAAGGCCCGCCCCAGCCGGCGTTATGGTTTGGCCGACTGGCTGCGGGCCTCTGCCCCCTGACCTTCGCGGGCCTATGCCCCTTGGTTTAGATGACGCTCCAGATCTTCAGTCTTCAGGATGAAGAATTGTTTGCACTGCGAGCAGTAAATCCTTACCTTGCCATTGACCACCTCCCCCAAAAAGTGCCGGCAGCGGTCCAGGAGTCTTTGCTTCTTCTCCGACGGCCTGGGTGCCGCTGCGGGCCTGTCCATCAACGAATCAGTAACCGTAAACGCACGTCTCCGCAGCCGTCTCCGGCTCGAGACTCAACCTCCATCTCCTCACCTCGGGAGCTTGCCCGGCCAATCGCCGGATCGAATCGGCCACCTGAGTATTGATCCGCTCGATCACCTCCTCCGGGACGCGAGTCAGCTTGAGCCGAGGAACCCGGATCGGCTCCCCCACCGCCATCGTGACCGGGTGCGGCCGGAGCTTCTCCTTCGGAGGCATCGCCTCCCAGGTGCCGTTTAAACCGATCGGGATGATCGGTACCCCGGTCATGGCGGCCAGGATCGCCACCCCCGGCTTAAGCTGCGTCAATTCCTTGCTGATCTGCCCCTCCGGGAAGATGCAGACCGCCTTGCCGCGAGCCAGGAGCCGGGCCGCAGTATGGACCGCGCCGGAGTTGCCGTGCGTCTTGCTCACCGGAACGCAGCCCAGCTTCGTGCAGATCCAGCCCAGCCACCAGAGATTCCAGTTCGTCTCCGCCGCCAGGAAATAGAGCCGCCTGGGGGAGTACGCCACGACGATCGCCGCGTCCATCCGGCTGGGGTGGTTCGGAGCGACAAGGACCGGCCCTGTGAGCGGGATGTTCTCAAGCCCGATCCGCCGGGTGCGGCAATACCACCAGGAGACCGGCCGGAGCAACCAGCGCAGGGACAGATACAGCAAGTTCAGGTCCTGGGCCGCCATCCAGACCTCCAGCCCGATCCAGCCGACCAGGAGAGCCGCCGCCGCGAACCACTGGACCAGCGACAGGTGCGGCGCCGCCCAGCCGGCCAGGGCCACGCAGCCGGCGAAGGCGATGTTGCCCAGCAATCCGCGCGCCGCGAAGACCCGGCCACGCAAGCGGTCCGGGACCGCCCTCTGGAACAGCGTGTCCGAGGCGGTCAGGCAAAGCGCGGTGCCCATCCCCAGAGGGAGCATCACCGCCAGCGCCCAGCCGAACGACGGCACGACCGCCAGCGCGAGGCCGGAAACGGCGATCAGCGCCAGAGCTCCCGCCAACGACTGGAGCAGGCGATACGGGGTAGATTCCTGCTGCCGGTGGGTGAACCAGATCCCGGCGAGAAGTCCCACTCCGAGCGCGGTCAGCAGACCACCAAAACCCAAAATATCCAGATGGAACCGGTCCGACGCCAGCTTGGTCAGCCCCACGTAGAACCAGGCCTCCACCACGCTGATCGCCGCGGCCACGGCAACCAGCCGGCGAACCGCCGAGTGCCGTCTCAGCACCCGGAAGCCCTCCCAAAGATTGGGCTTCTCGGCAACCGGGCCGCCGGCCTTCGGCTCCCGGACGCCGGCCAGAACAAGCGCGGAGCCCAGGTACATGAGGGCCGCCGCTCCGAACGTCCAGGGGACCCCCAACCCGCGCACCAGCAGCGTCCCCACCGCCGTGCCGGCCAAGGTCATCACCATCGCCGCCGTGGCGAACCAGGCATTCACCTTGAAGAGCGCCTGCTTATCCACCATCGCGGGAACGATCGCCAGCCGCGCCGGCGTGAAGAAACAGGCCGCCGACGCCACCAGGGCGACACCCAGATAGAGCATCGGAACCGTCGAGATCCGCTGGAAAGCGACCGCCAGCCCCAGCGCCAGAAAAGCGCGGCCGGCGTCGGTCAGCATCATGAGCCGGCCCCGCGCCACGCCATCCACCGCCCTGCCGGCCAGGGGCGCCAACACAATCGCCGGAATGGTCGCCCAGAACAGGATCCAGGCGGTGATCCCGGCTGCCTGAGAAGAGGCGGCCAGCGCCACGCCGAGCGCCGCCATCTGCACCAGCCGGTCCGCCAGCACCGAGGCGGTATGGGCCGCCAGGATCCGCTTCACCCCGCCGGCCGGCTCCGCCGGCAGGAAACCCGGCTTCTTGGCCATCATGGAAAACATCCTCTGCACCCGCGTCATCCGAACCTGTGTCATCTCTGCGCCCTCCTTATCGAACGATCCATACTGTTGTGTATCACAACTATATGGGCAAATAAAAAGCTCATCCCTCCAGCCCGTCCCGCCACCGGCTCAAGGTCTCCACCAGGCGGCGCCGGCCTTCCTCCGGAAGGCAGTGCGTAAGCTTCCGGACGGTGGATTTGTAGACCGGCCAGGCCTCGTGCAACAGCTCTTCCCGCTTCGGGGTGATCTTGCTCCGGTGCGACCGGCGGTCCGGCCCGGGGTGCCGCGCCACCCAGCCCTTCTCCTCCAGATCGTCCAGGACGTGCGCCACATTGCCGGCGTCGATCAGGAGCCGCCGGGCGATCTCCCGCTGGGAGAGCCCCTCCGCCCCGCCGATGTGCCGGACGATCATCAGGTAGTTGAACTTGACCGGCGTCAGCTTGAAGGCCTTGAGCGCCTTCGCCACCCGGCGCTGGGCCCGTTCGGCGACCCAGACCACACCGTAGAGCGCCTCATCGCCCGGCTCTGGTTTTTCAACCGGATAACCCAATCCCTCCAGAAAAGATTTCCCTTTCATGCCCGGGTGCTCCCCTCTAAGACTCGGAAAGGACCGCCTGAATTCAAGACGCCCATCAGCCAGCCCCGAATCAAACCCAGGAACCGCTCCGGATCCTGCCGGTACAGATCCTCGGCGTGGCCGCCCTTTTCGATCAGCTCGAGTCGCTTCGCGCCGACGGCGGCGCGGTAGAGGCGCCGGCTGTGCCGGTGGCTGACGATCGGGTCGTTCGTCCCGTGTATGAACAGGACGGGCACCCCGGAGAGATCGGCCACGGTATCCAGCGGCCGTTCCTTTTTCCACCAGGGAAACCCAAGCCGGCATCCCATGGCCGGCTCCCAGGTGCGAAGACCGGTCTGAATCGCTTCGGGAGTCCAGACCTTGTACTCGATCTCTTCAAAGGAGCTCGGAGCGCTGACGGCGATGAGGCCCTTCACGGAACCCGGGAACCGGCCGGCCGTGTTGATCGCCGTAGCCGCCCCCAAAGAGAAGCCCAACAAGACAATCCGGGGGTAGCGTTCCCGCGACCATTCCAGCACCGCTTCCAGGTCGGCCCCTTCCCTGGCCGAGAAAGTGTAAAGGCCGCCGGAGCGCCCATGGCCCCGGAAGTCCATGCAGAGGACGTCCTGGTCTTTCGCCAGGTCATGCGCCAGGCGCCGGAAGAGTGCCGTCTCCTTGGTCTGGAAGAACCCCGGGCAGATGATGACAACCGCCTGCCGGCCTGCCCGATGGTAGAGGTCGAAGGAGATGCGGACGCCGTCCTCCGCTGCGACTTCATGCGAGGACCGCTGTTCAAGCTCCGCCGCCTGGCAAGCCGGGGGTTTCATCTCTTCAACCGACGCGTAGTGTATCATCAAAAGTAATTGTATATCACAACTGTTGTATTTGTCAAGTGATATTTTTGAGA
>CAYJUA010000152.1:0-3798 GCA_964373295.1 uncultured Planctomycetia bacterium
TGCCCTTACCGCTTCCGCGCCTTCACGACCAGGATCTCCCCGAAGAGGAGCGCTTCCTCCAGGAGCCGCTCCCGCACGGCGGCCCGCTCGGCTCCGGTCGCGTGCGAGCGGCCCCGGGTCCGAATCAGTACCGCCAGGAGGCGATGCAGCAGGGAGCCCCGCTTCAGGTACCGGTTCGTCGTCACCCGATCCACGGCGAAGCCCGCACGGCCCAGGGCATGGCGCAGTTCCATGAACGACACCGGGTTCAGGTGGGCCACGCGGGCCTCGCGATCGGGTCCCTCCTCCCCCACCATGAGGTCGAAGTAGCTCGGGTACCCGTAGAGCAGGAAGCGGAGGCGGGACTTGATCGACACGAGGTTCGGGGTGCTGACGACCAGGCACCCGCCCGGGCGCAGCACCCGCGCGAATTCCCGGACCGTGTGATGCGGGTTCTCCAGATGCTCAATGCCTTCGATGCAGGTGACGGCGTCAAAACTGCCGTCGGCATAGGGGAGCCGGCCATCCAGGTCCAGCGGCTCGCAGGCGAGCCCTGCCACACGGAACCGTCGGGGCTCGATGTCCCCGCAGACCACCTGGAAGCCCAGCGAGTGCAGCCGCTCCGCTAACGCCCCCTCGCCGGCGGGCGCATCCAGGACGCGCCCGCGAGGTTCCGCGCCGACCAGATCCAGCACGGCCTCGTGCACCCCCAGGGCCGCGTCGGGCTGCGGTCCGTCACCGCCCGCGCGCGCGGCGGCAAGGGGCTTCAGTAGCTCCTCGTACACCCCTTGGATCTGCTCGGACATCCGGGCCACGTGGAACCGTTCCCGGACCCGCTCGGCCCCCGCCCGCCCGAGCTGCCGCCGCAGCTCCGGCGCCTCCGCCAACCTCACGATCGCCCGCGCCAGGCTGGCCGGGTCGGCCGGAGGGACGAGCACGCCCGTCACGCCGTCCTCCACCACCTCGGGGACGCCGCCAACTTTCGTCGCCACGACCGGCCGGCCCATGGCCATCGCCTCGAGCAGGGCGATGCCAAACCCCTCCATCACCGATGGCAGGACGAAGAGGTCCATGGCCGCCAGGTACGGATAGACGTGCGGCTGGAAGCCGGCAAAGACGACCCGGCCCGCCAGACCCAGGTCGCGCGTCAGGGCATCGAGCCCAGCCCGATACCCGGGGTCCCCCTCTCCCACGATCAGGCAGCCCACGGTCGGCACGTCCTGGGCCGCCAGATGCACAGCGCGGATCAAGTGCTCGTAGCCCTTGCGCGGAAACAGATTCGCGACAGCGCCGACCAGGAAGGTTTTCCCGTCGAACCCGTGCCGGGCCCGGACGGCGGCGCCATCGGCCGTCCGCGGCACCCCGTCCAGATCGAGGCCGCTGTAGCAGGTCTGGACCCGCTCCGGCAACAGGCCCCCCCGGAGGCCCGTCTCCCGAATCTGCTCCGAGACCGTCAGGAGCCGGTCCACGCTCCCCATCCGGTACTGCTGGACCCGGCGCGGCTCGATCTCCTGGCGAACATGGGCCACGCAGGGCACGCGCGCCCAGGCGGCCGCCCGCCCAACGAGGGGAATGTACCAGAAGTCATTCGCGTGGACGAGGCCGATCCCTCGCGACCGGATAAGCCACCAGAGGCGGAGGAGCGCAGGGCCCCGGAGCACGACGGACTTGAGCTTCCGCCATCCAGGGACCGGCGTGAGAACCACCTCCACGCCCTGGGCGCGAAGCAGTCCAAAGAGGGGCCCCCGGTCCGGGAGGGCGACCACCGGCTCGAACCTGCCGCGGTCCAGGTGGGCCAGGAGGGTGAGGAGGTCCCGCTCCGCCCCGCCGACCTCCGTGATCCCGTGAACGTAGAGGACCTTAACCGGCATCCTGCCCCTTCCCGTTCCAGGCGCGGCGGACGGCCGCCATCGCTTCCTCCACCGGGATCTGCCGGAGACAGTTCTCCTCGCCCCGCCAGCAGGCGCTTCGCCGCCAGCACTCCCGACAATCGAGCCCCTTGTACAGAACGACGTGCCCCTCACCCCACGGCCCCCACTCGGCGGGGTCCGTCGGACCGAAGAGGGCCACCACCGGCGTCCCCACGGCCGCGGCGATGTGCATGGGGCCGGCGTCGTTCCCGACAAAGAGCCGGCACCGCTTCAACAGCGCCCCCAGTTGGAGGACCGACGTTTCCCCGGCGACGGAGATCCCGGGGGACCGCATCTGCCGCCGGATCGTCTCCGCCACCGGTACGTCCCCCGGCCCGCCCGCGATGAGGACCTGGGCGCCCAGCGCCTCCGCCATCCAGTCCGCCAGCGCGGCGAACCCCTCCGCGGGCCATGCCTTGAACCACCAGCGGGCCCCGGGGTGGATGAGGACCAGGTCCCGATCCCGGCCGACCCGCTTGCGCGCCAAAAGATCGTCGGCGGCCGCTTCCGATTCCGGGGGCAGAGTCAGTGTCGGCGCGACCGGCCGAGGCTGCAGCCCGAGAATCCGCAGCGCCTCCAGGTCGGCCTCGACCGCGTGGCGCCGTCCGGACCCCAGCGGCACCACCCGATGATACGCGCGCCCCCGAAGCCGCCCTTCCCGGTTGAACCCGACCCGGAGCCGGGCCCCGCTCGCCCAGGTGAGGAACGCCGCCCGATCCCCGTCGGTCAGGTCGAGGGCGAGATCGAACCGCCTCTCCCGCAACCGGCGCACCAAACCGACCTCCTCCCCCCAGGACCGACCCCAGGGTGCCGTTGCGGCCGGAGGCCGGTTCACGAGGAGGACCTCGTCCACGTTCGGGTGATGCAGCAGCACCTCTTCCGTGCCCGCGTTCACGAGGGCGGTGGTGGCCGCGGCCGGGAAGGCCTCCCGCAGGCCCCGGAACACCGGAGTCGAGAGCAGCACGTCCCCGATGTACCGCAGCTTGACCACCAGGACGCGGCGGACAGTCTCGGCGATCATCCCCCGTGTCCCTCCGCCGCGGCCGCCCGGTACACGGCGAGGGTGCGAGCGGCGGCCTCCTCCCAGGTGAAGCGCTTCGCCCGGTCGAAGCCCCGCTGCCGAAGGTCCGCCGCCAGCGCGGGGTCCTGCAGCACCCGGACCATCGCCTCGGCGAGCGCGCCCGGATCGCCGGGCGGCACCAGCAGGCCGGCGTCCCCCACGACCTCGGGCAGGGACGACGTGCCAGCCGCGATGACCGGGGCCCCACACGCCATCGCCTCGAGGACCGGCAGCCCGAACCCCTCGTAGAGCGACGGGAGCACGAAGAGGGCAGCGGCCGAATAGAGCGCGCGAAGCTGCGGTATTTCGAGGTACCCCTCGAAGGCGACCACCTCGGAGAGGCCCAGCGTATGGACGAGGGCGGTGATGCCCGGCGAAGCCCGCCCACTCCCCCCCGCGAGGACCAGCCGATAGCGGTTCCGCACGTCGGGCAACCGGGCGAAGGCCTGGAGCAGGGTCGGAACATCCTTTCGGGGCTCGAGGCTTCCGCAGAAGAGAATGAAGCCCTGCCGGCCAGGCGCGAGCCGGGCCCGCACCACATCCTGGGTCGGGGGCGGCTCGGGGAAGAACTCCGGCCCGACGCCCAGCGGCACCACCGCGATGCGCTCGGGCGCGACCCCGAAGCAGTCCGCCATGTCGGCCGCGGCGCTGTGGGAATGGGCGATCACCCGGTCGGCCCGCCGGGCGGTCCACCGCGTCCTCGCCGACGCCAGCCACTGGCCGAAGCGCCGACCGCTCAGCCCCGGGAGCCGCTCGGCTGACAGGTCGTGGATGGTGACTACGCTCCCCAGCCTGCCGCGGGCCCGCAGCCGGAAGTTCGTCCCGTGGAACACATCTATGCGGTCCCGG
>CAYJUA010000153.1:0-3576 GCA_964373295.1 uncultured Planctomycetia bacterium
GCCATCGCCTGCTGGACCGCCTCCCGCATGGCGCCGGCGGCCAGGTCGGACCAGTCGAGCCCCTTGCCGAGCTCCCCGGTCACGATGAAGCTGAGGTGCACCTTCCCGTCGGGATCCCGAAGGAGATGGACCAGCCGGTTGCCGTCGGGGCCCAGCGCGGTCGGCTCCCGCGTGCGGAAGGCCAACCGCGATGCGGCGACGTCGTTGTGGGCCATCAGCACCCCGCCGTGCAGGGTGAGGCGCGTCGTCACGTCGACCGTCCCGCGGTCGGGGGCCGTGCCGAGGACCTGCCGCAGATAGGGCGCCAGCTCCTCCACCCGCTCGTGGGTGAGGAAAACCGTCGCGTCCACCGGCCCCCGCGGGAGGACCGCGCTGCCGTTGAGTTTCAGCTGGCCCTTCTCCCCCGCCGCGCCGTCCGCGAGCGAACCGGCTCCCTCAAACTCGCACCGCCCCGTCTTCCAGTCGGCCTGCGCCGAGGCGTCCAAGTGCACGACCTCCCAGGCCACCTCGGGGCTGACCGTCTGGTCCAGGAGGGAGACCTTCCCTTCCCGGACGCGGAGCTGCACGACCGGCACCCTCCCACTTTTGGAGACTCGGAGCGGCTCCAACGTGAGCCCCGAGAGGCTGCCTTTGCTCCAGCGCAGGAACAGCTCCGGCGCGGTCAGCTCCAGCTCCGCGCCGATCCGCCCCCGCAGGAGGGCCGCCCAGGCCGGACGGACAGAAATGGCCTGCACGGTGACCCCGCCCTCCTGGAGGGCCCGGCGCAGGCGCTTCTCCAGCGCCGACGCGCCGGCGGCGTACGCCGCGCCGGCCAGAGCCAACCCAACGATCAGAGCGACGATTTTCTTCGGCATGTGACCGCTTCCCAAGGGTTCCATGCGCCTGGGCCGAGTCGAACGGCCGACCTTCTCCTTAGAAGGGAGTTGCTCTATCCATCTGAGCTACAGGCGCGTGGTTGCTAGTTTATCAGCTTCCAATCCGTCGGGGCGCTGAGATTTGAACTCAGGACCTCTGCGTCCCAAACGCAGCGCTCTAAGCCAAGCTGAGCTACACCCCGCACGCCGTTCATTCTACCGTATAATGGCTTTCTCCATGCGCAACTCCCGGAAGGCAGTCCTTCTTTTTCTCATCCTGGCGGCGGCGCTGATCGCTGGGGTGGAATACGCGAACCGGGTGGTCCTCCCGGCGAAGGCGCGCCAGTGGGCGGAGCAGGCCGCGACCCAGGCGCTGGGGCGGCCGGTCACAATCGGCCGCCTCCGAGTCCACCTGTGGCACGGCTTCCTGCTCGAGGATGTGACGATCCTGGAGGACCCGGCCTACGGGCCCGGACCCCTGCTGGAGGCGGAGCAGATCTCGGGAGGGATCCTGTTCCTCCCCATCTTCCGGGACCGTGAGCTGATCATTCCCGCCCTGCACATCGTCCGGCCGCGGCTGCGGCTGGTGCAGGGCCCGGACGATCGCTGGAACATCGAGAAGCTCTTCCCCGAACGGCAGCCCAAGCCGGCCGCCCGGAAAAAGCTCGGCGTGCTGGTGCCGCGGATCATTCTCACCGGCGGAGAGGTCGAGGCGGCCCCGCGGGGCGGGCCGTTGGCGGCCACCCTTCGGCTCTCGGACCTGAAGGTCGAGGTGGGAATATTCCTGCCGGCCCGGGTGGAGTGGACATCCTCCGCCGAGGTGCGGTCCGACCGGTCCGGCGAGGCGGCCCCGCCCGCGCGGATCTCCCTGCGAGGGACGTACACACCGCAAAAAGATTCCCTGCAGGCCGCGGCGGAACTGTCGGTGCCGTTGAGCGCGCTGCCGCCCCATCTGCCGGGGACAGCCCGGGCGGCGCTCCTGTCGCTCGAGGGCTCGCTGGCGGCCGACCTGGAGCTGTCCGGCCGGCCCAAAGGACCCCTTTCCGTGAAGGCGTGGATGGAGACCGAGGGCCTCTCCTGGGAAACGGCGCAGCCGTTCCTTTCCGGCTGGGAGGGGGAGCCGCCCGAGCGGCTGAGCGGCCGGGGAGAGATCCGCGTCCGGGTCGAGGGGGAGATCCCGCCCTCGCCCGCGCAGGATCCCTGGGGCGGCCTCCGGGGGACGGTGAGCCTGGACCGGCTGTCTCTCGGCCCCCTCCCTTACACGGGGGAGATCCGGGAGGTCACCGGCGATCTCTCGGTGGACGCGCGGGGGACCCGTGCGGAGCGGATCACCGCGATCCTGCCCTCCGGCCTCCCACTGGAGATGTCCGGCTCCGTCCTCAACGACGCGGCGGGGACCGCCGGCTTCCACGTGACCAGCTCCTTCCCGCTGGAGCAGCTCCCGCCCCTGCCGGCGCCGTGGCAGGCGCTCCGGCAATCGGTCAAGCACAGCGGCCGCGTGAGCGTGGACGCCAGCGGCAGCGGCTCCCTGCGGCCGGCCCTTTCCCTGCGGCCCTCGGCGAACGTGACGCTCGACGGCGTCGCCCTGGAGCTCCCCGACGGCCGGGCGGTCCGGGACCTGCAGGGGTCGCTGCGCTGGCAGCCGGACCTGCTCACCCTCACCGGCGTCCGCGGACAGCTCTTGGAGCGGCCCTTCGAGCTGGCGGGGTCGATGGTCCGCTCCGACCAGCCGGAGATCAACGCCGAGCTCACCTGGGGCGATCTCTCGGCGCAAGGCCAGGCGACCCTCTTCAGCGACAAGGTGGAGATCCACTCGGTCACCGGCCGGCTCGGGAAGGGCCCCTTCCGGATCCTCGGGGAGATCGCCCGGCCGGAGCCGGCGGCCAACCTGCTGGCGGAAGCCACGCTCCGCCTGGAAGAGCTGCCGTCCCTCTGGATCGGAGATCCGCCGGCGTGGCTGCGGCAGGGCCCGGCCCATGGCGAGGTGGCCGCGCGCCTGCTCGTGGAGGGAGACCTCCGCCGGCCGGCGGACCTGCTCATCGATCTGAAGGCCTCTTCCCCCGCCCTGACCGCGCGGGACCTGCCAATGCGGCAGCTCTCGGTGGACCTGCGCCGGGAGTCGGGCCGCGTGAAGCTGAACTCCGCGCGGGCCGAGATCGCGCAGGGCATCGTCTCCTGTTCCGGCGTTTTGGCCGCTGCGGATCCCGCGAGACCGTGGAAGGGCCGGCTGGCCGCCCAGGGCGTGGATCTGGCGGAGCTGGCCGAGCACCTGCATTGGAAGACAAGCCGGATGTCCGGCCAGCTCCAGGCGGAATGGGAAGGCGGCGGCCGGGTGGGCGACCTCGGCTCCCTTTCCGGCGCGGGAGCCCTCCGGATCCAGGGGGCGCAGATCCTCGAGCTGCCTCTGCTTGGGGAGCTCGCCGATTTCCTGGCCCTGCCGTCGCTGAGCAGGATCGCCTTCCAGGAGGCGCGCGGACCTTTTTCCCTGGAGCGGGGGCGGGTCCGGACGGACGGGTTCACGCTGAGCGCGCCGCAGGCCAGCTTGTTGGTGACCGGCGCCGGGGGCTTCCTCCAGGGGGCGGACAGCCCCATCGAGTGGCGGGTCCTCCCCACCCTGACGCCGGAGCTGATCCCCGAGGAGAACCGGACGAAGATCGGACAGGTGATCGCGAAGGGGGCCAGCTACCTGATCGGCGAGGTGAGGGTGACCGGCACCTGGAAG
>CAYJUA010000154.1:0-3543 GCA_964373295.1 uncultured Planctomycetia bacterium
ACAGCACCGATTGCTTTTGCCGGATGGGGGAGAACTGAGGGGGAAACCAGGCAGTGGTTTCCCCCTCAGAAGCGGTGAGACGACCCGCCCGTCTGGGCACGGCCACGAAGCCGGGAGGCACAGGGCCTCCGCCAGTAAGGGCTCGCGTCGTCTCACCGCTGTGGGAACTGCCTCCTCACCCACGAGAGCGCCTCCTCCTTCGAGCAGAGCTCCTTCTCCAGCTGCTTCTCCTCGACCGAGCGCAGGATCGTTCCGATGGCGGGCCCTTCCTTATATCCCAGCGCGAGCAGGTCATGCCCGGTGATGAGGGGCCTGGGCCTGATCTCGCGCGGGGGGAGCTGTTTGAGCTTGCGCCGGAGGAACCTCCAGTTCCCCAGGTCGCCGTGCGACGCCAGGCAGTCGATCCGGTGCAGCTTGAGCTGGTCCGGGAAGGTGGCCAGCCCCAGGAAGCGTTTCAGCGTGGAGAGCCGCATCTGCTTCACGTCCTTGAACCGCATGTGGTCCCCCACGATCTCGGTGATCGCGTCGGTCTCGGTGTTGGAGAAGCGCAGGCGCCTGCAGATCTCCTGCGACATCTTCGCCCCGACGCGGTCGTGGCCGTCGAAGCGGATCCGGTCCGCCACGCGGAACGTCGGCGGCTTGCCCACGTCGTGCAGGAGGGCCCCGACCGCCAGAACGGGAGAGGGTCCCCGGAGCCCCTCCAGCACCATCCGGGTGTGGACGAAGACATCCCCCTCCGGGTGGAACTCCGGCGGCTGGGCCACCCCCTTCATCTTCGCCACCTCCGGCAGGACCACTTCGAGGAGGCCGCTTTCGTCCAGGAGGACCAGCCCCCTCCCCGCGTGGGGGCCGGTGAACATCTTGACCAGCTCGTCCCGGATCCGCTCAGGGCTGACCTGGATGATTTCCGCCGAGGTTCGGCGGATTGCCAGGAAGGTGCCGGGGTCGATCTCAAAGTTGAGGTTGGCGGCGAAGCGGACCGCCCGGAGCATCCGCAGCTTGTCCTCGGCAAACCTCTGCGCCGGGTCGCCGATGGACCGGATCACCCTTTTTTTGAGGTCCGCCCGCCCGCCGACGTAGTCGATCACTTTCTTCTTCAGGGGGTCGTAGAAGAGCCCGTTCACGGTGAAGTCGCGCCGCAGGGCGTCCTCTTTCGGCCCGGAGAAGGCCACTCCCTCGGGATGCCGGCCGTCCCGGTACTCTTTGTCTATCCGGAAGGTGGCCACCTCGTAGGGGACGCCGCCCTTGAGGACCATCCGCACGCCGAACTGCACGCCGACCGGGATCGTGCGGGGGAAAATCTTCGCCACCTGCTCCGGCCGGGCGCTGGTGGCCACGTCGAAATCTTTCGCCGGCCGGCGCATGAGGAGGTCTCGCACGCACCCGCCGACGAGGAACGCCTCGTGCCCCTTCCCGTGGAGCGCCCGCACGATCTCCAGCGCGCCGCGGTACTTCGGGTCCCGCCGGAAGATCATCGCGCGCGGAGCGCCCTGCGGGTCTCGGCCAGCAGGGCCACCGCCAGCAGCATGAGCAGGACGCAGGCCACCGCCACCGGGTCCAGCCATCCGGCGGCCCCTCCCTGCACCTTGGACCACCACCCCTGGAGCAGGGTCCAGAGCGCCCACAGGGTGATCACCATCATGAAGGCGCACGGGATCCCGGCGAAGAGCCACGACCTGCCGCTGCGGCGGAGCCACAGGGTCACCCCCAGAAGCGTGAGCCCCGCGAGGAGCTGGTTCGAGGTGCCGAACACGACCCAGAAAAGCTTCCAGGCCGGGATCACTTGGCCGGACGCGTCCTTCATCGTCACCATCACGCACCATGCCGGCAGGGCCAGGGTCAGCAGGGTTGCCGCCGCCGCGCCCACCCTGCCCTTCCACCCGAACAGCTCCTGCAGGATGTAGCGCCCCAGCCGGGTCGCCACGTCCAGCGTGTCGAAGATGAAGGTGGCGAAGCCCAGCAGGACAACGGCCATCGCGAAATCCGGCGGGACGCCGAACTGCCGGACGAAGGCGGCCAGCCCCCGCGCGTAAATCCGGTCCGGCGACAGCTTGACCGCCGGGTCCCCCGGGGCCAGCATCATCACCGTGGAAAGGGCGATCAGGGCCACCAGCCCTTCCAACAGCATCGCCCCGTAGCCGATCGGCCGGCAGTCGGTCTCCCGCGCCACCTGCTTGGAGGTCGTGCCGGAGGAGACCAGCCCATGGAACCCGGAGCAGGCCCCGCAGGCCACCGTGACGAAGAGCATCGGGAAGAGGGGCATCCCGGCGGCGCTGGTGAATCCGACGAAAGCCGGGTACTGCACCTTGATGCCGCCCAGCGCCAGGCCGGCCAACCCGGCCCCCAGCGCCGCGTAAAGGAAGATCCCGCCGAGGTATCCCCGGGGCTGAAGAAGCGCCCAGACCGGGAGCACCGAGGCCACGAAACAGTACCCGAGCAGGACCAGGTTCCAGGTGAGCGCCGGCCGCAGGCCCAGGAGCTCCGGGAGCTGGATCGGGATCCATTGCCCCGCCACGATGGCCAGCACGACAAGGGGGACAAAGAGCGCCGTCGCGGCGCGCAGAGGCATCCTCAGCCGCGTCATGCACAGCCCCATGGCCACCGACAGGGCTATATAGAGGAAGGAGGAAGAAGCCACCCCTCCCCCATAAGGCGGTTGGGCAAAGGAGCTGGCGGTCAGGTCGGCAAAGGCGGTGATGACGTAGATCAGGGAGAGCCAGATGAACGCGAGGAAAAGCCCGTACGCCCGCCGCCCCATCTGCTCCTGCACGATCTGCGCGACGGAGCCGGCCCGGTGCCGGACCGAGCCGATGAGCGCGGAGAAGTCATGGACGGCCCCGATGAAGATCGCCCCCAGCACAATCCACATCAGGGTCGGCAACCAGCCGAAGGCCAACCCTGCCAAGATCGGCCCGACGATGGGGCCGGCGGCGGCGATCGCTGAGAAGTGCTGGCCCATGAGGAACGGGGCCCTGGCCGGCACGAAATCCACGCCGTCGGCCATCGAGCAGGCCGGCGTGGGATTGGCGTTGCTTAAGCCGATCGCCCGCGCGAGGAACCAGCTGTAGAGGAAGTAACCGAGGGCGAAGAGGATGAGGACGCCGAACGCGATGAGGGCGAGGCTCAGGGGAGGAGCCCTACCTCACATCTCACGGAGCAGCTCGATCGCCCGCTCCGGCTCTTCGGACTTGAGGATCAGGCACCCCCCCTCCTGCTGGGGGGTGGCGGAACAGTAGGCGTACTCGATGTTGATGTCCGCGCGGGCGAGCCGCCGGGCCACCTCTCCCAGGGCCCCGGGCCGGTTGGCCAGCTCCAACACGATCACGTCGCTCTCCAGGATGTACAGGCCCAGCTGCTCCAGGATCAGCAGGGCCTTCACCGGCCGGTCGGCCAGCAGGCGGACGATGGCGTGGTCCACCGTGTCATGGATGGAGAGGGCAAGGATGTTGATGCCGGCCTCAGCCAGCGTGCCGCAGACCTTGGCGAGCAGGCCCGGCCGGTTCTCGAGGAAGATGGAAAGCTGTTTCTCGACCTTAACCGTCA
>CAYJUA010000155.1:0-3445 GCA_964373295.1 uncultured Planctomycetia bacterium
TGGATTTTCAGGAGACGCTGACTCGCTGTTACGAAGCGGTCCGCCATCGCGTCTTCTCGCTGATGTCCGCCTCTTCGAAAAGTTAAAGCACCCAACGCACGAGGCCGGCGGGGGATTAGAATTGCTCCTTCTCCGTCGAGCCCTCCAGGCCCAAGGTGGAAGAGAGGCCCTGCATCGTGATTTGGGTGACGGCGTCAAAATACCCTGTCCCCACGAATTCCTGGTGCCGGATCGCCTCGTATCCCAGGCGCTCCGACCCGAACTCCGCCTCCTGCAGCTGCGAATAGGCCGCTATCCCTTCGGCCAGGTATTCCTTCGCCAGCTGGAACATGCTGTGGTTGAGCGCGTGGAAGCCGGAAAGGGTCACGAACTGGAATTTGTATCCCAGGGCACCCAGCTCTTTCTGGAAGCTCTTGATCACCTCCCCTTCCAGGTTCAACCTCCAATTGAAAGAGGGGGAGCAGTTGTACGCCAGGAGCTTCCCCGGGTACCGCTCATGGATCGCCCGAGCAAACTCTTTGCCTTCTTCCATGTCCGGCTTGGAGGTCTCGAACCAGAGCAGGTCTGCGTACGGAGCGTAGGCCAGGGCGCGGGTGATGCTTTGTTTTAGGCCGGATTTGACCTGGTAGAACCCTTCATGGGTTCTTGAGCCCCCCACGATGAAGGGTTGATCCACAGGGTCGACGTCGCTGGTGAGCAAGGCGGCGCTGTGGGCATCGGTCCGCGCAATCAGGAGGGTCTCCACCCCTGAGACGTCCGCAGCCAGGCGTGCTGCCACGAGCTTGGCGATGAATTCGCGCGTGGGAACCAGGACCTTCCCGCCCAGGTGCCCGCACTTCTTCACCGAGGCCAGCTGATCCTCCAGGTGGACACCGGCCGCTCCTTCCTCAATCATGGACTTCATAATCTCGAAGGCATTCAGGGGGCCTCCAAAACCGGCCTCCGCATCCGCTACCAACGGAGCCAGCCAGTGGACGCTGTGGTCCTCTTTCAGGTGGTGAATCTGATCGGCCCGCAGGAGCGCGTTGTTGATCCGCTTCAGCAGGAACGGCACGCTGTCCGAGGGGTACAGGCTCTGGTCAGGATACATCTTCAGCGAATTGTTCATGTCGGCGGCCACCTGCCAGCCGCTGATGTAGACCGCTTTCAGCCCCGCCTTCACCTGCTGGACCGCCTGGTTCCCCGTCACCGCGCTCAAGCAGGGGATGTACGGCTCCTCGTTCAGGAGCTCCCACAAGCGCCTGGCGCCCAGCTTGGCCAGGGTGTACTCACGGTGGATCGTCCCTTTGAGCGTGTAGACGTCCTGGGCGGTGTAGGGCCGCCTGATCCCGCGCCAGCGCGCTGACCCTTTCCATTCCTGAGACAGCCGTGCTACAAACTCACTCCTCTCCATAGGCTTCACGCTCCTTTGTCGCTAGATCCACGGATAGGCCGACAGGGTGAGGAACTCCGGACACTCCGGGGAAAGGATCATCTCTTCGAACAGCTGGGCCGCGCGGTTCAGCGTCGCCTCGGCGGGGGACCCGGCCGATGCGGCCTGCCGGATCTTGCGAATCTCCTCACCCAGGATTCGTGTCACGGACTCGCGCGTGATCGCGGTCCCGTTCGAAAACCTCGCCCCATGCCGGACCCACTGCCAGACCTGCGCGCGGGAGATCTCCGCTGTCGCCGCGTCCTCCATGAGGTGGTTCAGGGGCACGCACCCCACTCCTCTCAACCAGCCCTCCAGGTACCGCACTCCCACGTTGAGATTGGTCCTCAAGCCCTCCTCTGTGATCGTTCCCTTCGGCACCTCCAAAAGCTCCTGGGCCTGCACCTTCACCTCCGGCGGCCTGATGTGCAGCTGGTGGGGGCCACTCACATACTGACGAAAGACCTCCATCGCCACGGGCACCAGGCCCGGATGGGCGACCCAGGTGCCGTCGTGCCCGGCCTTCACCTCCCGAAGCTTGTCGGCTCGCACCTTCTCAAGCGCCCGCTCGTTCGCCTCCGGATCGGACTTGATCGGGATCTGGGCCGCCATTCCCCCCATGGCATGGATCCCGCGCCGGTGGCAGGTCTGAATGAGAAGATCCGCGTAGGCCTTGAGAAACGGCTGCTCCATTGTCACCTGCGCCCGATCCGGGAAGACAAAGCCCGGGTGATTCCTGAATTTCTTGATGACGCTGAAGATGTAGTCCCACCGCCCGCAGTTGAGGCCCGCCGAGTGCTCCTTGAGCTCGTACAGGATCTCGTCCATCTCGAAAGCGGCCAGGATGGTCTCGATGAGCACCGTCGCCCGGATCGCCCCCCTGGGAATCCCCAATAGGTCCTGGGCGCAGCAGAAGACATCGTTCCAGAGCCGCGCCTCCAGGTGACCCTCCAGCTTGGGAAGATAAAAATAGGGGCCCGTCCCCTTGGGGATCAACGTCCTGGCATTGTGGAAGAAGAAAAGCCCGAAGTCAAAGAGGGATCCGGAGAGGGCCCTCCCATCCACCCGAACGTGCCCTTCCGGAAGGTGCCAGCCCCGAGGCCGGACCATCAGGGTGGCGATCCGCTCCTCGAGCGCATACCGTTTCCCCTCGGGGCTGAGGAACGTGATCGTGCGGTCCGCCGCATCCCGGAGGTTGATCTGTCCTTGGAGGTTGTTGCCCCAGGTGGGGGTGTGGGCGTCTTCAAAATCGGCCATGAAGACGTTCGCGCCGGAGTTGAGCGCGTTGACCATCATCTTCCGGTCCACGGGACCGGTGATCTCCACCTTGCGCTCCTTCAGGTCCTCCGGGATGGGGGCAACTGTCCAATGGGATTCCCGGATCGCCTTGGTTTCCGCAAGGAAGTCGGGGAAAATCCCTCGGTCCAACTCCTCCTGCCGGAGCTGCCGAAGGTGCAGGAGCTCAATCCTTCGCTCCTCGAATTCGCGGGCGAGTGTTGCCAGGAAGCGGACAGCCTCCGGGGTCAAGATCTGGGCCTGTTCCTGGGTCACCGGGCCGGAAATCTCAACTCCGGGTACGCTGGGTGCGCTCATTTTCCCCCCATTGTCACAACGCAGGCGCGAAAGCGCAAGCCCTAACGAAACAACCGCCGCCCCCAGACATATGCCGCCCTCAGCATTGACGGCCCCCATCCCGTTCCCGTAAAATAAGCTCGTTGTTGCGACCCCCTGGACGCGCCGCTCAGGGGGTTTTGCGCTATCTTGGGAGCTAGGGACAGGAGCCCATGGCAGACGAGCGGGAGTTCGACCTATCCGACGAAGGGCAGGCCCCCCACCACATCGTGCAGATGGAGCGGGAGGGCCTGTCGCGCGTGCTGAGGGTGCGCGACCTTTTCGCCATCGGGTACAGCGACGTCGGGTCATCCATCTACTACGCGCTCGGGATCACGACGCTGTACGCCCTGGGGGCGACCCCGCTGGCGCTGGCCCTGGCGGGCATCGCCTTCTTCTGCACCACCCTGACCTACGCCGAGA
>CAYJUA010000156.1:0-2133 GCA_964373295.1 uncultured Planctomycetia bacterium
CCTCGCCGCGGTCGCCGCGGCGACCGCGCGACTGCTGGGATCCGGAGCCGCTCCCGCCGCCTTCGAGGTGACCAGTCCGCCGCTCTCCGCGGCGGTCGGGTACGGCGACGCATGGGTGCTCGCGCTGCGCGCCATCGGTACCGCCCGCGGCGTGGAGGAGGGGGGGTCGCTGACCATCATCGCCACCGCCCTGATCGATACCGGCAGCCGGATGGATGAGGTGATCTTCGAGGAGTTCAAAGGGACCGGCAACATGGAGATCACCTTGGACCGGAACCTCTTCCAGAAGAGGATCTACCCGGCCCTGGACATTCAGCGGTGCAACACCCGGCGCGAGGAGCTCCTGCTGGAGCCGGACGAGATCAAGAAGGTTTGGCTCCTGCGCAAGGTGCTCAAGGAGCTCAACCCCGACGAGGCGATGGAGCTCCTCATCGACCGCCTCGGCAAGCAGAAGACAAACGCCGACTTCCTGGCCAGCCTCAACCCGGCCGAGAAGAGCTCCGGGGGATCGAAATGAAGAAGGGCATCCATCCCGACTACAAGCTGGCGACGGTCTCCTGCGCCTGCGGCAACGTCTTCCGCACCCGCTCGACCAAGGGGGACCTGCGGATCGACATCTGCTCCAAGTGCCACCCCTTCTACACCGGGCTCCAGAAGTTCGTGGACACCGCCGGGAGGGTGGAGCGCTTCCGGAAGAAGTTCGGCAAAGGACGGTGAGACTCCGGCGGGCCCTAACGAGCGGAGCGTGTGTGCCTCCCGGCTTGGTGGGCGTGGCCGAACGTGCTTCGGAGTCTCACCGTCCTTCCAGGGGGGAAACGCGCTTCGCTGGTTTCCCCCCTGGGATTCCCCTTTCCCGGGGCTCGGGGGCTGACGCCCCCTCGTCGGTCTCGTTGGGGAGAGTTTCCCACTCGGGGAGTACCGGCGTTCCGGCCGCACGCCAACATGCCCCTCTCTCCAGAGGAGGGGTGGGATGAGGGATTCGATCGAAGGGCGGCTGCGGCGGTTCGAGGAGCTGGAGCGCCTGATGGCCGACCCCGCGGTCCTCAGCGACCCCAAGCAGGTGGCGGTCCTGGCGAAGGAGCGGTCCCGTCTCAAGCCGCTGGCCGACCTCTGGCGCGAGCTCGAGGCGGTGCGGGGGCACCTGCGCGGCGCCCGCGATCTCCTGGCCTCCTCTGAGGGGAACGCCGAGATGGCTCAGCTCGCCCAGCATGAGCTGGAAGAGCTCTCCGCTCGGGAGCGGCGGCTCCAAGAGGAGGCGGAGCAGTTCGTCCTGGGGGAGGACCCCGAGGGCGACAGGAGCGTGATCCTGGAGATCCGGGCCGGCACCGGTGGGGCCGAGGCCTCCATCTTCTGCGCCGACCTCTACCGGATGTACACCCGCTACGCGGCGCGCCGCTCCTGGGCCGTGGAGAATTTGAGCTCCAGCGGCACCGAGGTGGGCGGGTTCAAGGAGGCGGTCTTCGCGGTGGAGGGCGAGGGGATCTACCGCCGGCTCAAGTTCGAGCGGGGCGTGCACCGCGTCCAGCGCGTCCCGGAGACCGAGGCCTCCGGGCGCATCCACACCTCCACCGTCACCGTGGCCGTCCTGCCCCAGGCCGAAGAGGTGGAGATCCAGGTCAGCCCGAACGAGCTGCGGATCGACGTCTACCGCTCCTCGGGGCCGGGCGGGCAGGGGGTCAACACGACCGACTCCGCGGTGCGGATCACCCACATCCCGACCGGCGTGGTCGTCTCCTGCCAGGACGAGCGCTCCCAGATGAAGAACAAGGCCAAGGCGATGAAGGTCCTCCGGGCCCGCCTGCTGGAGGCGAAGACGGAGGCGCAGGCCGCCCAGCGGTCGCCGGAGCGCCGGGCCCAGATCGGGACCGGCGACCGCTCCGAAAAGATCCGCACGTACACTTTCCCGGACCGCCGGGTGACCGACCACCGGATCGGGTTGACTTCCCACCGGCTGGAGGAGATTCTGGATGGGAACCTGGATGAGCTTCTCGAGCCGCTGCTGGAGGCGGAGCGCCAGGCCCGCCTTCACATGGAGCAGCCATGAATGAGGGACATTGCTTACTGTCGCGCTGTGCTCATTCGGAGGGGGAAACCACTGCCTGGTTTCCCCCTCCGGGCTCCCCCATCCGGCAA
>CAYJUA010000156.1:2143-3432 GCA_964373295.1 uncultured Planctomycetia bacterium
CCGTTGGGGAGAGTTTCCCACTCTCCCCAACATGCCCCTCTCTCCAGAGGAATGAGATGAGGGGGCTGATCCGGTCGGCGGTGGAGGTGCTGGAGGGCTTGGAGGTCCCGCGGCCGCAGTGGACCGCCGAGCAGATCCTGGCCCACCACGCCGGGTGCCTCCCGTTTGAGCTTTACGCAGAGCCGGTCGAGATGGACGCGGAGGGTACGGCTCGGTTCCGCGCGGACGTGGCGGCGCGCGCCGCGGGGGTGCCTCTGCAGTACCTGACGAGGACCGCCGAGTTCTACGGCCGCGAGTTCTCGGTCGGGCCCGGCGTCTTCAACCCCCGGCCGGAGACCGAGGTGCTGATGGATGTGGCACTGGCAGAGGTTGCTTCGGCCCCTGCGGGGCCTCGCAATGACAGGTTGCGCGTCGTCGACGTCGGCACCGGCTCCGGGGCGATCGCGGTGACGCTGGCCCTTGAGCGGCCCGGCCTGCGCGTCTGGGGGGTGGAGCGGTCGGAGATCGCCCTCTCCTTCGCGCGTCACAACGCCCGCGAGCACGCCGCCGGGGTGCGTTGGGTGCGGGGCGATCTCGTGGAGCCGCTGGCCAGGGAGTCCGTGGACCTCCTCACGGCGAACCTGCCGTACCTGGACCCGCAGGAGTCGTCCCAGTGGCCGAAGGAGCTCCACTGGGAGCCCTGGCTCGCGCTGAACGGGGGGAGCGACGGGGTGGATCTGATCCGGCGGCTTCTCTCCACGGCCGGGCGGGTGCTGGCCCTCGACGGGAAGATGGTCCTGGAGATCGGGTTGGGACAGGCGGATACGGTCTGCTCCTTCGCCGAGGAGAGGGGATTCCATGTGCTCCACGTGGTCCGCGACCTGGCCGGGCTGGACCGCATCGTGGTGCTGGAAAGCGCAGGAGGGGTACGCCTCTAGTGGAGAAGCTGGTGATCCGGGGCGGCAAACCGCTCAAAGGCCGCGTCACCGTGTCAGGGTCCAAGAACGCCTCCCTTCCTATACTCGCCGCGGCCCTGCTCACCGACGAGCTGTGCGTGCTCGAGGGGGTGCCCCCTCTGCGGGACGTCGTGACGATGATCCGGATCCTCCGGAACCTGGGGCTCAAGGTGACGCATGAGGGAAGCCGGGTCACCGTCGACCCCTCGGGCTACTCCGGATCGGAGGCGCCGTACCGGCTGGTCTCCACCATGCGGGCTTCCTTTTGCGTGCTGGGGCCGCTGGTGGCGAAGAAGCGCGAGGCCAAGGTCTCCCTGCCGGGCGGTTGCGTGATCGGGCCGAGGCCGGTCGACC
>CAYJUA010000157.1:0-3354 GCA_964373295.1 uncultured Planctomycetia bacterium
CCGCCGACCTCGACGGCCTCCTGGCCCAGGCGGAGGGGAGGCAGGTCCGCACCGTCTTCGGCGTCACCGCCCTCTCCCTGCGGGGGGCTCCCCGGAGGGAGCTGCCGATGACGGTGGTCGAGCGGGGGCTCCACGGCCTGGCGCATCCCACCCTGGCGTACATCCTCCTCCTCCTCGGCATCTACGGGCTGATCTACGAGCTGGCCACCCCGGGGACCGTCTTCCCCGGCGTGCTGGGGGCCCTCTTCCTCGTCCTGGCGCTGGTGGCGCTGGAGACGCTGGAGGTCAACTGGGCCGGGATGCTCCTCATCGGGCTCTCCGTCCTCTTCTTCATCGCGGACGTGAAGCTGCCCGGCTACGGGGCGCTGACCATCGGCGGGATCATCGCCTTCATCCTCGGCTCGGCCCTGCTTTTCCCGGGGATGCGGATCCCGCACCTCCGGCTGGCCTGGAGCACCATCGGCGCCGCCGGCGCGGTGACCGCGGCCTTCTTCATCGGGATCGTGGGGGCCGCCCTGCGGGCCCTCCGCCGCAAGGTGCAGAGCGGCATCGAGGGCCTGATCCGGGCGGAGGGAGAGGCGAAGACCGACCTCAAGCCGGAGGGGATCGCCCACATCCGGGGAGAGGACTGGCAGGCCCGCTCGCACAACGGGGTCCACATCCGCAAGGGGACGCCGGTCCGCGTGGTGGAGCTTCGGGGGTTAACCGTCCGCGTCGAAGAAAAAAAATAAAAGAAGGAGAAATCATGATCCCTCTCGCTGTCGCTGTGGTGTTGGGTTTCGTCCTGCTCCTCTCCATTGTCCGGATCGTCCCGGAGTACCGGCGGCTCGTCGTGCTCCGCCTGGGCCGGGTGATGGGGGCCAAGGGGCCGGGGATCGTCATCGTCCTCCCGGTGATCGACGTCCCGGTCTCGGCGGACCTGCGGGAGACCTACCTCGAAATCCCCCGGCAGACCTGCATCACCAAGGACAACGCCCCCATCTCCATCGACTTCCTCATCTATTCCAAGGTGGTGGAGCCGGTGGCCTCGATCATCCAGGTGCGGGACTACGCGGGTGCGGCCATGGGGATCGCCACGACGACCCTGCGCGCGGTGGTGGGCGACATCCCGCTGGACGACGTGCTGGCCAAGCGGGAGCAGATCAACCATGTCCTGCGGACCAAGCTGGACGAGGTCACCGAGCGCTGGGGCGTCAAGGTGACGACGGTGGAGATCCGGGAGATCTCGCCGCCCAAGGAGGTGCAGGAGGCGATGAACAAGCAGATGGCGGCGGAGCGGAACCGCCGCGCCATGGTGCTCGAGGCGGACGGCCAGAAGCAGGCCAACGTCACCGTGGCCGAGGGGGAGAAGCAGGCGGCGATCCTCAAGGCCGAGGGGGGGAAACAGGCGGCGATCCTGCAGGCCGAGGGCAACGCCCTGGCCCTCTCCAAGGTCTTTGAGGCGGTCAGACACGTGGACGCGAAGACGATGTCGCTCCAGTACCTGGAGGCCCTGAAGCAGCTCGGAGCCAGCCCCTCCACGAAGTTCGTGATCCCGACGGAGCTGACCCAGCTCCTGGCCCCCTTCGCGGGGATGGTGAAGGAATCCTCTCGCTAGCGGCGCTGGGGGCGGCGGCGGTCCTGGCAGTCTACCTGGGGTGGATTGTCCGCCCGCAGGTCCTGGACCTGCAGCGCCGCACCCATCTGCCGGAGTTTCAGGGGACGGCCCACGTGGTGCGCCTGCGCTTCTGCCTTGACGTCATGACGCGGCTGCGGGCGCGCGTCCGCGCTGGCATTGTCGCACTGATCGCGCTGGGCATCCTCCTGAGGTTTCTGAAGGGATGGATCTGAAGCGATTCATCCGGTCCCTGTTCCGTTTCCGCGGAAACCCCCACAAGGTGGCGCTGGCGTTCGCGCTGGGGGTCGCCCTCGGGGTGATCCCCGGCACCGGGGCGCTGGTCGCGGCCGGGGCGGCGGCGCTGCTCCGCCTGAACCTTCCCGTGATGGTGGCCGGGGCGCTCGTCACGAACCCCCTCACCACCCCGCTCATTTACGGCGGGAGCTACGCGCTCGGCCGCTGGATGATGGGGGACTGGCTTCCCTCCAGCCGGCTGGGGAAGCTCCTCCTGGGCACCCTCGCGGGGAACATGGTGCTGGCATTCGTCATGGCGGGTGTCGCGTATCTGGCGCTGTGGGGACTGGTCCACTGGATCCGGCTGCGCGTCCGCAGCCGCCGGCTCGCCCGCCATGCTGCTGGCGATTGACGTCGGCAACACCAGCATCGCCCTCGGCCTCTTCCGGGGCAGGCGCCTCCTCGCCCGGGGGCGGATCCCCACGCATGCGCCCGGCACAGTGGGCCGGCACGGGCCCCGCGCGGCGGCCCGGTACTCGGCGGCCCTGCGGGCCTTCCTGAAGAGCGCCCGCGCGGCCCCCGCCCTGGTGGAGGGGGCAATCATCTCCAGCGTGGTCCCCGGGGCGACCACGGCGCTGAAGCGGGCGCTCCGGGGCCTGGTCCGGCGCAGGCCGCTGGTGCTGGGGGAAAACGTCCGCGCGCCGGTCATCAACCGCTACCGGATCCCCAGCCAGGTCGGGCAGGACCGCCTGGTGAACGCCGCGGCTGCCTGCTTCCTCTATGCGGGGCCCGCCATCGTGGTCGATTTCGGCACCGCGGTCACGCTGGACCTGGTCAGCCGCCGCCGGGAGTACCTGGGCGGCTTCATCGTGCCGGGGCTGGAGATCGCGCTGGAGGCCCTGGCCAGCCGGACCGCCCTGCTGCCCAGGATCCGGCCCACCCCGCCCGGGGAGTTCCTGGGCCGCGACACCCGGTCCAGCATCCGCGGCGGCCTTTTCTACGGTTACGGCGCCCTCTGCGACGGGCTGGTGGCCGCCATGAAGCGCCGTCACGCGCCCGGGGCCAAGGTGATCGCCACCGGGGGACACGCCCGCACGATTGCCCCCTTCTGCCGCTCATTCCGCATCGTCAACCCTGACCTTACGTTGCAGGGACTCCGCATCACCTACGAAGAAATATTGACACGGGGAGGAAAGGAGCCCTAGACTGAAGTTACCTTTAGGCCAAAAAAAGAGGAGGAATATCAAGATGAGGAAGAGAAGGCGGTTCTTGTCGTTGGCGGTCGCACTGGGGGTGTTGACAGTGGTGGCAAGCTTCTTGGTCGCAGGCGCGAGGCACCTCTTCGCCGAAGCTCCACAGACAAAGGTGTTCACGGTCACGACGCCTTTCGCTCTCCAAGTCGGAGAGACATTGGCCGTTACGATCAACACGACCAGGTCAGACCCCTATAAGAACGTGATCTCCGAGGGCGAAACGGTGGCTCGACTCGAAGGGAGATTCTTCACGTACACCGGGGCTCCGGT
>CAYJUA010000158.1:0-3286 GCA_964373295.1 uncultured Planctomycetia bacterium
GGACTGGCCTCCACCACGCGGGTATGACCCGCCTGCACAACAACGGCACGGTCAGAAGCGCCGAGGCCTACCAGGTCCTGCTGCTCATTGACGAGGCTAATCCGAGGGCAGGTCTGCGGGTCTACCGGATCCCCCACGGGGGGCTGCACTCCTCCCTCGGCTCCAACATGAGGACCCGGCGGCTCAATGAGGGCTCCACTGTGCAGGTCCAGGAGGTGGGCCTCTCCTGGCCCCAGGATCTCGTCAACCCGCCGTGGGGGAGCCGCCCCCTCGGTAATATCTTCTTCGCCATGCAGTTCAACCCGGATCTGCCCGCGTTCGGCGCTGAACGGGGGCAGCCGCCGTCCGGCCGGTGGGTCATCACCAATCGGGCGGACTCTTTCTATGTGCCGGTTGCCTCCGGCCGGACCTGGACGCTGGTGGACCCGAGCTATACCACCCTCCCCGGGAGCAACCGATCCCTCAACGCCTTCGGCCAGATCGAGCAGACTCCGAGGGGCTTCGAGGTCCGGGCCTATGAAATCACCTATCCGGGGCGGCCGGGAGGGGCGAGAGGAGAGACCGCCGGGACGCGGGCGGTCCGCTACGATGACAGCGGCGGCGAGCCCATCACGATCGGAGTTTTCAACCCCCATACCGGCGTCTACCGGGAAGCGATGCGGAATGAGAGGTTCCAGTTCGAGGAGTCCGGCTTCTGGAATGCCGTTGGAGCGTACGCCTCCTCTTTCGCCCGGTCTTCGGAGATCCTGCACGCTGCTGCCCGGGAGACCGGCACCGCACCGGTGCTCGGCTTTGGGGAGGTCAACCCGGAGAGGGCCGCTTTCTGGATGAACGTCACGCTGATCGCGGGGACCGCCGTCCCCGGCGCCCTCGGCTTGCTGGCCGGCGGCCTGGCCGGCGGCAGGGCCCTGTTTTCTGGCTACCGGGCCTATGCCGGGACGATGGGGAACGTCGCCATGAGACGGGCGGTCGGCGTGGCGGCGACCCGGGAGGCGGCACTTCTTCAGGCAGGCCGCGCAGCCCGGGAAGTTTACCTCACTAGCGCCTGGGCGGCGCCGGCGCGGGTTCTGACTTGGACGAATGCCAAGGTATGGGGGGGGGTTAATTTCGTTACACGTTATACGGGACTAAATGCTTTGGGAGTGCCTCTGCGGCAGATTACCACGATTGGTACGTGGGCGGACAGGGCCTCTAGTGTGACCGCATCCGCGTCAGGATATCTGGTCTCCGGAGCCGCGTTCGTCGGCGGGGCATTTCGGGCGGCGGGGGGAGGGGTGCGGGGGGCGGTGGATGTCGCGTTCCAACTGGGTAGCCGCGCCTTTAGGGGGACCGTGAGCGGCGGCTATGCAGTCATCAGAGCGGGTGTCGGCGCGCTTTACACGGGGGCTGTCAACGCTCCCGGCGTGATTGCTGCCGGCGCCCGGGCTGTTTTCAGTCGGTCCGCTTGGGTCGCTGGAGTCAGGGCCTTCATCGGCTCCGGTCCCATGACGCAGCAGCTCGCGGTGGCGTTCCGGACCGCCAATGCCGCCACTTACGCCGCCTCGGGCACACGGGCCGGTCTCTGGGCGGGAGCGCTTTCGACGTCGTTCTCGGCGTTGTCCTCGTTGGGAGCCCGGTTTGTCACAACCTATGTGCATCTCTCTATCCTGATGCTCCAGCTCAACTACATCAGCGCCGGCATCCAGGCTGCCCTGCGGGTTGCTGGGGTGGATCTCAAGAAGGCGGGTGATATCCCGTTGGTTGGGTGGCTGATCGAGCGTTTCGCCGACATGGGCAGTTTCCATAACGGCGTCCCTCAATTCGTCCACAACTTCCTCTTCAAGGGCGGAGCGGGCCACCAGGTTGAAATGACCCTCTCAGTCATGGCGGCGGCCCCGATCGGGCAGCGGATCTGGGCAACGGCTCTGGGAGAACGGGCCGGCGCCGTCTTCCAGTTTACCGGAGAGGGGGGCTTCGGTTCCACGGCCCGTTTCGCGAAGACCCTGGTCGAAGTGAGCGTTCTCCTGCCGATCGCGCAAGAATACGGCGGTAATAGAATCACCGCGGGGTTGATGCGGATTCCCTTCATGCCTTACGGAGTGGCGGATTTCGTCGGGGAGACGGTCGCTTTCCTGGTGGTGCCGGCCTACCACGACATCGCCCGGCCGCGCGGCCTGGCCAACGCCCTGGAGCGCCCGGCCACCGTAACCGGCGGGCGGGAGGGGGTTGAGCGGATCAACCGGGCGCTGGATGTCGACCCTGCGGCCCGGCCGCGAGTCGAGGCGGAAACCGCGCAGACCTCTCAGCCGCCCACCGAGTCGCGCACGGAGACCGGCCGGCCGGCTGAGACGACCACCGGCGCGGTGGAGCGCCTTTCGACGGAGACGGACCAAGCGCTGGCCCGCCTGCCGCAGGACACCTCCACGCTGCGCCCCGAGACGGCCGCCGCGGTCAACAGCGAGCTGGCGCAGTTGGGGGCTCTCCACGCCGCGCGGCCGGACATCAACCTGAACGCTGGCAACCGGCTCAACCAGGCGGTGGACAGCATGAGCCAGGGGCTCAATACCCGCGCGAACTCCACCCAGCCGCTCTCCCCCGAGGCACGAGGGAACCTGGTGTCGGCGGCCAACTCGCTGGCGATCGCCGCCCGGCACCTGAACATGACCGGCCAGGCCCCCGCGGCCTTGCTGAACGCCGCCGAGCGGCTGCTGCAGCGGGGCGGGGCTCCGCTGCCGTCCCTTCGCGCGGCGGGGGACCTGGCGGCCAACCTCCGGGCGCTGGGGGCGGACATCGCGCGAGTGAACGGCCTGGCCCGGCAGGTCGGGGAGCTGATCAGGGATGCCAGGGATGCGATCCCCCGGCAGTTCCACCAGGACCTCCGGACGATGTCACTGGAGGAGGCCTCCGTGAGGGCGAGGACCTCCCTGGCGGACCTCGAGACCGCGAGCGAGCAGATCCGGCCGATCCTTCAAGGATCGGCCCCGGTGCTGGCGGCGGAGATCGCCCCCGATAACCTCATTGACACGGCGATCGAGGCAATCCGCTTGGGCGGCACGGCCCTGTCATTGGTGGCGGAGTCGGTGATCCGCGGAAACGCCGACCTGTCGGTCGGCCCCGATGGGAACTCCCTCGTGCTCACGCTCCGGCAGGGCGGCCAGGTGGCGCTGCCCGGCGTGGAGATCTCCGTGCGGTCGGGGCGGCTCTCGGTGCAGGTCAACGCCGACAGCCCGCTCTTGGACAGCCAATTGACCGTCCGGGTGAAGGGCGGCGGCGAGACGACCCTCGGCACCCTGCGGGAGATCCGGGA
>CAYJUA010000159.1:0-3235 GCA_964373295.1 uncultured Planctomycetia bacterium
AGGGCGGGCGGCACACGCCGTTCTTCACCGGCTACCGGCCCCAGTTCTACTTCCGCACCACGGACGTGACCGGCGTGGCCACGCTCCCGAAGGGGACGGAGATGGTGATGCCGGGCGACAACGCCAACGTGGACGTGGAGCTGATTTCGCCCATCGCCATGGACAAGGGGCTTCGCTTCGCGATCCGCGAGGGCGGCAAGACGGTAGGCGCGGGTGTGGTCACGGAGATCACGGCGTAAGGGAAGGGCCCCTTACGCCGTTTTTGTTTCCGGGGGGATTCCGCCGTGCGGGAGCTGATCGCGTTGGCCTGCGAGAAATGCCGCCGGCGCAACTACGACTGCACGAAGAACAAGAAGGAAAACCCCGACCGGTTGGAGTTGAAGAAGTACTGCCGCTTTTGCCGCGCCCACACGCTGCACCGCGAGACAAAATAGGCCAGTAGCTCTAACTGGTAGAGCAACGGACTCCAAATCCGATGGTTGGGGGTTCGAATCCCTCCTGGCCTGAAAGCGCAGGAACTCGAAAGGGATTCCAGCATCAGTGATCCAGAGAACGGTTGCCTTTTTCAAGGATGTCAGGAGCGAGCTGGCCCAGGTCTCATGGCCGACGCTGCGGGAGCTGTTGGAATCGACGAGGGTGGTGCTGGTGACCATCCTCCTGCTGTCGCTGGTGATCGGGTTCTTCGACCTGGTCTGCGCGCGGCTGATCAGCTGGATCATCCGCTGATGGCGAAGCAGTGGTACGTGATCCACACCCTGACGGGGCAGGAGGACAAGGTCAAGGCCTCCCTCCAGAAGGTGATCGATTCCGGCAAGTGCGGCGAGGCGGTCGCCCAGGTGCTGGTCCCCATGGAGAAGGTGTCCGAGGTCAAGGGCGGCAAGAAGAAGATCTCGGAGCGGCGGGTCTTCCCGGGCTACGTGATGATCCAGATGGAGATGAGCGACGAGACCTGGTACTCGATCAAGTCGATCCCCGGGGTGGCCGGCTTCGTGGGCTCGGGCCTTCGCCCCGTGGCGCTCCGGGATGAGGAGGTCGCCCAGATCCTGCAGGCGAGCCAGGAGAAGATGGAGAAGCCGATCCCCAAGGTGAGCTTCGAGAAGGGGGAGTCGGTGCGGATCAACGAGGGGCCCTTCACGAACTTCAACGGCACCGTGGAAGAGATCCACCCGGAGAAGGGGAAGCTCCGGGTGATGGTCTCGATCTTCGGCCGCTCGACCCCGGTCGAGATGGAGTACTGGCAGGTGGAGAAGGTCTGACCCGATGGCGAAGAAGGTGATCGCCCAGATCAAGCTGTATTGCCCCGCGGGGGCGGCCAACCCGGCCCCCCCGGTGGGCCCCGCCCTGGGCTCGCACGGGCTCAACATCATGGAGTTCTGCAAGCAGTTCAACGAGAGGACCAAGGGGCAGGAAGGGCTGACCCTTCCCGCGGTGATCACCGCCTTCGAGGACCGGACGTTCACCTTCATCATCAAAAGCCCGCCGGCCTCGGTCCTGCTGAAGCAGGCCGCCGGGGTCGCCAAGGCCTCGGGCACCCCGAACCGGGAGAAGGTGGGCTCGGTGCCCCGCGCCAAGGTGAGGGAGATCGCCCAGCTCAAGCTCAAGGACCTGAACACCCCCTCGCTGGAGCAGGCGATGAAGCAGGTCGAGGGGACCGCCCACTCGATGGGGATCGAAATCACGCAATGAGCAAGCGGATCGAGGCGGCGCGGAAGCTGGTGGAGCCCCGCAAGCAGTACACGATCCCCGAGGCGGTGGGGCTTCTGAAGCAGGCGCCGGCGCCGAGGTTCGACGAGACGGTGGAGCTGGCCCTGGCTTTTGACGTGGACCCCAAGCAGAGCGACCAGAACGTCCGCGGGACGGTGGTGCTTCCCCACGGCACGGGCAAGACGCTCCGCGTGCTGGTGTTCGCCAAGGGGGAGCAGGAGCGCCAGGCCAGAGACGCCGGCGCCGATTTCGTGGGGGCCGAAGATCTGATCGCGAAGATCGAGGGGGGCTGGATGGAGTTCGACGCCATCGTGGCCACCCCGGACATGATGAGGGAGGTGGGCAAGCTGGGGCGGGTCCTGGGGCCCCGCGGGCTCATGCCCAGCCCGAAGGCCGGCACGGTGACCATGGACGTGGCGCGGGCGGTGCGGGAGGTCAAGGGCGGCAAGGTCGAATTCAAGATGGACAAGCAGGGGGACATCCACCTCGGCGTGGGCAAGCGCTCGTTCCCCACGGAGCACCTCGTGGCCAACCTGCAGTCGCTGATGGAGGCGGTCTGGCGGGCCAAGCCGGCCGCGGCCAAGGGCAAGTACCTGCGCAACGCCGTGGTCTCCACCACGATGGGGCCGGGGCTGCGGCTCGACCCGGCGGAAGGGAAATCCTCGTGAAGGGGGCGGCCGGCGTGAAGACGGCGGAAGGGCCGCCGCGGCTGGGCCGGCGGGTGCGCGCCCGCTGGGTGCAGGATATGGGGAAGGCCCTCTCCGCCGTGGATTCGGTGGTGGTGGCCCAGATGGGAAAGGTGCCGACGCGGGATCTCAACCAGCTCCGCCAGCAGCTGCAGTCGCAGGAGGGGTCGTTCAACGTCGTGAAGAACGCCCTGTGCCGGCTGGCGTTCCGGGAGAAAGGTTGGTCGGACCTGGAGAAGCATCTCCAAGGGACCTGCGGGATCACCCCGATCCGCGGGGATGCCGTGGCCGCGGCGAAGCTGCTGGTGCAGTTCGCCAAAGACCACGAGGGGTTCGTCCTCAAGGGCGGCGTGATGGGCGGGGCCGTCCTCAGCGCGCAGGACCTGTCGGCGTTGGCCAAGCTCCCCACGCGGCAGGTGCTGCTGTCCCAGCTGGCCGGGGTCATGCAGATGCCGCTCCGGAACCTGGCGATGCTCCTCCAGGGGCCGATCCGGCAGTTCGCGCTGACGCTGGCTGCCCTGGCCCAGAAGAAGGGCAAAGAAGCGCCGAAGCCCGAAGCGGCAGAAGAGTCGCCAAAGCCAGAGGCGTCCGCGCCGGAGAAAGACGCGCCCAAGCCAGAGGCGACCTGACAGGGGCGAACTGGAGCGCCCCGGCCTATCGGTATCGGGCACTGGGGACGCCCCCAAGCGCATACGGACAAACTTGTAATAGGAAAGCCGGCAGGGAACTTAGCACGCAATAGGAGAGGAGAAACACGATGTCAAAAGTGAATGTAGAGGATGTCCTCGATTCGATCGAGAGCTGGACGGTCCTCGACCTGAACAAGCTGGTCAAGGGGATCGAGG
>CAYJUA010000160.1:0-3235 GCA_964373295.1 uncultured Planctomycetia bacterium
TCACCGACGGCGAGCGCTACAACAAGGTGATCGACATCTGGACGCACGCCACCGACCGGGTGTCGGACCTGATCTTCAAGCAGATGGACCCGTTCAACCCGGTCTTCATGATGGCCGATTCCGGCGCCCGCGGCTCCAAGCAGCAGATCCGCCAGCTGGCGGGGATGCGCGGGCTCATGGCCAAGCCCTCCGGCGAGATCATCGAGAGCCCCATCACGGCGAACTTCCGCGAGGGGCTGACCGTGCTCGAGTACTTCATCTCCACGCACGGCGCCCGCAAGGGGCTGGCCGACACGGCGCTCAAGACCGCCGATTCCGGGTACCTGACCCGGCGGCTCGTGGACGTGGCGCAGGACGTCTCCATCTTTGTGCTGGACTGCGGGACGCTCAACGGGATCCTCATCACCGGGATCATCGAGGGAGACGAGGTGGTGGTGCCCCTGAAGGAGCGCATCGTCGGGCGCGTGGCGCTGGACAACATCGCCGACGTCATCACCGACACGATCATCGTGGAGCAGGGCCAGGAGATCACCGAGGAGGCCGCCGAGAAGATCGAGCAGGCCGGGATCGAGAAGATCAGGATCCGCTCGGTGCTCACCTGCGAGGCCAAGCGGGGCGTCTGCGCCCGCTGCTACGGCAGGAACCTCGCCACCGGTCGGATGGTCGAGATCGGGGAGGCGGTGGGGATCATCGCCGCGCAGTCGATCGGCGAGCCGGGCACCCAGCTGACCATGCGGACCTTCCACATCGGAGGCACGGCGTTCCGGGTGGTGGAGACCTCGCACATCAAGGCCAAGCTGAGAGGCGCGCTGAAGCTCCACAACATCCGGTGCGTCCAGAAAGGCAAGGAGTGGGTGGTCCTGAACCGCAACGGCCAGGTCTCGATCAACGACGAGGAAGGCCGGGAATTGGACCGCTACACGATCCCCTCCGGGGCGGTGCTCAAGCACGCCGAGGGGGAGAAGGTCGCCAAGGACGAGATCTTCGTGCGCTGGGACCCGTACACGGTGCCGATCCTGACCGAGGGCTCCGGCAAGGTGCGGTTTGAGGACCTCAAGGAAGGGGTCACCATGCGGACCGACATCGACCCGGCCACCGGCCTGCCGGACCGGATCGTGATCGAGCACCGCGGCGACTTCCACCCCCAGCTGGTGCTGGAGGACTCCCGGGGCGAGGTGCTGGCGATCTACCCGATCCCGGCGGGCGCGCACGTGGTGGTGAAGGACGCCCAGCGGGCGGAGGCGGGGGACCTCCTGGCCAAGACCCCGCGCGTGCTGACCAAGACCAAGGACATCACCGGCGGCCTCCCCCGCGTGGCGGAGCTGTTCGAGGCGCGCAAGCCCAAGGACCCGGCGATCATCAGCGAGATCGACGGCGTGGTGGAGTTCGGCGAGAACAAGAAGGGCCAGCGGCGCGTGATCATCAAGAGCCCCACGGGGATGAAGCGGGAGTACCTGATCCCGCACGGCAAGCACCTCAACGTCTACAAGGGCGACTGGGTGATGGCGGGCCAACCCCTGATCGACGGGCCGGTGGTGCCGCAGGACATCCTCCGGATCGGCGGCGACAAGAAGCTGCAGGAGTACCTGGTCAACGAGATCCAGGAGGTCTACCGGCTCCAGGGCGTCCGGATCAACGACAAGCACATCGAGACGATCGTGCGCCAGATGCTCCGGAAGGTGCGGGTCGACGACGCCGGGGACACCGAGTTCCTCGTGGGGAGCCAGGTCGACAAGCTTCGCTTCGCGGAGGAGAACGAGCGGACGGCGAAGAAGGGCGGAAAGCCCGCCTCGGCGACCCAGCTGCTCCTGGGGATCACCAAGGCCTCCCTCTCCACGGAGAGCTTCATCTCGGCGGCCAGCTTCCAGGAGACCACCCGCGTCCTCACCGAGGCCGCGGCCGCCGGCAAGCGGGACGATCTGCAGGGGCTGAAGGAGAACGTGATCATGGGGCACCTGATCCCCGTGGGCTCCGGGTTCTCCGAGCACCAGCGGGTTGAGGCGGTCCCGATCGTCCGCGGGCTGACCGATGAGCCGAAAGAGGAAGGGCCGGAGAAGGACGAAGAATAACCGATGCCGACGATCTCGCAGCTCATCCGGAAGGGCCGCAAGGATAAGGTGAAGCGCTCCAAGTCGCCGGCTCTGCAGCAGCGCCCGCAGCTCCGGGGCGTCTGCCTGCAGGTGCGGACCATGACGCCGAAGAAGCCGAACTCGGCCCTGCGGAAGATCGCCCGCGTCCGGCTGACCAACGGGGTGGAGGTGACCGGGTACATCCCCGGGGAGGGGCACAACCTGCAGGAGCACTCGATCGTGCTGGTCCGCGGCGGCCGCGTGAAGGACCTCCCCGGCGTCCGGTACCACATCGTCCGGGGGACGCTGGACGCCGCGGGGGTGAACCAGCGCCGGAAATCGCGCTCCAAATACGGCGCGAAGCGTCCGAAGGAGTAACGATGCCGACCTTTTATGTCGCGACTCGTTCCAGAGGGGAAAACGCGCCCCACCCGGCGGTGAAAGGGTGCGGGGCAGGGCTGGTTCCCCCCCTGGGATCCCCCTTTCCCCGGGCTCGGTGCCTCCGGCGCCTCGAAGGTCTTGTTGGGGAGGATTTCCCATCCTCCCCAACATGCCCCACCTTCCGAAGGAGGGTGGCGTGAGACGGGGACGGCGGGAGAAGAGGGTGCTGGTCCCGGACGCGCGCTTTAACTCGCGCCAGGTGCACCGCTTCATCAACATGGTGATGGTGGCCGGGAAGAAGTCCAAGGCGGAGAGGATCGTCTACAACGCGATGGACCTGGCCAGCAAGAAGGTGAACGCGCCGGAGGCGCTGGTGATCTTCCAGAAGGCGCTGGAGAACGCCCGGCCGCTGGTGGAGGTCAAGTCCCGGCGGGTCGGAGGCGCCACGTACCAGGTCCCTGTGGAGGTGCGGCAGGAGCGGGGGATGTTCCTGGCGATGAAGTGGATCAGGGACTTCGCCCGCGGCAGGGCCGGCAAGCCGATGGACGAGCGGCTCGCGGAGGAGTTCATCGCCGCCTACCAGGGGCAGGGCTCCGCGGTGAAGCGGAAAGAGGACATGCACCGGATGGCCGAGGCCAACCAGGCCTTCAGCCATTACCGCTGGTAACGAGAACGAAGATGACACTCCTTGTCGACACTCGTTATGGGTGAGTACCCGCTGGAGAGGACGAGGAAATTCTGCATCGTCGACAACATCGACGCGGGGAAGACCACCTCGACCGATC
>CAYJUA010000161.1:0-3184 GCA_964373295.1 uncultured Planctomycetia bacterium
AGTACGAAATTGCCACAGGGGATCGGGTGAGGGAACGCGTCTACCTGGGCGAAGTCATTTTTGATCGCCAGCGGTTTACAACCCATGTGGTGACCTCCCGCGCTGAAGATATCCTGATCGGGACGCGACTTCTTTCTCACAAAACACTCCACGTCGACTTCAAGCGGCGAGTAGTCTGGATCCGATAGTCCACCGCAGTCTCCTGAGCGACCACGCTGGGTTCCTTAGCTCCGCATCTAGGGTGGAATAGCGTCTACTATAGGAGGGTGGACACGACCTTATGGGAGTGTCCGGGTATCGGGGCGAGTGGCCGACCGAGCACCCTGGCGACCTTGCGCGCCAGCGGAGGGGAGCCGGGCTCGGCGCCGAGTCCTAGCGGGGCAACTCTTACGGGCGGGGGAACTTTGCCTGCAGGGACGCCGAGGCCACCCCGCCCGAGACGATGAGCTTCAGGGCCTCCTCCACCGGCATGTCCAGGATGGTCACGTCCTTCTCGCGGAGAAAGAGGAGCGGCCCGCTGAAGGGGGAAGGCGGCGTCGGGACCAGGAGCGTCAGGAGCTTCTCCTCGGAGCCGGTCACCGAGGTGCGCGTCTCGTTCGTGACGAAGGCCAGGGTCCAGCTCCCCGGGCGCGGGTACTCCACCATGGCCACCCGGCGGATGGAGACATTCTTCCCGTCGCTGAGGAGAAACCGGGTCAGCTGCTTGACGGCCGGGTAGATCCCCCGGATCAGGGGGAGCCGGCTGAACCAGGCCTCCAGGGTGGGGAAGAGGATCCGGCCGATGAAGTGGGTGGAGAAGACTCCCACCAGCAGCGTGATGAGCAGGGTCAAAAGCAGGCCGAGCCCCGGGATCCGTGACCCCAGGTACCGCCCGAGCAGCCCGTCCGAGAACTTGAAGATGGCCACCAGCAGGTACAGGGTGACCACGACGGGGAACAGGGCCGCCAGCCCCGTGACGAAGTAGCGCCGGAGCGCCTGGCCGATCTTGACGCGATCCATGATCTCCCATGCTACCATGTCCCCCTCATGATCGGGCCATTGCCTCCACTGGAGGAGATCATCCGCTGGGCGGGGTACTCGGGGCTGGCGCTCATCATCTTCGCCGAGACCGGGCTCCTGATCGGCTTCTTCCTGCCCGGGGACTCCCTCCTCGTCACGGCGGGGCTGATCGCCTCGGTGGAGGGCACGCTGAACATCGGGGTCCTGATGGCCTCGCTCAGCGCCGCGGCGGTCGTGGGCGACAGCGTCGGCTACGCGATCGGGCACTATGCCGGCCCCCGGATCTTCAACCGGGAGGATTCCCGCTTTTTCCACAAGGACCACCTGGTCCACACCCGGCGGTTCTATGAGAAGTACGGCAACAAGACGATCGTCCTGGCCCGCTTCGTCCCCTTCGTGCGCACCTTCGCGCCGACGGTGGCCGGCGTGGGCCGGATGCATTACCCCACCTTCCTGACGTTCAACGTCCTCGGCGGGATCGGATGGGTCTGCAGCATGACCCTGACCGGCTACCTGCTGGGAGAGTCGGTCCCCAACATCGAGCGGTACGTCCACTGGGTCGTCGCCGTGGTCATCCTGCTCTCCCTGATCCCGGTCTACCGCGAGCTCCGGGCCCACCGCCGCCAGGCGAAGTAAGTCCGAATCCGGGCTTGTCAATCCCCCACATTTTCCATTCCATCGTGTACACTTTATGTATAGGAACTCATTGACCCGTATGGCATTTCCAAACACACGCAATCTGGGCTGGATCCACAGGGTGTGCGCCCTGGCTGTGGCGCTCTCCCTGGGGCTGCCGGCCCCTGCCTGGGCCCTGCGCCAGACCGGCATGGAGGAGTCCAACACGCGGGATGAGATGGAGGACGCTCTTCTCACGGTAAGGATTGAAGATGTCGACCATTTGATTGACAGGCTAAAGGCCACCTTAACGAATCCAGCGCTCGTGCCGGGTATCCATGCATCCCTTCGGGTGTTCTTCATTGCCCTGGCAGATCCTCGTCAGGAAGACCACAACAGGGAAGTTCTGAGTCATGTGGATGCTCGGCGCCTGACTTATGCGCTGATGGCCAGCGCCGCTGGGGCCTCAAACCCTCACTTTAGAGATTTGGCGTTGGATGTCCTGACTCCGCTAGTGTCCTGTTTTTCTGGTATTGAGACAAAAGAAGGGGTAAAAAGAAGCTCACTGGATTGAGGTGAGAGGAGGGGCTGAAGATGGAAGAGGTCGTGAAGAAACCTCGGCGGATTTTTACCCCGCATCAAAAATACGAGATGCTCAAAGAGATCGAGCGGCACCCGACCCTGAAGGAGGGGTTGGCCAAGTACGATCTGAACTACTCGGTGTACCGGCGCTGGAAGCGGCAGCTGGAGGTGGGCCTCAACGCCAGTCTCCGGAACGGCCGGCCGGTCAAGCCTCCGGAGACGAAGCGTCTGGAGGCGGAGAACCGCAAGCTCAAAGAGGCCCTGCTCAATCAGAGCCTGCTGATCTCGGAGATAAAAAAAGAGACGAGTTTGGACTTACCGCTCGAGGGGGAAAACGGCTTCTGGAATCCCAACGGCGGGAAGTCGCCCAGTTCATCCAGGAGCAGCAGGCGATGGACAGGACGGTAAGCGAAGTGGCCAAAACGCTGGAGGTCTCCCGATCCAGCTATTACCGCTGGCGGCAGGAGCCGAAGGGTGGCGTTCCGGTTCAGAACCCGCGCGCCCTGACGCCCGCGGAACTGGAACGGATGGATCGGGTGAAGGAGCAGCATCCGGACTGGCGGCACCGGCGGATCCAGGGGGCGCTTCAGGCCGAAGGAACCTACGTTTCCTTCAGCAGCGTCTATGAGCGCCTGAAGGTTCAGGGGTGGGAGCAAACGTATGAGCGGCGTCCGGCGCCTTGGAAGGAGCCGCGGTACGAGGTGTTCCGGCGCAACGTGATGTGGGGCTGCGACTGGACGCAGCTTCGGATTGCGGGTGTACGGTGGTACCTATTGACGCTGATCGACTTCTTCTCCCGAGTGATAGTCGCGCATCGGATCGTTCCCTCGGTTCACGCCGGAGAGGTCAAGGCCATCTACCAGGAGGGTCTCCTGGCCCAGAGGATCCCCCTGCGGGCTGTCCAGAAGCCGGAGCTGCGGGTGGATCGGGGATCTCCCAACACCTCCTGGGTGACGAAGGAGTTCTTTGCGATCATCGAGGCGGAGCT
>CAYJUA010000162.1:0-3112 GCA_964373295.1 uncultured Planctomycetia bacterium
GAACCTGGGACATGGTGATTACGACCTTCCCTCGTTGCCGAGGGGGTAGGACTATACCTTCACCATCAGCGCCGGCATTTCGGCGCTCTTAGGTGGCGAGTGTCTAGTCTCTGCACCTTCCCTGATGACGCCAGGGCTTGGCTCAGGATTGCCCCTGTAACGCAGGGAGTTCCCTGAATTTACTCGCTTTATCACCCGGCCGTTTCCGGCCGGGGCTGCTATCGTTTTCGTCACAGTCACCCGCTCTACCAACTGAGCTACCGGGGAATACGGGGACAGTTTAGCCGGAAAAGGAACATCTGTAAACGTGGAGGACTGGCGGGGACTGCAGCCGTCTATTCGCCGGTGATGCGGGACTGGATGAGCTGCTGGGAGCTGAGGGAGTAGCGCAGGGAGCGGTTCTCGAGGGACATCTCGTACCAGCTCAGGCCCAGCTCCGCCGCAATGAGGAGCAGGGCCGACAGAAAAAGCGCCACACTGAGCACACGGGGCCATGAGACGGCCGGCTCCGGGCGCGCCGCCGCGGCGGCGAACGAGCCGGACCGCGTGCGGGTGTAGCTGTTGATGTAGGAGGAGAGGCGCGCCTGGGCCGCCGGGTCCAGGCCGGCCCACTTCATCCCGATCTCGTAGGCGCCGTTCATCCCTTCCGACCTCCGGGACCAGACCACCACGCCGGTCAGGCCGACCTCCCCCTCGCGGGGCAGCGGCAGGTCGATGGAGATCTGCTCGCCCGGCTCGAGGCGCTCGGTGCAGGCCATCTGCATGCCGCCCATGGAGATGTCCTGGGTGAGGCCCAGGCGGGGAAAAGCCATCTTCCGGGCCGACTGGTACCGGCCGTGGAGGCCGACGGGGATGCGAATGTGCGCACGACGCTCGAACATGGTTTCAGGCTGGCTTTTGTTGCTTCTTACTCTTTGCTACAACTATACCACATGGCGGGGCGGTTGTGGGGCCAATTTCAGCCGGTGGATTTCATCCCGTAGGCCACCCCGTGGATCGTCAGCCGGAGGAGGTCCAGCCAGCGCTTCCGGTCGGCGCGGGACCGCCGGCGGGAGAGCTCCTCCATGCAGCGGACCTGGAGGATGTGCAGGGGGTCCACGTACGGGTTGCGGAGGAGGATGGAGTGCCGCAGGACCGGCTGGGTCTCCAGGAGAGCCTGGCAGTCGGTGATCCCCAACACCCCCTGGACGGAGCGGCTGTACTCCTGCTGGATCTGCCCGAAAACCTTCGCCCGGACGCCGGCCGGCCGCACCAGGCCGGCGTAGCAGGCGGCGATCTTGAGGTCCGCCTTGGCAAGCGAGGCCTGGGCGTTCTCCCAGAGGACCTGCGCGAAGGGCCAGTCCCGCGCCATGACGGCCAGCTCCCGCATCCCCTGCTGCCCGTGCCGGCGGCGGAAGGTGTCGATGGCCGAGCCGATGCCGTACCAGGAGGAGAGCATGTGGCGCGATTGGATCCAGCTGAAGACCCACGGGATCGCCCGCAGGCTCTCGAGCGGGACCGATCCCCGGCCGCTGCCGGGTTCGGCGCCCGGCCGCGCGCCCGGCCGAGTCCCTGCCACCGGGGAATCCAGCAGGGTCTGGATGGGGGTGGCCTGCGCGTAGTACCGGGGGAAGTCGGGGCTCTCGAAGACGAAGGCGCGGTAGGCGCGCTCGGAGGCCTCCGCCAGCTCCGCCATGATCTCCTCCCAGCGCTTCAGGCGCCTGCTGCCGGCGCGGAAGCCGCCGGGAGCCAGGTTCACCAGCAGGACCGCGCTGACGAGCTGCTCCAGGTTGCGGCGGGCGATCTCCGGCCGGCTGTACTTGGCCGCGACCACCTCCCCCTGCTCGGTGAGCTTGATCCGGCAGGAGGGGGCGGAGAAGGGCTGGGCGAGGATCGCGCGATGGCTCAATCCCCCGCCGCGGTCGATCGTGCCGCCCTTGCCGTGGAAGAGGACCAGCTTCACCCCGTGGCGCTGGGCGGCGCGGACCAGCCGGCCCTGCGCGCGGTACAGCGCCCAGTTGGCCGCCAGGTAGCCGCCGTCCTTGTTGGCGTCGGAGTAGCCCAGCATCACCTCCTGCCGGAAGCCGCGCCCCCGCAGGTAGCGCCGGTACAGGGGGTCGCGCCAAAGGGAGACCATCACCTCCTCGCTGCGGGCGAGGTCCGGGATCGTCTCGAAGAGCGGGATGATGTCGAGGCGGGCGACCGGCTCCCTGCCGCGGGAGGCGAGGTTCCGGACGAGCCCGGTCCAGGAAGCCAGCGTCAGGACCGCCAGGATGTCGCTGGGCTCCTGGGTCATGCTGACCAGGTACGTGTGGGCCAAATCCGGGTCCATCTCGTCCTGGATCCGGCGCATCGTGCGCAGCTGGCCCAGGACATCCCGCGCCACGAGCGAGAAATGCCCCTGGTCGCGCCTCTCCACGGCCCGGTACTCGAAGACGCGCCGCGCCCGGAGCGCCGCCTGCCTCTCCGGCTCCGGCAGAGAGCCGTAGGCGGCCCGCTCGCCGGGGATGCCGGGCAGAAGCTCTGCCACGGTCTGGAGAATCCTCGCCCGGTGCTCGCGGAACTCCAGCTGGGCGAGGTGGAAGCCGAACGTCTCCACCTGCCGGATCAGGTCCTCGACCTCCTTCACCGCGTACCGGCTTCGATGCTGGCGCAGGCTGGACCCGAGCAGGCGCAGGTCGCTCACCAGCTCCGCGGCGCCGGAGTAGCCTCCCGCCTCCCCGCCGCCCGCGCGGATCACCCGCGTGTGCATGAAGGAGAGCTTCTTCCGGTAGACCTCCGAGGCCTCATATTGGGCCAGGCTCCGCGCCGCTTCCGGCAGCTCCCGCCGGTCGCACTCCAGCGAGCGCAGGAGCGCCCGGCTCACCGGCAGCAGCGTCTCCGCCTGGCTGAACCGCCGGATGATCTGCCCCAGGCGCCGGCCGTAGAACTCCAGGATCAGCGCGCGGTGCGCCCGGGCCGTGGCCCACGTGACCTCCGGGGTGACGTTGGGGTTGCCGTCCCGGTCCGCCCCCACCCACGACCCGAAATGCAGGAAGGTGGGCAGGCGATCCGCCTGCCGGGGGTCGAGCGAGCGGGCCAGCTCCGAGAGCCCCTGGTAGAGCCGGGGGACCATCTCCAGGATCGTCCGCTC
>CAYJUA010000163.1:0-3094 GCA_964373295.1 uncultured Planctomycetia bacterium
GAACGGGGTGAGCACCTTCACCCCCACGGCGTCCACCCGGCGCACCGGCTTCTTCACCAGGCCCAGCAGGAGGTCGAGGTCGTGGATCATGAGGTCCAGCACCACGCCGACCTCGGTGCCGCGCGGCTGGAAGGGGGCCAGCCGGTGGACCTCGACGAAGCGGGGATCGGACAGGGAATCCTGCACACGGCGCAGGGCCGCGTTGAACCGCTCCACGTGGCCCACCTGCAGGATCGCGCCGCTCCCGGCGGCCAGGAGGAGGAGCCGGTCGGCCTCGGCCACGGTGGAGGTGATCGGCTTCTCCACAAGGGTATGGATCCCCTGGGCGAGGAACTCCTTGGCCACCAAGAAATGGTGCTGGGTGGGGACGGCGATGGAGACCGCCTCGACGCGGCTGAGCAGGTCCCTACAGTCGGTCAGCGCCTCGCAGCGGTGCTGGCGGGCCACGGCGCGGGCGCGGTCAGGCAGGGTATCGCACACCGCAACCAATTGTGCTTCTTGGAGTTGCGAATAGATCCTGGCGTGGATGGAGCCCAAGTGGCCCACGCCGACGACGCCGACACGGATGGGATTCATGGCGTGAAGCCGTAGTATAGCATGATAGAATACTTGCCCGATGAGAAACTACCTCAAACTTTGGCCTTACCTTAAACCGCACCTCGGCTTGCTGGGATGGGCCTCCGCCTGCATGGTGGGGTCGAGCATCCTCAAGGGGATCTCCCTGGCGATGCTGGTGCCGATCCTCGACGTGGTGGTCTCCGGGCGCTCGGTGGCCCTGCCCGGCTGGCTGCCGGCCCCCGTGGCCGCCGCGGCGGAGCGGTTCCTGGAGCTCTCCCCCCTCTCCAAGCTGCACGGGATCATCGCGGCGGTGGTGGTCCTCTTCATCCTGAAGAACGTCCTCCTCTACCTGCAGACCCTGCTGATGAACGACGTGGCGATGCGGTTCCTGAGGGACATCCGCGAGGGGCTGTACCGGCATTACCAGCGGCTCTCGGTGGATTTCTTCAGCGGCGAGCGGACTGGCGAGCTGGTCTCCCGGGTCACCTTCGACGTGGCGGTGCTGCACAACGCCCTGACCGAGGGGATCACCGACGTGGTCTACCAAACCTCGCAGGTCGTGGTGTTCGCGGGGATCGCGCTGGCCATCGACTGGAAGCTCTCGCTGGTCGCCGTGGCCCTTCTACCGGCCATGGGCTACCCGATCCTCCGGATCGGGAAGATGCTGAGGAAGCTGGGGTTCGTGGTGCAGGAGCGGATGGCCGACATGAACTCCCACCTGATCGAGGTGTTCCAAGGGGTGCGGATCATCAAGTCCAACACCGCGGAGCCGCGGGCGGCCGAGCGCTTCCGCCGGATCAACCGGGAGTACTATAAAGGGAGCATCCGCACGGTGAAGCGGCGGGAGGCGCTGGGCGGGATCACGGAGCTCATCGGCGTGGCCGGCGCCCTGGTGGTGCTGGAGATCGGCGGCCGCTCGGTGCTGGCCGGCGAGCTCACGCTGGGGACCTTCGGGCTGTTCCTGGCGGCGCTGGTGTCGCTCACCGAGCCGTTCAAGCGGATGGGCCGGCTCCACTCGATCAACCAGCAGGCGCTCACCGCGGCCCAGCGGGTGGCCGAGACGCTGGAGATCCGGCCGTCGGTGGAGGAGCGGGCCGGCGCCCCGGACCTGCCGCGCTTCCGGCGGGAGATCCGGTACGAGGGGGTGGAGTTCTCCTATGGTGACCGGCCGGTCCTGGACGGCGTGGACCTGGCGGTCCGCCCCGGCGAGGTGGTGGCCATCGTCGGCTCCAGCGGGGCGGGGAAGACCACGCTGGTGAACCTGCTCCTGCGGTTTTACGACCCGGTCCGCGGGCGGGTGACCCTGGACGGGCATGACATCCGGGAATACTCCCTGCGCTCCCTCCGGGACCAGATCGGCCTGGTCACCCAGGAGCCGTTCCTCTTCCACGATTCGGTCCGGGCCAACATCGCCTACGCCCGGCCCGAGGCGACCGAGGAGCAGGTCACCCGGGGGGCCCAGGCGGCGAACGCCGACGGCTTCATCCGGCGCCTGCCGGCCGGCTACGACACGCCGGTCGGGGAGCTGGGGGCCAAGCTCTCCGGCGGGGAGAGGCAGAGGATCGCCATCGCCCGCGCCCTGCTCAAGGACCCGCCGATCCTGGTGCTGGACGAGGCGACCTCCCAGCTGGACTCCGAGTCGGAGGCGCTCGTTCAGGAGGCCCTGGACCGGCTGATGCGGGGCCGCACGGTCCTTGTCATCGCGCACCGCTTCTCCACCATCCGGAACGCCGACCGGATCGTCGTGCTCGACGGAGGGCGCGTGGCCGAGGCGGGCCGGCACGAGGAGCTCCTGGCCGGCTCCGCCCTGTACCGGCGGCTCTATGAATTACAGATTGCGCCGTAGGGGATTTCTGGTATAGTTATCGTTTATGGTGATCGAGCCGATCGTCAAGGAATTGCTGGAAGCCGGAGTCCACTTCGGGCACCAGACCCACCGTTGGAACCCCAAGATGAAGCGGTACATCTTCGGGGCGAAGAACGGGATCTACATCGTGGACCTCGAGCAGACCGCCCGGGGGGTGGCGCAGGCGAGGGAGTTCCTCCGCGGGCTGGCCGCCAAGGGCGGGCCCATCCTCTTTGTCGGCACCAAGCGCCAGGCCCAATCCATCATCGCCGAGCAGGCGGCCCGCTGCGGGCAGTACCACGTGAACCTGCGCTGGCTGGGCGGGCTCCTCACCAACTTCGCCACCGTCAAGAAGTCCATCGAGCGCCTGAAGGCCCTCCGGCGGATGCGGGAGGACGGCACCGCGGCCCGCTACACCAAGAAGGAGGCGTCGCAGGCGGAGAAGGAGATCGCCAAGCTGGAGAAGGTGCTCTCCGGGATCGCCGAGATGCCCTCCCTGCCGAAGGCGATCTACCTGGTGGACGCCAAACGGGAGGAGACGGCGATCGCCGAGGCGCGCCGGCTCGGCATCCCGGTGGTGGGCCTGGTCGACACGAACAGCGACCCCGACAAGATCGACTACGTCATCCCCGGCAACGACGACGCCATCCGCTCCATCCGGCTGGTGACCACGCTCCTGGCCGACGCCAT
>CAYJUA010000164.1:0-3092 GCA_964373295.1 uncultured Planctomycetia bacterium
TCCGGGACAACGAATCCCTCCGCCACGAGCTCCTCGCCCTCTGAGGGCGGCCGCTCGGGGGGTTCGGGTCAGGCGGGGGAGGGGGCGCGGCCGGCCCGCCGGAAGAGCCACGGATAGACGGGCACCAGCCAGGTCAGGATCGTCAGGAGACCCAGGATGAGGGCCGCCGGCCGGGTGAAGAACTGGGTGAGATCCCACTGGGTCTTGATCATACTCACCATGAAGTTCTGCTCCAGGATGGGCCCCAGCACCATCCCCAGGACGATGGGCGCTACCGGGATGCCGTTGGCCTCGAAGAAGTAGCCCAGGATCCCCATCCCCAGCATGAGCCCCACGTCGAAGAGGCTGTTGTTAATGGCGTAGGAGCCGACGACGCAGAACATGAGGATGGCTGGCATCAGGATGTTCCGCGGGACCCTGAGGATGGTCCCGCTCGCCTTGATGGCCAGGTAGCCGAACGGGACCATCAGGATGTTGGCGATGATGAAGGAGAGATAGACGGCGTAGACGAGCTCGGGCTGCTGCTCGAAGATCATGGGCCCCGGGCGGAGGCCCTTCATGTAGAGGACGCCGATGACGATGGCGGTGATGGAATCGCCCGGGATGCCGAAGACGAGGGCCGGCACCCAGTCCCCGGCGAGGCACGAGTTGTTGGCGGTGCCCGAATCCACGATCGGCTCGATGGCGCCCTTGCCGTACTTTTCCGGCTCCCTCGAGAACCGCCGCGACACGGCGTAGGCGATCCAGGCGGCGATGTCGGCCCCCGCGCCGGGCAGGATCCCGATGAAGGTGCCGATGAGCCCCCCGCGCGCCATGTTCGTCTTGTAGCGCCAGAGCGTCTCGGCCAGGCCCCGGAAGATGCCTTCCGCCCGGACGGGAGCGATCGGGAATCTGAGCTGGGCGCTCGCCATGTTGCGCAGGACCTCCGACACGCCGAAGAGCCCGATCATGGCCGGGATGAAGTTCACGCCGTTCAGCAACTCGGTCGTCCCGAGCGTGAAACGCGGGTAGCCGAGCGTGATGTCCACGCCCACCGTGGAAAAGAAGAGACCCACGAGGAGCGCCAGGCCGGCCTTGAGGGGCGAGGCGCTGGCGATCATGACCGTGGCGGAGAGCCCCAGGGCCGCCAGCCAGAAGTACTCGAAGGAGGTGAAGCGCAGCGCCACCTCGGCGAGCAGCGGCGCCGCCAGCATGAGAAACACCGCGCCCATGAGGCCGCCGATGGCCGAGGTGAGCAGATCCACGCCCAGGACCAGCTCTCCCTTGCCCTGCTTGGTCAGCTCGTAGGAGTCGTTCGTGTAGGCGGCGGAGGAGGGTGTCCCGGGGATCCGCACCAGCGCCGCCGGGATGTCGCCGGCGAAGATCGCCATGGCCGACATCGTCACGATCGCGACCAGCGCCGGCAGCGGGTCCATGAAGAAGGTGAAGGGGACGAGGAGGGCGGCCGCCATGGTGGCCGTGAGCCCCGGGATGGCCCCGACGAACAGGCCATAGACGCTGCAGATCGCGATCGTCGCCAGGACCTTCCAGCTGGCGAGGAGCGCCAGCGCGGCGGCCAGGTTCTCGATCATCCGCCTACCACCAGAGAACGCCCAGGGGCAGCGGCACCCGGAGGATCTTGGCGAACAGGAAATGGACGGCGGTGTTGAAGAGGACCGCCACCAGCGCGGCTTTGAGCACGCCGACCTGGAGGCGCCACATGACGACGAAGAGCACCAGGGCGCCCATGATGAGGAAACCCACCCGGTCCACGAAGAGGATGTAGGCGAGCCCCCCGGCCAGGACGAAGAGCGCGTTGACGAAGCCGGCGTTGGCGTGGAGGCGGCGCCAGGCTACCCGGTCGCTCACGTCCCGGGCCCGCAGCCCTCTGAGGCTCAGCGCGCCGCCGAAGGCGGCCATGAGCGTGCCGAGGATGCGCGGGAAGAGGGACGGCCCGGGCTGGCCGCCCTCGGGCATGGGGTAGTTCAGGGTCGCGGTGAAAATGAGGGCGCCGGCTACCGCGAAGCCGGCGCCCACCACCGTGTCGCTGATCTTCATGTCGGGAGAGGATCGCTTACTTCGTGAGGCCGGCCTCCTTCATCAGGAGGCCCATCGTCTGGTCCTGCTCGGCGAGGAACTTCCCGAAGTCGGCTGGCCCTTTGTAGAGGATGCCGAAGGGGGCCTTGTTCATGAAGTCCGTGAACTCCTTGCTCTTCACGACCTTGTCCAGGGCCTTCTCCAGCGCGGCGACGATCTCGGGCGGCGTCCCCTTGGGCAGCGCGATGCCCCGCCAGGCGCCCATGGTCCAGTTGATGCCGAGTTCCTTCAGCGTCGGCACGTCGGGGAAGGCGGGATCGCGCTTGTCGGCCATGTGGGCCAGCGGCCGCACCTTGCCGGCGTCGATCAGCGGACGCCCTTCCACCAGGCTCGCCGTCACGACCTGGACGCCCCCCGCCACCAGCTCCTGCAAGCCGGTCGCCGCGCCGGTGCTCGGCACCCACGGCATGGCGTCAATGGGAATCCCGCCCGCCTTCAGCATCCCGGCCCGGGCGAGGTCCCAGATGCCGCCCTTGCCGGTTCCCGAGGCCATCAGCTTCCCCGGGTTCGCCTTCGCGTGGTCCAGCAGCTGCTTCAAGGTCTTCCACTCCGAGGTCGCGGCGACCTGCACCCCCGCCGGGTCGATGTTGAGCAGCGCGACGGGCGTGAATTCCTTGTAGGTGAGGGGGGTCAGGCCCATCCAGTGCATCATGGTGAGCTCGACGGTCACGATGGTGATCGTGTAGCCATCCGGGGCCGCCGTCCCCCCCGCCGTGTGCCCCACGGCGCCGCTCCCGCCGGTGCGGTTGACCACGGTGACCGGTTGCCCCAGCTCCTTCTCCAGGAGGACGGCCACCATCCGGGCGATGCGGTCGGTGCCGCCGCCGGCCGCCCACGGGCAGATGAGCTGGATGGGCCGGTTGGGGTACTTGGCCTGGGCGTCAGCGGGCGCCGGCCAGCCCGCCGCGACCGCCAGGAGCCCGAGAACGAAGATGAGTCCGATGCCGATCCCGCGTCGCATCAGTGCACCTCCTTCGGATGAATGGACGAGCAGACATTATGCCGACAGCCGAGGG
>CAYJUA010000165.1:0-3068 GCA_964373295.1 uncultured Planctomycetia bacterium
GGCACCACCTGCAAGACGCGCCTGAAGAGCATCCGCGCCGCCGGTGCCAAGGAGATCCACATGCGGGTCTCCTGCCCGCCAATCATGCACCCTTGTTTTTACGGGATCGACTTCCCCACGAAGTCGGAGCTGATCGCCTGCACCCACTCGCTGGAGGAGATCCGCCGGTTCCTCGAGGTGGACACGCTCGGCTTCATCTCCCTCGAGGGGATGTTGAGCGCCGTCAGCGGGCCGAAGGCCAACTACTGCACCGCCTGCTACTCCGGCAAGTACCCCCTGCCGTTCGGGCCGGAGGCGGACAAGTACATCCTGGAGCGCAAGTTCGCCGGCGAGGCGCATCCCGTGACGCGGTGAGACGGCGCGAGCACGCTCAAGCGGAAAGCGTGTGCCTCTCGGCTTCGCGGTTTCTTCCGCGCACGCTGGCCGTCCCACCGCGTCCCAGGGGGAAAACGCCCTTCAGTGTTTTCCCCCTGGGATCCCCCTTTCCCGGGCCTGCCTTCGGCAGGGCGGTCTTGTCGGGGGAGATTTCCCATCTCCCCCGACACGCCCCCTCTTCCAGAGGAATGCGGTGAGACGGCGGGGGCGCGCCATCACTTACCGCGAGGCGGGGGTGGATGGCCGGATGGCCGGCCGCTTCATCGACCAGATCCGGCCGCTGGCGCGCCTGACCCGGCGGCCCGGGCTGGTGCGGGGAATCGGCGGGTTCGGCGGGCTCTTCGAGCTGGACGGCGCGGCCCGGAAGGGGTCGATCCTCGTGGCCTCGGCCGACGGGGTGGGGACCAAGCTGCGCCTGGCGCAGAAGGCCGGCTGGTACATGCCGCTCGGGGTGGACCTGGTGGCGATGAACGTGAACGACCTCCTCTGCACCGGCGCCGAGCCCCTCTTCTTCCTGGACTACATCGCCGCCGGGAAGCTGGACACGAAGGTGCTGGTCGAGATTGTCCGCGGCATCGTGCGGGCCTGCGTGGAGTCGCACTGCGTCCTGCTGGGCGGCGAGACGGCCCAGATGCCGCTCGTGTACGGGCCGGGGGATTTTGACCTGGCCGGCTTCGCGGTTGGCGTGGTGAGCCGCGGGCGCCTCATCACCGGCCGGCGGATCCGGCCGGGCCACGCGGTCCTGGGCCTGGCCTCGAGCGGCCTGCACTCCAACGGCTTCACGCTGGCGCAGAAGGCGCTCCCGGCGGCCGAGCAGAGGCGGCTGGCCCGCGAGCTCCTCAAGCCCACGCGGATCTACGTCCGCCCGGTGCTGGAGCTCCTCCGCGCCGGCGCCCCGGTGCACGGCATCGCGCACATCACCGGCGGCTCGTTTGAGGAGAAGCTGGCGCGGATCCTGCCGGCCGGGACAGCGGCCGGCCTCTGCAAAAGGAACTGGCCGGTGCCGGCGGTCTTCCGCCGGATCCAGGCGGCCGGCGTCTCCGAGCGGGAGATGTACCGGACGTTCAACATGGGGGTGGGGATGGGGCTGGTCCTGCCGCGCGGGTCGGTGCCGCGCGCGCGCCGGGCGCTGGCGCGGCGCGGGGTGGCCAGCTGGGTGATCGGCGAGATCACCCGCGGCAAACGGGAGGTCTGCATCTGCTGATGAGAGTCCTGGTCATCGGAGCGGGGGGTAGGGAGCACGCGCTCGTCTGGGCCCTTTCCCACAGCCCGAAGGTGAAGAAGATCTTCGCCGCTCCCGGCAACTTCGGCATGTCGGAGCAGGCGGAGACCCTGCCGCTCGCCGTCAGCAAGACGGTGGAGCTGGCCGATTTCGCCGCCTCCCAGAAGATCGACCTCACCGTCGTGGGGCCGGAGCAGCCGCTGGTGAACGGGCTGGTGGACTACTTCCAGGAGAGGAAGATCCCGGTCTTCGGCCCGACCAAGAGGGCGGCGGCGCTGGAGGGCTCCAAGGTTTTCTCCAAGAAGCTCATGGAAAGCTGCGGGGTGCCGACGGCCCGCTCCCGGATCTTCCGGGACCTGCAGGATGCCCTGCGCCACGTCGAGACCGCGCCGCTCCCGCTGGTGGTGAAGGCGGACGGGCTGGCGGCCGGGAAGGGGGTCGTCGTCGCCCAGACACGGGAAGAAGCGGCGCAGGCGGTGGCCGCCATGATGAAAGACAAGCTTTTCGGCGACTCCGGCCGGCAGGTGGTGATCGAGGAGTGCCTCCAGGGAGAGGAGGTCTCGATCCTGGCGCTGGTGGACGGGAAGGGCTTCGTCCTGCTGGAGCCTTCGCAGGACCACAAGCGGGCCTTCGACGGCGATCTGGGGCCCAACACCGGCGGGATGGGCGCCTACTCCCCGGTGCCGATGGTGACCCCGAAAGACCTGGAGGTGATCCGCTCCCGGGTCTTCAAGCCGGTGGTGGAGGGGATGCAGAAGGCGGGGACGCCGTTCAAAGGGGTCCTCTATGCCGGCCTCATGCTGACCGCCGAGGGGCCGAGGGCGCTCGAGTTCAACGTCCGATTCGGCGACCCGGAGGCGCAGGCGCTCCTGCCGCGGCTGAAGACGGACCTCGTGGAGCTCATGCTGGCCTGCGTCGAGGGGCGGGTGGATAAGGTACCGGTGCAGTGGGACCCGCGTTCCGCGGCCTGCGTGGTCCTCTGCTCGCAGGGGTACCCCGGCAAGTACGACATGGGCCGGGAGATCACCGGGCTGGCCGACGCCGCGGAGCTCCCTGATACGGTGATCTTCCACGCGGGGACCAAGAAGGAGGGCTCCCGCCTGGTCACGGTGGGAGGCCGGGTGATCAACGCGGTGGGGCTGGGCGACACGCTGGAGTCGGCGCTGGAGAAGGCGTACCGGGCGGCGGAGAAGATCCGGTTCGAGGGCAAGCATTTCAGGCGGGACATCGGCGCCCGCGCGCTGGGCCGCTCCAGGGCCGCCCAGGGGGCCCGGTAGCATGATGAGACGACGCGAGCATGCCCCTCTCTCCAGAGGAACGCGGTGGCCATGGCTCTGGCGATGAGGACGCGCGTGATCCGCGTGGACGCCCGCCGGCCCGACCCGGAGCTCATCCGGGAGGCGGCCGGCGTGCTCCGGCGCGGCGGGCTGGTGGCCTTCCCGACGGAGACGGTCTACGGGCTCGGGGCGAA
>CAYJUA010000166.1:0-3000 GCA_964373295.1 uncultured Planctomycetia bacterium
TGCCCAGCAGGACGCAGGCGTCGTTGACCAGGTACCGGGTGGGGAAGTTGTCGGTCCCGTCCACCACGATGTCGTAATTCTTGAGGATCTGCATGGCGTTGTCCGAGGTCAGCCGCGCGTCGTGGGTCTCGATCGTGATGTGGGGGTTGATCGCTTGGAGCCGCTCCTTGGCGACCTGGAGCTTCGGCTTGCCCACGTCCTGCGTCGTGTAGAGGACCTGGCGCTGGAGGTTGGTGATCTCCACCACGTCGAAGTCCACCAACCCGATCCGGCCCACCCCGGCGGAGGCCAGGTAGAGCCCCAGGGGAGAGCCGAGCCCGCCGGTGCCGATCAGCAGAACCGAGGCGGCCTTCAGCTTCTTCTGGCCGGCCATGCCCACCTCCGGCATGATCAGGTGCCGGCTGTAGCGCTTCACCTCCTCGTTGGAGAGGGAGGGCCCCTCGGCTTTGCTCGGGGCAGGCTCCGCGCCGCCCGCGATGGAGGGGACGATGGTGATGGCGTCCTTCCCGGCCACGCGGGTCTCCAAGCCCTGGGCATGCCGGATGTCCTCGTCGTTGACGAAGACGTTGATGAAGGAGCGGAGCTGACCCTGGTCGGTGTAGAGGTGGGGCTTGAGCTCCGCGTGCTTCGCCACCAGGCCGTCCAGGACCTCCTTGACGGTGCCGCCGGCCACCCGGATCGTCTCCTGCTGGCCCACGAAACGCTGGAGGGCGGTCGGGATGTAAACGGGGATGCTATTCATCAAGATATCGCGCGCCTCCATCGGGAAATACCATGATCACGCTTCCTCTCGTCAGGCCGGACGCCAGCTTGAGCCCGGCGGCCAGGGCCGCCCCGGAGGAGATCCCGGCCAGGAGGCCCTCCTCCTTCGCCAGGCGCTTGACCATCCCGTACGCCTCCTCGGTGCCCACCTCCATCTGGAGGTCGGGGAAGGCCGGGTCGTAGATGCCGGGGACGATGGAGGTGCCCATGTGCTTGAGCCCCTCGAGGCCGTGCAGGGGCGAGTCCGGCTGGACCGCCACGACCTGGACCCGGCGGTCCCGCTCCTTGAGGAAGCGCCCCGTCCCCATCAGCGTGCCGCTGGTCCCCAGGCCGGCCACGAGGTGCGTGACCTCTCCCCCGGTCTGCTCCCAGATCTCCGGGCCGGTGCCGCGGTAATGGGCCTGCCAGTTCGCCGGGTTGCCGTACTGGTCGGCGTAGAAATATCGGCCCGGCTCCGCCGCGATCAGCCGCCGCGCCTCCCGGATGGCGCCGTCCGAGCTCTCCAGCGGGCTGGTCAGCACCAGCTCCGCCCCGTAGGCGCGCAGGGTCTTGAGGACCCCCGGGCTGGCGTTCGAGGGGACGCAGAGCTTGACACGGTAGCCCTTGGCCGCGCCGATCATCGCGTAGGCGATGCCGGTGTTGCCGGAGGTGGCGTCGAGCAGTGTCTGCCCGGGGCGGAGAAGGCCCTCTTGTTCCGCCGCGGCGAGGATGGAATAGGCCGCCCGGTCCTTCACCGACCCGCCCGGGTTGAACCATTCCGCCTTGGCCAGCAGGGTGACGCCGGCCCTCTCACGCCCGATGTTCCGCAGGCGGATGAGCGGGGTGTTGCCGATCCGGCTCAAGATGTCCGCGCTGAGAACCGGTTTCTCGTCCAGCATAGCCGCTCCTACCAGATCCCGAGCTCGGTCTTGACCTCTTCCGAGGCCATCGCCCGGGGGTCCCACGGGGGCTTCCATACCAGGTCCGCCTGGACCTCCTTGACCCACGGCAGCTTGACCAGCACCGACTGCATCTGCCCCTTGATGACCGGCCCGAGGGGGCACCCGGGGCTGGTCAGCGTGTAGGTGACCTTGACCCGTCCCCCGTCCACCTCGATGCCGTAGATCAGCCCGAGGTCCACCACGTTGAGGTTCAGCTCCGGGTCGATGACCGCTTTCAGGGTTTCCCGGACCCCCTCCTCGGTGGGGGAGCCCGCGCTACCGGGCCCTGCGGCGTGCGCCGCCTCCCCGATGATGGTGGAGAGCTCAGGGTGCTTTTCCTGCGCCGCTTCCTGGTGTTCCCCCTCTTCCGTTTCCACGTGGTTTGCCTCCTGTTTTCCGGTGCGGTGAGCGGCGATCCCTTCCAGCAGGGTGTTCCAGCCGAGGATCGCGCACTTGATCCGCACCGGGTACTTCCGCACTCCCTCCAGCGCCTGCAGGTCCTCCAGATCGTCCGGGACCTCCAGCGGGGCGTCGTGAAGCATCGTCGCCTTGAACCGCTTGGCCAGGTCCTCGGCCTCCTCCACCCGGCGCCCCTTCACCGCCTCGGTCATCATCGAGGCGGAGGCCTGGGAGATCGAGCATCCCTTCGCCTCGACGCGGATGTCCCGCAGGGTGCCGTCCCGCACCTCCAGGGTCAGCTCCAGCTCATCGCCGCAGAAGGGGTTGGCCCCGTGCGAGGTCAGCGTCGGCTTCTCCAGCCGGCCGGCGTTCCTCGGGCTCTTGAAATGCTCCAGGATGATGTCCCGGTACAGGTCATCGGTGAGCGACAACGGAGAACACCTCCTTCGCTTTAAGGATCCCGCGCATCAGCGCGTCGGCTTCCTCCCGGGTGTTGTACAGGTAGAAGCTGGCTCGGGCGGTGGCCACGACGCCCAGCTTGCGCATCAGCGGCTTGCAGCAGTGGTGCCCGGCGCGGATCGCGATCCCATCGCCGTCGAGGATCTGGCCCAGGTCATGCGGGTGCAGGCCATGCACCTCGAAGGAGATGGCGCCCCCGCGGGCGGCCGGGTCCTGCGGCCCGTGCACGGTGATCCCGCCGGCCTCCCGCATCCGCTCCAGGGTGTAGCGGGACAGATCCATCTCGTGCTGGTGGATATCCTCCATCCCGGTCCGCTCCAGATAGTCGAGGCCAGCGCCGAAGGCGATCACGTCGGCGATGTTCGGCGTGCCGGCCTCGAACTTCCAGGGCAGGTCGTTCCAGACGGAATGGTCCAGCCAGACGTCCCGGATCATGTCGCCGCCGCCCAGGAAGGGGTCC
>CAYJUA010000167.1:0-2997 GCA_964373295.1 uncultured Planctomycetia bacterium
CCGGTTTTCCCGGAAATAGTCGTTGTACCCTTTCCAGTAGGCGGTGATGTTGCCGGCGTTGCCCACGGGGATCAGGTGGTAGTCGGGCGCCCGCCCCAGCGCGTCGCAGATCTCGAAGGCGCCGGTCTTCTGCCCCTCCAACCGGTGCGGGTTGATGGAGTTGACCAGGGTGATCGCGGTCTGCTGGGTGATCTGGCGCACCAGCTCAAGGGCCTCGTCGAAGGAGCCCTTGACCGCCAGGACATGGGCTCCGTGGATCAGCGCCTGGGCGAGCTTACCCAGCGCGATCGCCCCCTGCGGCAGGAGCACGAAGCATTTGAGGCCGGCCCGGGCCGCGTAGGCGGCCGCCGAGGCGGAGGTGTTGCCGGTGGAGGCGCAGATCACCGCCGTCCTTCCCTCCTCGACCGCCTTGGTCACCGCGAGGGTCATCCCCCGGTCCTTGAAGGAGCCGGTGGGGTTGAACCCCTCGCACTTGAAGTGGGCCTGCACGCCGCGCCCGAGCCGGGCCGACAGCGCCCGAGCCGGGATGAGGGGCGTGTTCCCCTCGAGAAGGGTGACCACCGGGGTCTCCGGCTTGACCGGAAGGAACCCCCGGTAGCGGGCGATCACGCCCGGCCAGGGCGAGTGGTGAGAAAAGGGGTCAGGCACTTTTGTACCAGACCCCATCACGCACGCTCCATCCGGAGGACCACGGTCTTGCGCCGGACCACGCTCATCCGGTCAACCTCATCCATGGCGTTCTGCACGTCCCGCTCCCGGGCGTCGTGCGTCATCATGACCACCGGCACGATGTGCTCCCGGCGCCGGTCCTTCTGCAGGACGCTGGCGATGGAGATCCGGTGGGTGCCCAGGATCCGGGCGATCCGGGAGAGGACCCCCGGCCGGTCGATGCAGGAGAACCGGAAGTAGTAGCGCCCCTCGATCTCCCCCATCCGGCGGAGGCGCCGGATCCGGCGGGAGGTCAGCGGAGGCGGCACCCGCTGGACCGACTTGTACCGCAGGTTCCGCGCCACGTCCACGAGGTCGGCGACCACAGCGCTGGTGGAGGGCCAGCGGCCGGCCCCCTGCCCGTGCAGAACCAGGTCCCCTACCAGGTCCCCCTTCACGAAGATCGCGTTGTGGATCCCGCTCACGCCGGCCAGAGGGTGGGAGTTGGGCACCAGCGTGGGGTGCACCCGCACCTCCAGCTCGTCGCCGTCCCGCTTGGCGATGCCCAGCAGCTTGATCGCGTGGCCGAACTCGTGGGCGTAGCGGACATCGTTGGCGGTGAGGTCCTGGATCCCCTCCACGTAGATCTCCCCGGGGCGCACCGCCTTCCCGAACGCCAGCAGGGTGAGGATCGCCAGCTTGTGGGCCGTGTCGATCCCCTTGATGTCGAGCGAGGGGTTGCGCTCGGCGTAGCCGCGGCCCTGCGCCTCCTTCAGCGCCGACTTGAAGGAGCGGCCGTCCCCGCGGCCCATCTCGGTGAGGATGAAGTTGGTGGTGCCGTTCAGGATCCCGTAGATCCCCTCCACGTCGTTGCCGGCCAGGCCCTCGCGGAGGGTCTTGATGATCGGGATGCCGCCGGCGACGCTGCACTCGAAGTAGAGGTCGCGCCCCGCCCGGGCGGCCGCCTTGAACAGGGCGTCCCCCTCGTGGGCCAGCAGGGCCTTGTTGGCGGTGACCACCGATTTCCCCTTGGCCAGCGCCTTGAGGATGATCTCCTTGGCCGGGTGGATCCCGCCGATCAGCTCCACCACGACGTGGATGTCCGGGTCGTTGAGGATCTCCTCGGGCCGCGTGGTCAGGAGGCGGCCATCCACGTGGACGGGACGGGCGCGTCTCCGGTTCCGGACGCAGACGCGCCGGAGCGCGATGGGGATCCCCGCCCTGCGGGCAAGGAACTCCCGCCGCGCGAGCAGCATCTTCGCCACCCCCGACCCCACCGTGCCCAGGCCGATCAGCCCGACGTTGACTTTATCCATCGCGGCTCCCTTCAAATCTACCGCTTGTGGTTTTAGAAATCGGGGGCGGGCAGATTTGAACTGCCGACCTCTTGCACCCCATTTTGCTTGCCGGTTTTCATCATGATGGCTCTTGTTGTGTATGCGCAGACCTACGTAGCACTTACGTCGACGGGGTCAGCAGAATAGTTTACCGTGTTTCGGGCTGTTTTGGCTCGGTTTGTTAGCACGGGGAATTTTACGGGTGAATTTTACGGGTGCGGGGTGAGGGCGAGGAGGGTGACCTGCCCTTTCTGAGGCCCGTAGCACCAGAAGAGCCGGTACGCGGCCGGCGTGTGTTGTTGGACATAGGCTTCGAAGACCTTTTCGCGTGGATCGTATGGATTTTCCAGCGAGTGGAACACGTGGGTCCGCAGGGAGGGATGCCGCGGGTTGGTCTGCAGGAAACCCAGCGTCTTCTTGACCTGTTTGACCAAGCCGGAATGCTGCGGGGAGCCTTCCAGTCGTTCGAGCTCTTCCTGGGCGCGCCGGGTAAAGACCAACTCAAACATCAGTCTTTGCCTTTGACGTACCTCGAGTAATCCTCCTTCGCTTTGACCAACCGACCCCGCTTGGCGTCCTCCAAGCCCTGCTGGACCAAGGCGGATGCCTGCCTGTTTTTGAACAGCCAGACCTCATGAGCAGGGATAGACACCATCGGATCCAAGATCACCTGCCCGTGGACATTTCGGTAGACCTTGAAGCTGGTCACCTGGCGGGGAACGCCTTTCCCTAAGGCGACTCGGTGCTTGGAGTCCACCCGGGCCTCCATGATCTCCTCGAATTCGGCGTCCTTGAGAATATCCTGCTTTGGTTTGAGCATGGCTCCGGCTCTCCCTATCTTCTAACGCAAGGATACCCGATGGTGGGATATATTACAAGTGGGAAATAGCTATATTCCCACCTACGCTGAGCCGGGCAGACGCCCATCAACCTGGGAACTCAGCTTCTCTCTGGAGCAGTTCTGATATGAACGAGCCAGTCAACCGTTTTCTTTTTCTCCTTCACCAGCGGT
>CAYJUA010000168.1:0-2923 GCA_964373295.1 uncultured Planctomycetia bacterium
TTAAAACGATAAGGCGCTCGGTTTATTGTTGACCGGGGGCTTTTCATGGGAGGCAGCCATGCATTCACGCGGGATCGCGGCGGTTCTATTGCTGGGGGCGGTCGCCCTGGGGACGGGGGCCTCGACGGAAGCGGTCAAGCAGGCGCAGGAGTGGAAGCGCTCCGGGGATGTGGCCCAGGCGGGGCAGATGTGGGACGCGGCGTACGGCTTCTACAGCAAGATCGCCGAGACCTTCCCCGACACGCGGCACGGCCGGGCGGCGGCCGCGCGGGCCGAGGAGATGAGGACGAAGATGCTGGCGCCGGCGCGGTCCTCGGCCCGGGAGGACGCCTTCTCCTGGATCGGGGAGGTCCTGGACTTCGTGATCTTCCCGTGAGGGCCCGGTGAAGTGAAGCTCGTCGCCGACTTCCACCTGCACTCCCGGTACAGCCGGGCCACGAGCAGCCAGATGGACCTGGACCTGCTGGCGCGCTGGGCCCGCTGGAAGGGGATCGACCTGCTGGGGACCGGCGACTGCACGCACCCGCTGTGGATGCAGGAGATCAAGCAGAAGCTGCGGCCGGCGGAGGGCGGGCTGTACGAGTACCAGGGGGTGAAGTTCGTGCTGACCGCGGAGGTGAGCAACCTCTTCACGGCCGGCGGGAAGAGCCACCGGATCCACAACCTGCTCTTCCTCCCGACGATCGAGGCGGCGGAGGCGCTGAACAGGCAGCTGGGGCGGCACGGGGATCTGATCTCCGACGGGCGGCCGATGCTCCGGCTCTCCGCCCGGGACCTGGTGAGGATGACGCTGGACGTTTCCGCGGAGGCGATGGTCGTCCCGGCGCACGCCAGGACCCCCCATATCTCGGTGTTTGGGGCCAACTCCGGGTTCGACACGGTAGATGAGTGCTTCCAGGACCAGGCGAAGGAGATCTTCTGCCTGGAGACCGGGCTCTCCAGCGACCCGGCGATGAACTGGCGGCTCTCCCGGCTGGACCGGTACACGCTGATCTCCAACTCCGACTCGCACAGCGCCAGCCGGATCGGGCGGGAGGCGAACGTCTTCGACTGCGAGCCGAGCTACCGGGAGATCGCGGCGATCCTGAGGACCCAGGACACGAAGCGGTTCCTCTACACGATCGAGTTCTTCCCCGAGGAGGGGAAGTACCACCTGGACGGGCACCGGGCCTGCGGGACCCGCCTGACGCCGGAGGAGACGAAGCGGATGGGGAGCCGGTGCCCCGCGTGCGGCCGGAAGGTGACCGTCGGCGTGCTGCACCGGGTGGGGGACCTGGCCGACCGGGCGCCGGGCCACCGGCCGGCGAACGGCGTGCCGTTCAAGAACCTCGTGCCGCTGGACCAGATCATCGCGGAGAGCCGCGGGGTCGGGGTGGCCGCCAAGCAGGTGGAGCAGGAGTACCTCGACCTGGTCCAGCGGGTGGGGACGGAGCTCGAGATCCTCGCGGAGCTCCCGGAGGAGGTCCTTCGCAAGAACGTTTCCCCGCGCCTGGTGGACGGAATCCTGCGGGTCCGGGCCGCGCAGGTGAAGATCCTCCCCGGCTACGACGGCGAGTACGGGAAGGTCGAGATCTACGGTGATGCCGCCGTCCCCGAGCCGGAGAAGCAGCTCACCCTCTTTTAATGCAGTCCGCTTCTGATATGCCCACTTCTGCCGTAATGATGAGGAGTCTCAACGAGCGAGAAGTGGGCATATCAGAAGCGGACTGGTAGCCCATGAGCGAGAAGTGGGTTTGTGAGAAGCGGACTGCATTACTGGCGCTGGAGGACGGGACTGTCTTCGAAGGGGAATCCTTCGGGGCCGCCGGCGAGGCGGCCGGCGAGGTGATCTTCAACACCTCCATGACCGGCTACCAGGAGGTCCTGACCGACCCGTCTTACCGGGGCCAGATCGTGACGATGACCTATCCCCTGATCGGCAACTACGGCGTGAACCGCGCGGACGTTGAGTCGCCCAGGCCGCAGGTGGAGGGGTTTGTGGTGCGGGAGCTCTCCCCCATCGCCTCCAGCTGGAGGAAGGAGGATCCACTGGAGGAGTGGCTGAAGCGGCACGGGACGGTGGCGATCCAGGGGGTGGACACCCGGGCGCTGACAGGGTTGCTCCGCGAGAAGGGGGCGCTCAAGGGGATCCTTTCGACGACGGACCTGGACGGGCGGCGCCTCGTGGAGAAGGCGAAGGCGTCGCCGGGGCTGGTCGGCCGCGACCTGGTTAAGGAAGTCACCAGCGGGAAGGTCCAGCCGTGGCCGGAAGCGCCGGATGGGGGCGGGCGGTTCCACGTGGTGGCGGTGGACTGCGGGATGAAGCGGCACATCCCGGAGATGCTGGTCAAATCCGGCTGCCGGGTGACGGTCGCGCCGGCGACGATCACCTCGAGGGAGATCCTGGCCCTCAAGCCGGATGGGCTGTTCCTCTCCAACGGGCCCGGCGACCCCGAAGGCCTGGCGTACCTGGTGGCGGCGGTCCGGGAGTGCGCGGGGAAGCTCCCGATCTTCGGGATCTGCCTGGGCCACCAGATCCTGGGGCTCGCGCTGGGTGGAAAAACATACAAGCTGAAGTTCGGGCACCACGGGGCCAATCACCCGGTGATGGACCTGCGGACCCGGAAGGTGGAGATCACCGCGCAGAACCACGGCTTCTCGGTGGACCCCGACTCGATCCCCGGAGGGCAGGTGGAGATGACCCACCTGAACTTGAATGACAAGACCTGCGAGGGGATGCGGCACCGGGAGCTCCCGATCTTTTCGGTCCAGTACCACCCGGAGGCCTCTCCGGGCCCCCACGACGCGCAGTACCTCTTTGACCGGTTCATCCGGGTGATGGAAACAGGCAAACCGCAGTAGGGAGACCATGCCGAAGCGGGCAGATCTCAAGAAGATCCTGATCATCGGCTCCGGCCCGATCGTGATCGGCCAGGCCTGCGAG
>CAYJUA010000169.1:0-2914 GCA_964373295.1 uncultured Planctomycetia bacterium
TTAAAGAGCGTTTCCCGTATATGATAGTGGCTGCACCTCCGAAATCGCAGCCCGGGCGTAAAGGAAAAGCTTTACCTCGCGATCATCCCCGGGCGACGTCTCAGCTACCTCTACCAGGAGGAGGACATCCTGCGGCCCTGGGTGGGCCTGGGCGTAGAAGTCAGGACGGAGGCTGAGCAACGCCACATCGGGCTGGGGCTCCGAGTGCTCACCCAACCGAATGGGATTTTGGACCCATAGGATTGCCCTGTCCTGCACCCGGGAAAGCAACGCAGTAAGACGGGCCACACATGCCGCATGACGGCTTCCGATGGGGGCCATCTCCACAATCTCGCCCTCGATCAGCTCAGCCCGGTCGTCCTCGGTAAGGATGCCGGCCTGGGCCATCTTATGGTACTCCTCTATCGTGAACAGGCGCTTAAGGAGCCGAGCGGTCATCCTCCCTCCTCGGATTCGCCTTACGTGGCCGGTCTTCAGCTTACCACAGCTGCTTCTTTCGTGACTGACCCCTACCGGTTCGAGTAGAGCCAGCGCGAGCCATACTGTCCGATCTCGAGGATGCGAAGCGCCGGAAGCGTCCCCGGGACGCTCCGCTCGGAAACTCGACACTGAGGTTTGTAGCCTACATTCCGCAGGTTCGTCCGGACGGAATCTTGAGTTTCCGCCCTGACCGCCCGCGCGCCCGTCACGCGTAGATCTCTTTGTCAACCCCCAGAAGCCGCAGCAACTGCTGGTGCAGCGGCGTCAGCCGAACCGGAAAGGTCACCAGGTCCTCCCCCCGCTCGAACTCGTGCCACGTGATGTCACCGAATGCCTCGAGGATGCGCGGCGTGGTGGGCGTCTTGGTGAGCCGGCCTTCGGGCAGGAGGGGGAGCTCGTCAAGGCCCGCCGCGCGCATGGCGGCCCGGAGGCGACGCTCGATCAGGGCATCAAGCATCAGGGCGACGAAGTAGGCGTCGAGGAGGGCGGCGGCCCGCCGGGGTTTCTTGAGGTAGACCGGGGCGACCTCGAGGTCGGTCTTGTAGTGGGCGAAGCGCTTCTCGACGTAGGGCTGGTACTTATAGATGAGGAGCAGCTCTTTCTTGGGGGTGCGCCCGAGGTTGGTCACCAGCGGGAAGACCCCATCGGTGCGGGCCTCCCGCGCCAGGGCATCCTTGTTCCGGACGACGGAGAGGCGCCACCGTGGTCGCACCACCCGGGCCACCGGATCGGTCGCGCGCGGGCGCCCGCGCCGCAACCGGCGCGTCGTCACCTCCTCGTAGCGCTCGAGCCGCACCTCCAGGAAGGGCTCCAGGCCATCGGGCCGGAGCAGGCGCCGCACGGCGTGGCGGATGGCCGCTCGGGCCTTCAGCTGTCGGCGGTTGAGGCGGGAGGCCAGGTCGGCCAGCGCCAGTTCGGCCCGCTCGAGCCGGGTCTCGCGGGTGCGGCGATCCTCGTCCGCCTTGAGGGAGCTCCGTACCCACACGAGCCGGTACCCCTCGTCGGTCCGGGCGGGGCCGGCACAGCTCCGGAACACATCAGGCGGATCGTGCCGCCGCCGGTGATTCGGGATGACGGCGATCGTCGTCCAGCGCACGGGCTGCCGGCGCAGCTGCTCGCGAAAGCGCCGGTCCTCGCGCCGGCTGCGGGGCAGGACGGTGACGAAGTGGCCTCCGTGCCGGGCGAGCTCGGCGAGATTCTCGCGGGTACAGAGCTTGCTGTCGGCCACATAGATGAAGTCGGCCCGGCCGAGGAGGGTGCGGAGGGCCTCCAGGTTGGTCCGATGCACGCGATCGTCGGTCCGATTGCCACTCCAGATGCGATGCAGGAGCGGCACGGCCCCGTCGGCGGTGACGGTCAGGCCGAACAGGAGCTGCTTGAGGTCGGGCCGATGGTCCTTGTTGTAGCCGTGGGTGATCCGAGGCTCGCTCACCGAGCCGGCGTAGGCCCCGGAGAAGGTGACGGTCGTGGTGTCAAAATGGAGTCGGTCGGTCTGCAGGGCAAAGCGTTTGAGGACCCGCAACGCCAGCCGGAACCACAGATTGCGGCCCCGCTCGGAGCCGAGCGCATCCAGGGCCCGGGCCACTCGGTCATCATTGAGGGCTGCCTGCTGGGCGGCCGTGAGCCCCAGGGCGCTGGGCTCCAGGGGCGCCGCCCACTCGGCGATCCGGTAGAGCGGGGCTGGGGACACCAGGATGTTGTGGATGAGAACGGTCAGGGTCTGCGCATGGTCGAGGACCCCGTGGCGGGCCACGCCCAGGCAGGCGCGGGCAATCGCCTCGAACTGCGTGAGGTCCAGGAAGTGGCGGATGAGGGGATGGGGCCCGAGGACGTGGACCCGCAGGGTGGCAGGCCCCTCGGGGGTCTGGCGCCGGTGCACGGGCGGGCCGTGTCTTATATACATTCATAAGGAAATATGATACAGATCAAGGGGAGATGTCAACGAAAAAACGCCCGGCTTGGCTCCAAGCCCTCGAGCAGCGGCGCGCCGCCCTGCTGGCCGAGTTCGCGCACGAGGAGGCGTTCGTGGTGGGCACCGTCTCCGAGGTCCGGGCCCGTTGTGGCAAGCCCGGGTGCCAGTGCACTCGGGGCCCTGGGCATCCGCAGATGCGCCTGCTCTACGCCGAGGGGGGACGGCGCCGCTGCAAGCTGGTCCGGAAGGCGGACCAGGCGCGCCTTCGCCGGGCCGGTGCCCGCTATCGGGAACTCAAGACTGCGCTCCGCGACCTTGCCGCCCTTCAGGCGCGACAACTGCGCCTGCTCAGGCAGCTGGTGCGAAAAGGGGGACTCCGCTACCGGTAGGCTAACTACCCGTCACATCAAGCGTCTTCGGCGTGGAGAAATTCGCCAGTGCCCTTTCCTCCAGCTGCGGAATGTAGGATGTACGTCAGCACACTGCACGATATGATTAAGGCAATGGGCGGAAGCCTGGAAA
>CAYJUA010000170.1:0-2892 GCA_964373295.1 uncultured Planctomycetia bacterium
TGGCCCGCGCTCCGGGAGGAGCTGGGGGAGGAGGGGGCGGCTCTCATCGAGGGAGATCTTTCCGCTGCCGGTCGGCGGTTCGAGCCGGCGGATGTTCCTGGCAGCAGGGAGGCGGAGTCCATGGCGGTATCGGAGGGGGTGGAGTTGCTGGATCGGGCGCAGGCGGCGTGGCTTGCGGCCAGTCCCGCCAGCGAAACAGACCCCTCCCATCCGCTGGCGGCGTTCTGGAAGGAGCTGACGGCGCAGATCGAATACCTGCGGGATACCGAACCTGCGGGAGCAGGGCTGGAGGCGGCCGCGGGGTTGGATGAGGCCGCCGACACGGAGAGGGAGCTCTCGCGGGTGGCGGCCATGGTGCGGGCCGCGCGGCTGGAGGGGCAGCGAGGTGAGCAGGGAGACGTGGGTGTGATCCTGGACTCGGCGATGATCGGCGAGGATGCGATCCTGCAGGGGCTGGTCCGGCGGCTGGCGGCGCACCCGGATCTGCAGGGGCGGATCGCCGTGTGGGGGGGAAAAGCGGATCCTGCTGTTTGGGGATCCGCGGTTGCCCTGCCGTCCCCCGATGATCTCGGGAAATGGCTGCGCGACAAGAAGCAGTCCGGCGAGATCACGGGGGTCCTGTTCCTCGGTGCGGAGGACAAGGTTGCTTTGGTGCGGTTGTTGGCGAGCAGGAACGGGCTGGATTTCCGGGCAGAGGCGCCGATGCTCGTCAAACTCCTGGCCGCATTTGTGCCCGAGCCCTTGGCGCGGGAGATGGCAGCCGAATTGGAGGAAGCGGCTGGCCTGGGCCTCCAGCTGTAAGGCTTCTGCAGGATTGGCGGGTTCGTCAGAGCCGACGGTAGATTTCCAGCCGGTGTCCGATTCTCACAACGAGGACGATGAGTCGAGCGTGTTCGACACTGTAGACCACGCGGTAGTCACCCACCCGTACGCGGTAGAGCCCTTTCGATCCCGTCAGCTTCTTTGCTCCCGGCGGGTATGGGTTGCCGGCGAGCGCCAGGATGGAAGCGTCTACGCGCCGCTGCGCGTCTCGGGGCAGGGAGGCCAGATCACGCGCTGCGGCAGGCGTGATCTCCGATCGGTAGGCCACTTAGGCCAGGCCCAGCTTGCGGCGCACCTCTTCGTAGGGGATCGGTTTGCCTGACTTGAGCGCTTTCTTGGCCAGGTCGAGGTCGATCTTGTCCTCCAATTCCTCCAGGAAGGCCAAGTCGGAGATGGGGACCACCGCGGCCAGGGGTTTCCCCCGCCGGCGCAGGACAATCCGCTCTCCCCGATAAGCGACGCGGTTGATCGTGTCGGCGAACGCGTCCCGGGCCTTGCTGGCGGTCAAATCGTTCCCCGAGGAGGGCTCCGTTCTGTACGATTTGTACATTTCGTACCTCCAGTATAAATAAGCTTAGCGCCGCCCCCGATGTCAAGGGCGGGACAGCTGTAAAAAAGATAGTTCTTTTGTGTACCGTTTATGGTACACTTTGAATTGAGATGACAACCAAATACATTTCCATGAGAGAGTTGAGACCAAAGCTGCCTAGCATTGTTCGGGATGCGGCGGCTACGTCCGCGCGCTATGTGGTGACCCGCCGGGGCCAGCCGGAGGCGGTTATTCTCAGCGTCGATGACTATGAGAGTCTCCTCGAGACGCTGGAGATAGAGAGAGATCCCGCCCTCGTTCGAAGGCTGCGGAAAGCCGAAGCGGAATTCAAGAGAGGAAAGAAGGGAAGAACGCTTCAGGAGATCGACCGAGAGCTTGGCCTCGTATAAGATTATCCTCCAGGGTCAAGCGGATAAGACCTACCAATGGCTTCTCCGTCACGACCGTCCCCTGCATACCCGAGTCCGATCTGCTCTCTTGTTTCTGCAGACCAACCCTCATGCCGGCAAACCGCTCCGAGGTCCCTGGCAAAGCACATGGTCCTTCCGGGTGGGGGTCTACCGGATTCTCTACCGGATTGAACGGAATATCCTGACCGTCGTCGTTCTCGACATCGGCCACCGCAGGGAAATCTATCGCTAAACCTGCTAGAATTTCTACATGCCTGCCAAAGACCTGTTCGGAGCGTTCGCTTCCTTAGCCACCTCCTCCGGAACGGTCCGGTACGCCCGGCTCGCTCGCCTGGCGGAGCTGAAGACCGGCCGGGTGGAGCGGCTTCCGTTCTCCATCAAGATCCTCTTGGAGTCGCTCCTGCGCTCGGTGGATGGCTTCGTGGTCAAGGAGGAGGACGTCCGCCGGCTGGCCGCGTGGGACCCGAAGGCTGAGGCGGCGACGGAGATTCCCTTCATGCCGGCCCGCGTGGTCCTGCAGGACTTCACCGGGGTCCCCTGCCTGGTGGACCTGGCGGCCCTGCGGGCGGCGCTGGCCCGCGCCGGCGGGAACCCCAAGAGGATCAACCCCCTCGTCCCCTGCGACCTGGTGATCGACCACTCCGTGCAGGTGGACGCGTACGGCTCGGCCGACGCGCTAGCCGTGAACACCCGGATCGAGTTCGAGCGGAACCGCGAGCGGTACGAGTTCCTCCGCTGGGGCAGCGAGGCGTTCGACAACTTCCGTCTGGTCCCGCCGGCCACCGGCATCGTGCACCAGGTGAACCTGGAGTACCTGGCGACGGTGGTGGCGACCCGGAAGGTGGACGGCAAAACGATCGCCCTGCCGGACAGCCTGGTCGGCACCGACAGCCACACGACGATGATCAACGGGCTCGGGGTGCTGGGCTGGGGCGTGGGCGGCATCGAGGCCGAGGCGGTGATGCTGGGACAACCCATGACCATGCCGCCCCCACCGGTGATCGGGTTCCGCCTGCACGGCCGGCTGAAGGAGGGGGTTACGGCGACCGACCTGGTGCTGACCGTGACGCAGATCCTGAGGGCCCAGGGGGTCGTCGGGAAATTCGTGGA
>CAYJUA010000171.1:0-2883 GCA_964373295.1 uncultured Planctomycetia bacterium
GCCGGTCCGCCGGCAGCCGCTTCTTGATGACCCGCCGGCGCATCCCGAAGGGAGGCATCAGAAGGGCACCTCACCCAGGTCCGCTTCCGAAGAGGACGTCTCGGGCACCTCCCCTCCCGTCGAAGGCTCCTCCGGCGCGGCGACCTGGGCGGGCTGCTCCCCCGTTCCCTCCGCCCGCGCCTGCCCGGCCTTCGCGCGCCCGAGGAACTGGATGTTCTGCGCGACGACCTCCAGGGTGGAGCGCTTCTGGCCTTCCGGCGTCTCCCACGACCGGCTCTGGAGCCGGCCCTCCACGAAAACGGGCGACCCCTTGGTCAGGTACTCCCCGCAGAGCTCCGCCTGCCGCGCCCACGAGACCACCCGCACGAAGCAGGTCTCTTCCCGCTTCTCTCCCGAAGCCAGCGTGTACGCCCGGCCCGACGCCACGGTGAACGTCGCCACGGCGGTCCCGCTGGGGATGTACCTCAGCTCCGGGTCCCGCGTGAGGTTCCCGATCAGAAAGACCTTGTTCAGGTTCGCCATCGTCAGACCTCCGTTTTCTCTTCCGCCTTCGGGGCGGCCGACGCCGGCTCCGGCATGGCGTCGCCCGACAGGATCATCAGCCGGATCACCCGCTCGAGCGTGTGGGACAGCTTGGTCAGCCCGTCCACCCCCGCCGGCGGGAGCTGCATCCGGATCTGCAGGTAGTTGCCGTCGCCGTGCCTGCCGATCCGGTAGCTCAGCCTCTTCCTGCCCAGGACCGTGATCCCCAGCACCTTCCCCCCCTGGCGCGTCACCATCTCCGTGAACTGGCCCTTGAGCTGCGTGAGCCCCTCCTCGTTCAGGCCCGGGTCCGCGATCATCACCGCTCCGTAATCCCGCATTGTCTTATTTTCTCCGATTGAACCGGTTCATCGCGGCCGGCAATCCGCTGGCGATCCAGGTCTCGCAGGCCTGCTCAGCAAGGCCCAGGCCCGCCTCGAGCCGCTCTCTCTCGGCGGCGGTGAAGCGCCCGAGCACAAACTCCGTCATCTCTTCGCCCGCCGGCTTCTTCTCCGGCGCTATCCCCACCCGCAGGCGCGGGATCTCCTCGGTGGCCGCCTCCTGCGACACCGAGGCGAGCCCCATGTGCCCGCCCGCCGAGCCCTTGCCCCGCACCCGGATCCTCCCGAGGGGGAGGGCCGCGTCGTCCAGGACCACCAGCAGGGAGGAGGGCTCCAGCCGCCAGCGCTTCATCATGCAGGCGACCGCGCCCCCCGCGGAGTTCATGAAGGTCTGCGGGTAAACCAGGCGGACCGGCACCCCGCCCGCCGAGCCCTCCCCCACCTTCGACTGGCACAGCTCCCGGTCGGCCGCGATCCCCCACGCCTTGGCCAGCCGGTCCAGCACCATGAAGCCGATGTTGTGCCGTGTGCCGGCATACTTCGCGCCGGGGTTGCCCAGCCCGATGATGACCTTCAGCCCTTCTTCCCTTCCGCGGGCGCAGCCGCCTTCGGCTTGGCTTCCTTCTCCTTGCCCGCTTCCGCGGGGGCCTCCCCTTCGCCCTCCTCCGGCTTCTTCTGCTTGATCACCTCGGGCTCGGTCGGCGCGGCTCCCGCCTCTGCCGCCGGGACCGGCAGCACTTCCGCCTTCGGCTCGACGCAGGCCACCACCGGCTGCTCCGGATCGGTCACCACCCGGACGCCGGCGGGGAGCGCCAGCTCCTTCACATGCAGGGTCTTCCCCAGCTCCAGCCCCGAGATCTCCACGGGGATCTCGGCGGGGATCTCGGTGGGCAGGCACTCCACCTCCATCTCCCAGCGCAGGTGCTCGAGCACCCCGGCCTGCTGCTTGACGCCGATCGCCTCCCCCTTGAAGGAGAGCGGCACCGAGACGGTGATCTTCTGGGTCAGGGAGACCTGGTGGAAATCCACGTGCACCGGCTGGTGGGTGACCGGGTGGTGCTGGAGCTCCTTGACGAGGACCACCCCTTCCCCCTTGGCCAGGTCGGCGTGCCCCTTGAGATGGGGCTGGGAGCCCTCGCCGAAGCGGAGGGTGATCAGCGCGTTGGCGCCGGCCTTGGTGTGCAGGGCCTTCGACAGGTCCCGCCCGGACACCTGGACGGAGATCGCCTCCTTGCCCCGCTGGTACACGACACCGGGGATCACCCCCTCGCGCCGCAGGTTCCCGGCCGCCGACTTGCCCCGCCCATCCCGCACCGCGACATCCAAAATGACTTTCTCGCGCTGTGCCATCTCATCGCCTCACTTTTCTCGCCAAGGTGCCCGGTCGACCCGACCCCTTCGGCTTCCTCTCCGCCGGCTCCTTCTTGGATTCCTCCTCCCACTGCTCGTGGAAGAGGACGCTGATCGAGGTCTCGTCGTGGATGCAGCGGATCGCCTCGGCGAACAGGGGGGCCACCGAGAGCACCTTGATCTTCGGGAGCATCCGCTCCCTGGGGATGGGGATCGTGTTGGTCACCACCAGCTCTTTCAGCGGCGACGCCGCCAGCCGCTCGCGCGCCGGCCCGGAGAGCACCGGGTGGGTGATCGCCGCGTACACCTCCTTGGCGCCGGCCTCCTTGAGGGCCCGCACCGCCTGCACCAGCGACCCGGCCGTCGAGACGAGGTCGTCCACGATGAGGGCGGTCTTCCCCTTCACCTCCCCCATGATGTCCATCGCCTCGGCCTCCATGTGGTTGATCCTGCGCTTGTCCACCATGGCCAGGGCGGCGCGCAGGCGCTTGGCGTAGGCGCGGGCCATCTTGATGCCGCCCACATCCGGGGAGACCACCACCAGGTCCCTCAGCGGCCTCTGCTTCGTGAAGTAATCCACAAAGGTGTTCACGGCGAACAGGTGGTCCAGCGGGATGTCGAAGAAGCCCTGGATCTGCCCCGCGTGCAGGTCCATGGTGAGCACCCGGTC
>CAYJUA010000172.1:0-2810 GCA_964373295.1 uncultured Planctomycetia bacterium
CGACGTGATGGTGGTGATGGCGCAGACGCCGGAGCGGGCCATCGGCGGCAAGGCGCGCAAGCAGATCACCGCCTTCATCGTCGAGAAGGGGATGCCGGGCGTGGAGGTGGTGCACCGCTGCGACTTCATGGGGCTCAAGGGGATCCAGAATGGGCTCCTGCGGTTCAAGAACGTCCGGGTCCCGAAGGAGAACATCATCTGGGGGCTGGGGCGGGGGCTGAAGCTGGCGCTCGTCACGCTGAACACCGGGCGGCTCACCCTGCCGGCCGGGTCGCTCGGCGGGAGCAAGCGCTGCCTCCAGATCTCGCGCGAGTGGGCGCTGGAGCGCAAGCAGTGGGGCGCCTCCATCGGCGAGCACGAGGCGGTCGCCTCGAAGCTCGGGTGGATGTCGGCGCACGTGTTCGCCATGGAGGCGGTCACCTGGCTCGCCTCCGCCTGGGCCGACCGCGGCGACCTGGACATCCGCATCGAGGCGGCGATGGCCAAGCTCTTCTGCACCGAGGCCGCCTGGGCGATCGCCGACCACAACGTGCAGATCCGCGGCGGGCGCGGCTATGAGACGGCCGACTCCCTGCGCGGGCGGGGCGAGCGGCCCATCCCGGCGGAGCGGATCCTGCGCGACGCCCGGATCAACACGATCATCGAGGGGACCAGCGAGATCATGCGGCTCTTCATCGCCCGCGAGGCGCTGGACCCGCACCTCCAGCTGGCCTTCGACATGGTCCTGCCGGGCCGCACGGCCCGGCAGAGGATGAGGGCCACCGCGCGGGCGGCCGCCTTCTACGCCTGGTGGTACCCCCGCCAGTGGGTCCCCACGCTGGGGACCGTGCCGCCCGAGGTGCCCGGCCCCCTGCGCGGGCACTGGGCCTTCGTCGAGCAGGGCAGCCGGCGCCTGGCCCGCACCCTCTTCCACCAGATGGTGCGCTACCAGGCGAAGCTGGAGAAGCGCCAGATGGTGCTGGCCCGCATCGTGGACGCCGGCGTGGACCTCTTCGCGATGGCGGCCGCCGTCTCCCGCGCCGCCCTGCTGGAGAAGAAGCGCCAGGCCCCCGGCGCCGTCGAGCTGGCCGACCTCTTCTGCGTCTACGCCCGCCAGCGGGTGGACGCGGCCCTCACCCGGCCCTCCCGGCCCGAGGACGCGAAGGCGTACCGCGCGGCCCGCCGCCTCCTCCGCAACGAGTACCCCTGGCTGGAAGAGGGCATCCTCCGCTGATGGTATACTGGCTTAATGAGTAACACGCAGAGACATAAGATGCGGAACGGCGGCGTGGACACCTTCCTTCGTCAGGCTGTCCGGCGTATTGTCTCTGTCTTCCCACAGGTCCGCCAGATTGTGCTGTTCGGCTCCTACGCCTCCGGCAAGCCGACCCGGGACAGCGACCTGGATTTCCTCGTTGTGATGCCGACCCGCAAGCGATGGACCGACCGGGTGCGCGCCCTCCAGGCGCTCTTCCCGGAGCGACCGCTCCCGATGGATTTCGTGGTGCGCACGCCGCAAGAGATCCGGGAGCGGCTGACCTCGTATTTCTGTCCCTTCACGCGAGAGGTCCTGGAAACGGGCAAAGTCCTCTAGGAAGCTTCGCCGCGACGTTCGTGATTGGGTCGTCAAGGCGGAAGAAGACCATGAAGCTGCTCGGACCCTCGTTCGAAAGCGCAAGCCCAATCTCAGCAACGCCGTCTGCTTTCATGCCCAACAGTGCGCTGAGAAGTACCTGGAGTCCTTCCTCACCTACCACCGCATCGCTTTCCAAAAAACTCACGACCTGCTTGACCTACTGGAGCTGGCGAAGCGAGCGGATCCGGCCCTGGAGCTGTTGAGGCCCGACCTGGTCCATCTCGAGCCCTACGCGGTCGAGTTTCGCTATCCCGGCGAGTTCGCCACTCGCCCAGAGGCCAAGCGCTCCGCGCAGGTTGTGGCCCACGTTCGGGAAGCCTGCCGGAATCGACTGGGACTCCGGCAGTGCTGAAATCAGAAAAGATGAGGGAATGAGGGAAAACTGTGAAGCATGTTAAGTTGACCCCGCAGGAGAGGGGAATAGAGCAGGCTCTGCTCAAGAAGGCCGAGAAGCAGATCGAGCGGGGCGAGGTCGTCTCCTGGGCTGAGGTGAAGCGCCGACACCGCTTGTGTGAAGGTCCGCTAGAGGCTTGACGGGCGCCCGCCCGGCGAGGGATGATAGCCCTGTCGGCTGCACCATCCTGAAATCCTGAAGTTAACTTCCTGGAGGGAATTCCGATGCCAACCGCTACCGAATCCGCTACCGCCGTCCTCGTCACCACCGCTTGGGTGGAGGACCACCTGAAGGACCCGAACGTCCGCGTCGCCGAGGTGGACGTGGACACCAAGGCCTACTCCGAGGGGCACCTCCCCGGCGCCGTCGGCTGGGACTGGGGCAAGCAGCTCTGCGACACCCTGCGCCGCGCCATCATCCCCAGGGACCAGTTCGAGAAACTCATGTCCGAGTCCGGCATCGCCAACAACACCACCGTCGTCCTCTACGGCGACAACAACAACTGGTTCGCCGCCTGGGCCTTCTGGCAGCTCAAGATCTACGGGCACCTCGACGTGCGCCTGATGGACGGCGGCCGGAAGAAGTGGCTGGCCGAGTCCCGGGAGCTCACCCAGGATGCGCCGCGGGTCCAGCCGGCAAACTACCGGGCCAAGGCCCCCGACCTCTCCATCCGGGCGTTCCTCCCGGAGGTGCAGGAGGCCTCCGCCAAGCGGGCGGCCGACCTGGTGGACGTCCGCTCGCCCGCCGAGTTCACCGGCGAGATCCTGGCGCCGCCCGGACTGCCGGAGACCTGCCAGCGGG
>CAYJUA010000173.1:0-2775 GCA_964373295.1 uncultured Planctomycetia bacterium
GAGCTGGTGGACTGGGGCAAGGGGAAAGAGATCATCCTGATCTCGGACCTGGCCTACTCGGACTTCGTCTTCGACGGGTACAAGGCGCCCAGCCTCATGCAGACGAAAGGGGCCAAGGAGGGGTACGGCATCGAGTTCCACACCTGCTCCAAGAGCTACAACATGGCGGGGTGGCGGATCGGCTGGGCGGTGGGCAACCGGCAGATCCTGAAATCCCTGGAGAAGACCAAGTCGTACGTGGACTTCGGGATCTTCCGCGCGGTCCAGGAGGCGGCAATCGCCGCGCTCACCGGCCCGCAGGATTTCGTCCGCGACCAGGTCGAGACGTACCGGAGGCGCCGGGACGTCTTCGTGCAGGGCCTGCACGGCATCGGCTGGGATGTGCCGCTCCCGAAGGCCACGTTTTACGTCTGGGCGCACATCCCCCCGAAGTACCAGGCCCTGACCTCCCTGGAGTTCTCCAGGCTCCTGGTCGAGGAGGCGGGGATCGTGACCGCCCCGGGCACCGGGTTCGGTGAGTACGGCGAGGGGTTCATCCGCTTCGCCCTGGTGGAGCCGGAGGAGCGCCTGAGAACCGCCGTGGAGCGGATCCGGAAGGTCCTGGCCATCTCCTCCTGAAGGGGGGACCCTTGAGGCACAGAATCCTCCTGATGTACATCACCGACCGGTCCGGCCACTGCCAGGCCGCCCGGGCGGTGGAGCAGGGCATCCGCCGGCTGGACCCGACGGCGGACACCTTCACCATCGACGCCTTCCAGTACCTGAACCCCGTGCTGGCCCGCATCGTGGACCGGATGTACATGTCGGTCATCCAGAGGATGCCGGAGCTGTGGGACTACCTGTACGACAACCCCGAGGTGGTGGCCCGCTCGGACCACTTCCGCCGGCTCCTCCACCGCTACGACTCCCCGCGCCTGCAGGGGCTCCTGGAGGATTTCCGCCCCGAGGCGGTCGTCTGCACGCAGGCCTTCCCCTGCGGCCTCGTCGCCGACTACAAGCAGGAGCACGGGCTGGAGGTCCCCCTCTATGGCGTGATCACCGACTTTTCCCCGCACGCGTACTGGGTCCACCCCCAGGTGGACGGCTACGTGGTTCCCGCGAGAGAGACCGGGCAGTGGCTGATCGACCGGCGCGTGGAACCGAAGCGGGTCCACCCGATGGGGATCCCCATCGACCCGGTCTTCGCGGAGACGCCCAACACCGGCGCGATCCGGCGCCGGCTCCAGATGGACCCGGGCCTGCCGGCGATCCTCCTGATGGGCGGGGGACAGGGCCTGGGGCCGCTGCTCGAGGGCGTAGCGGACCTGGACAGGCTGGAGGACCCGTTCCAGCTCCTGGTGGTCGCCGGCAGCAACGAGCAGCTGTACCACCGCTTGATCACCCGGGCACCCGGCCTGCGGCACCCCCTGCGCGTCTTCGGCCACATCGATTTCGTCTCGGACCTGATGAGCGTCTCGCGGATCATCATCACGAAGCCGGGTGGGCTCACCACCTCCGAGGCGCTGGCCAAGGGCCTGCCGATCATCGCGCTGGACCCGCTGCCGGGGCAGGAGGTGAAGAACGCCGACTTCCTGGAGAGGATGAAGGCCGGGATCATCGTGGAGGATTCGGGGGATCTGCCCCGCGTGGTCCACCGCCTGATGGCGCACCCGGCCGAGTGGGAGGGGCTCGCGGCCAGCACCCGCGCCCTGGGGAGGCCGGCGGCGGCCCTGGACGCGGCGCGGCTGGCCCTGGAGGGGTAGTGCTCTTCTACGGCCTGTACCTGGTCGGCTACGGGCTCTGCGCCTTTCTCCCGCGCCGGCTGTGCCACGCGGTGGCCCGCCGGGCGGCGGATCTCTACGCCCTCTTCGCCCGGGAGGACCGCCGGCGCGTGCGGGGCAACCTGGCCGCGGTCACGGGGGTCCGGGAGGAGGAGGTCGCTCCGGCAATGACGCGGGAGGTGTTCCGGAACTTCGCGATGTACCTGGTGGACTTCTTCCGGTTCAGCCGGCTGAAGTCCGGGGACCTCCCGCGCGTGGTGCGCGTGGAGGGGCTGGAATGGATGAGGCAGGCCCTCTCCGCGGGCAGGGGGGCCGTCGCGCTGAGCGCCCACCTCGGCAACTACGAGCTGGGGGCCGCGGCGCTGGCGCTGGGGGGCGTGCCGGTGAGCGCGGTGGTGCTCACGCACCAGAACCGGCGCGTGGACGCCTTCTTCGATCGGCAGCGGGCCCGCGTGGGGGTGGAGGGGATCCCCATCCAGCGGATGCAGGGGCGGGTCTTCCTGGAGGCCTGCCTGGGGGCCCTGCGCAGCGGGCGGGTCCTGGGCCTGGTGGCGGACCGCGACTACTTCAACCACGGGATGGAGATGTCCCTTTTCGGGCAGGCGGTGCGGGTGCCCACGGGGCCGGCATCGTTCAGCCTGCGCACGGACGCGCCGATCGTCCCTTGCTTCGTGGTGCGGGAGCGGGCAGGGGAGTACCGGTTCGTCATGGAGCCACCCATCCGCGCCCCCGAGGGGGTGGGCCGGGAGGAGGCGGTCCGCCGGGTGACCCAGCAGTGCCTCGACGTGATGGCCAAGTACATCCGGCAGTACCCGACCCAGTGGTACATGTTCCAGGAATTCTGGAGATCCGGCCCTGCCTTTATCCGGTGAGCGATGAGACGACGCGAGCCCTTACCAACGGCGGCTGCATGCCTCACGGCATCACTTGTGTGCCCTGACAGACGGGTCGTCTCATCGCTTCCAGGGGGGAAACGCGCTTCGCTGGTTTCCCCCCTGGGATTCCCCCTTCCCAG
>CAYJUA010000174.1:0-2753 GCA_964373295.1 uncultured Planctomycetia bacterium
CCCGGCTGGGACTTGCACCCGCTGGCTTACGACAGCTTCAGGACACGCCATGGCGACCATCGTACCACGTTCAAATGAGGGGAGAGGGAGGGGAGATCTTGGGGCCGGGGCCGTAGACGGCGTCCCAGCTTCCGGTCATCTCGCCGCCGTGCTGGGCGCACTTGTGGGGGAACTTGAGGGTGCAGGAGGGCAGCGGCTTGCGGAGCTTGGGGTCCATCAGCTCGTGGATGTCCAGCTTCATGGCGTCGCGGGAGTAGGCGGCGATGTCCAGGATCTCGGTGTCCATCCGGATCGCGTCCTCCGGGCAGACCTCGACGCAGTAGCCGCAGTAGACGCAGACGCCCAGGTCAATGTCGAAGCGGGTGGGGTATTTCTCCACATTCGGGTCCGGGTGCTCGCCGGCCACGATGGTGATGCACTTGGCCGGACAGACCGTCTCGCAGAGCATGCAGCCCACACAGCGGGGTGTCCCTTCCTCGCGGACGGTCAGCCGGTGCCGCGTGCGCAGGCGGGGCGCCAAAGGCCGGCGCTCCTCGGGGTACTGGGTGGTCACCGCCGCCGACCGGTCCCGGAAGAGCCCCACCCGGTGCGCTGCGTGAAAGAAGAGGTTGACGAAGAAATGGCGCGAGGTGAGCGCCACCCCCCGGACCACCTCCGGCAGGTAGATCCTCTCCCAGAAGGTCAGTTCGCGCTTGCGAGGCATTGCATCACCAGGCCGGTCAGCACCACGTTGGCCACCGCGATCGGGAAAAGGTAGTTCCACCCCAGCCGCATGAGCTGGTCGTAGCGGAAGCGCGGCAGGGTCCACCGGATCGTCATGAAGAGCCAGCAGAAAATCAAAACCTTGAGCGAAAAGCTGCCGATCCCCAAGAGGGCGTAGGCCCACTGCGGGACGGCCAGGAACGCCCCCCACGGGAAACGGAACCCGTCCGGGAAGAGGAACGGCACCTGCCACCCGCCGAAGAAGAGGGTGGTGGCGAGGCACGCCACCAGCACCGTCTCGATGAAGTCGGTCATGAAGAACATCCCAAACTTCATGCCGCTGTACTCCACGAAGTAGCCGATGATCTCGCTCTCCCCCTCGGGCAGGTCGAACGGCACCCGCTTGGTCTCGGCCAGCGCCGCGGTGAGGAAGATAAGGAAGGAGACCGGCTGGAGCAGGATCCCCCACAGCGGGATCCACCCGAAGAGGTACGCCCCCTGCGACCGGACCATCTCCTGCAGGTCGAGTGTGGCGTAGATCATCACCATGCCCACGACGGAGACGCCGAGCGTGATCTCGTAGGAGATCATCTGCGCCGTGGCCCGCAGGCCCCCCAGGAGGGCGTAGTTGTTCCGGGAGGCGAAGCCGGCCAGGATCACCCCGTAGACGCCGAGCGAAACCATCGCGAAGACGAAGAGGAGGGCCACGTCGATCTTGGCCACCTGGAGCTCGATCACCCGCCCGTCCAGCACCAGCCGGTCGCCGAAGGGGATCCCGGCGAACGCCACCAGGGCGAAGAAGATGGAGAGGAACGGCGCCAGGGTGTGGAGGATCTTGTCCCCCTTGGCCGGGATGAAATCCTCCTTCATGAACATCTTCACGGCGTCGGCCAGCGGGTGGAACAGCCCCAGCAGGCGGATCCCGAAGATGCTGGCGCGGTTCGCGCCGATCCGGTCCTGGATGATCGCCGACTGCTTCCGCTCGATCCAGGTGTGCAGGCCGGCCAGGTTCAGCACGCCGAAGAAGACGAACCCGGCCAGCGCCAGCTTGATGACGAGCTCGGCGATCACCGGAACCCTCCCGAGCCGGCCGGTCTGCTGACCAGCTCCGGCTTATCTGCCGACTCCAGCGCTTTCTCAAGCCCGAGAAGAATCTGCGATTCCGGGCGGGAGTCCTTGAGCGGTTCGAAGCATTTCGAGAAACGCTGGGCCTTTCCGTCGCAGTTAACGAAGGTCCCCTCTTTCTCCACGTGCACGGCGGAGGGGAGCACCCAGTGCGCGGCCCGCGACGCGGCGTTCTCGTTCGGACCGCAGAAGACGAAAAGCTCCAGCTTCTCCGCGAGCTTGGCCGACGTGCCGGCGCCGAACAGGGCGTCCAGGTCGTGCCCGAAAACCCACAGCGCCTCGAGCTTGCCGGCCCACACCTGATCGATAAGCTCCAAAGCGCTCGGTACCTGGTACCGTTCAGTTCCGGTACCAAGTACCGATGTTAGAAGACCCTCTTTCACGGCCCCGGCGGTGTTCGGGTTCTTGTCCGCCTTGATGAGGAAGTCGTCCTCGTAGCCCGGCTTGGCCGGCACCTGCGCGGTCACCTGCGCCCCCAGCAAGTCCTTGAAGAGCTTGCGCGTGAGGGCCAACTCCTCGCTGGTCATCTGCGCGGAGGCGATGACCCCCAGCCCCTTCCCTCTCCCGGCCGCTTTAAACCGCGCCAGGTACGCGGCAATCTCCGGCAGAGCCAGCTCCCAGGAGCAAGGGGCGCCCGAATCTTGACGCGAGGAAGGGGCGCCGCGGCGCGTGACCGCCCGGAGCCGGCCCTGGTCGATGAACTTGTAGCCGTACCGGCCCTCGTCGCACATCCACCATTGGTTGACCTCCGGGTTGTACCGGGGTTTGAGCCGCATCACCCGCGCCCCGTCGGCCAGGTGCGGCCGATCCAGCACGTAATGGACGTCGATGCTGCAGCCGCGCGCGCAGCCGTTACAGACCGACGGCGCCGTCGAGAGGTACCAGACCCGCGCCTTGAACCGGAAGTCCCGGTCGGTCAGGGCCCC
>CAYJUA010000175.1:0-2646 GCA_964373295.1 uncultured Planctomycetia bacterium
CGATGACCGGCTCCGGGATCATCCACGACTTCGAGCTGGCCTACCAGGGGCAGACGTCGGAGGAGGTGGCGGCCGCGCTGGCCGACGGCTCCTTCGGCATGGCCCGTGAGACGGCCGACACCTTAAACGGGGCGATCTCCGAGGCGGCCCGGGAGGGGATCGGCATCGGCGAGGCGGTGGGCCGGATGATCGAGAAGAAGAAGCTCCGCTACCGGAAGCTCTCCGTCTTCGCCGCCTGCCACCGGGCCGGGTTCCCGGCCACCGTGCACGTCGCCGTCGGCACCGACATCATCCACCAGCACGCTTCCTGCGACGGGGCGGCGCTGGGCAAGGCGTCACTTGCCGATTTCCACCTGCTGGCGAAGGTCGTCTCGGGGATCGGGGAGGGGGCGGTGGTGCTGAACATCGGCTCCGCCGTGGTCCTCCCCGAGGTGTTCCTCAAGGCGGTCTCCATCGCCCGGAACCTGGGCCACCCCGTGAAGGGCTTCACTGCCGCCAACCTCGACATGATCCAGCATTACCGCCCCCAGCAGAACGTCCTGGCCCGGCCGACGATGCTGGGGGGAGAGGCGATCTCGATCACCGGGCACCACGAGATCCTGGTGCCGCTGCTGCACGCCGCCATCGTGGAGAAACTCCGATGACGCGGGCACGAGTTAACCAGCTGCTCCGTAAGATGGCGCGCACCCGCGTGCTGGTGATCGGGGACCTCATCCTCGACGAGTTCATCTGGGGCACGGTGGACCGGATTTCGCCGGAGGCGCCGGTGCCGGTGGTCTGGATGGAGCGGGAGTCGGCCATGCCCGGCGGCGCCGCCAACGTGGCCAGCAACGTCCGGGCGCTCGGCGGGCAGGCGGAGATCCTCGGTGTGGTGGGCCCGGACGCCGGGGGCAGGCGCCTGCGCCTGGAGCTTCAGGGCCGCGGCCTCTCCACCGATGGCGTGTTCGTGGACCGGCACCGGCCCACGACGCTCAAGACCCGCGTGGTGGCCCACCACCAGCAGGTGGTGCGGATCGACCGGGAGAAGACGGACCGCGTGGCCGGCCCGATCCTCCGGCAGGTCGTGCAATACGCCCGGCAGAGAATCCCGGCGGTGGACGGCGTGATCATCGAGGACTACGGCAAGGGGCTGGTCCATCCCGGCTTGCTTCGGCCGGTGGTGGCGCTGGCCCGGCGGCAGAGGAAGGTGATCACCGTGGACCCGAAGGAGGAGCACATCTCCTATTACCGGGGCGTGACGGCGCTCACCCCGAACAAGAAGGAGGCGGCGCTGGCGGCCGGTCTGCCGATCACCGACGAGGCCTCCCTGCGCCGGGCCGGGCAGAAGATCCTGCGGAAGCTCCGGCCGGAGGCGCTGCTCCTCACGCTCGGGGAGGACGGCATGGCCCTGTTCCAGGGCGCGGGGAAGAAGCCGGCCCACATCCCGACGGTGGCGCGGGAGGTGTTCGACGTCTCCGGCGCCGGCGACACGGTGATCGCCTGCTTCACCCTGGCGCGGGCGGCAGGGGCGAGCTTCCTCGAGGCGGCGACGCTGGCGAACGCCGCGGCCGGCGTGGTGGTGGGCAAGGTCGGCGTGGCCACCTGCTCGCCCGGCGAGCTCGCCCGGCAGATGGCGCAAGCCGCAAGGGGCACGCGATGACTCGTGAGCTGTACCGCCCCCTCTGCTGGTATCGGGCACTGGGGACGCCCCCAAGTAGCTCGGGATGCACTTGCCACAGAAAAGCCATATGCTGATAACGCTGTTTGGAGACACCTCAAAGTGATCCTGGGCGTCATCCCGGCGCGGTACGGCTCCACCCGCTTCCCCGGCAAGGCGCTGGCCAAGATCGGCGGGAAGCCGCTGGTCCAGCTGGTCTGGGAGCGGGCGAGCGCCTCCAAGCGGCTGGAGAAAGTGCTGGTGGCCACTGACGACCCCCGCATCGAGGAGACGGTGCGCAAGTTCGGCGGCGAGCCGGTGATGACCTCGAAGGACCTCGTCTCCGGCACCGACCGGGTCTGGCAGGCGGCCAAAGGCACGCCGGCGCGGATCATCGTGAACATCCAGGGGGACGAGCCGCTGGTGACGCCCGGCATGGTGGACCGGCTGGTGGAGGAGCTGGAGCGCAGCCCCGAGGCGCAGATGGCCACCCTGCGCTACCTGATGAAGGGGCAGGAGGGGTACACGGATCCCAACGTGGTGAAGGTGGTCACCGACGCGGCCGGCTGGGCGCTGTACTTTTCGCGCAGCCCGGTGCCGCACCACAGGCAGAAGGACTCGGCCGCCGTCGTGTGGTATAAACACTTAGGGCTCTATGGGTACCGGCGGGAGCTCCTCCGGAATTTCGTGGGCTGGCCCCCCTCGGCGCTGGAGCAGGCGGAGGGGCTGGAGCAGCTGCGGGCGCTGGAGCGGGGTGTCCGGATCAAGGTGCTGGACTCGCCCCAGAACACCGTGGGGGTGGACACGCCGGACGACCTGAAGCGAGTGGAAGAGATGCTCAGCAATGCCTAAATACCTCTTCATCACGGGCGGCGTGGTTTCCAGCCTGGGGAAGGGGGTGGCCTCGGCCTCCATCGGGCGCCTGCTCGAGTCCCGTGGCCTCCGGATCACCCTCCAGAAGCTCGACCCCTACATCAACGTCGACCCCGGCACCATGAACCCAGATCGGA
>CAYJUA010000176.1:0-2644 GCA_964373295.1 uncultured Planctomycetia bacterium
TACCCCGGCTGGGACTTGCACCCGCTGGCTTACGACAGCTTCAGGACACGCCATGAAGCCATCCTACCACAGAGCCCTCACCAGCGGAAGGAGCCGCCGGGCAGGGCCGCCGCGCGGGCGGCCAGCTCGGCCGCCGCCCGGGCCAGCAGGCCGAACCCGGCCGCGAACGGCTCCGCCCCGGCCGGCCAGAACAGGCCGACCGCGTACAGGAGGAGCCCGTCCGCCACCAGGGCGGAGCCCAGCGGGACCGCCAGCAAGTTCGCCGCCGGAGCGATCAGGCTCACCGTGCGCAGGTGCCATGCCACGAGCGGCGTCACGGCGGCCCACGCCCCCACCGACGCCGCCACCGCCTGACCCGCGCCTCGGTACCAGGTACCCAACCACCCTTCGGTAGCTGGTACCAACCTGGTACTCGCTGATTGAGTCGCAAGCAGGATCCCGAGGACCGCGGCGAAGGAGAGCTGGAACCCCACGTCGGCCAGCGCCCGGGGATCGAACGCCAGGATGACGAGGGCGGCGGCCCCCAGCAGATTGAGCGGTGAGGTCTCCCTTCCTTGATGCTGCCCCAGGCAGAGGGCCAGCCCCATCACCGTGGCCCGCAGGATCGGCGGGGCGGCCCCCGTGAGGGCGCAGTAAAGGAAGAGGGCGAGCCCTGTCAGCAGGTACCGGGGCCCGCGCGGAACGCGCAGGAGGGAGAGCGCCACCAGGGCGATCGCCCCGATCAGCCCCACCTGGAACCCGCTGACCACCAGGATGTGGATCGTTCCGGTCCGGCGAAAGGATTCCTTCACATCCGGGGGGATCCCGCGCCCCTCCCCCAGCAGGAACGCCTCGAGGAAGCCGGCCTCCGAGGGCGGCAGCCGCGACCGCCCCACCTCCTGCAGGCGCCACCGCAGGTCCGCCACTCGGCGCGAGTACAGCGCTCGGAGCGTCGGCCGGCCCGCCAGCACCGTGAGCGAGCCGGGATCCGCTGCGCTGAGCACCCCGCAGGCCCCCTGCCCCCACAGCCACCTCCGCTCGTTAAACCCTCTGTACCTGGTACCAACCTGGTATGCGGTACCAGGTACCGCCGGTGCGCGAGGCGCGCGGATGAGGCCGTGGACGCGCAGGCGGTCACCGAGCCGGACGGGGCCGGCGCGAGCCGGGAGCCGCAGCTGGACGCGGCCGGACGCCGGGGTCCACGCCTCCCCCTGCCGCACCCAGCGGATCTCCAGCCAGCCCTTGCGCTGTCCCCTTCCGCCTCTCGGCGGATACCAGGAGTCATCCTGCGCGAACGTTCCCTCGCAGGTGACCGGCCGGGCGTCCGGCCCCAACAGCCGCTCCACCGAATCGGCCGGCGCCCGCGCGTCCACCGCCGCCCGCGCCATCCCCGCCAGGATCACCAGCGCCAGCAGGCACAGGTTCGCGCGCGCGGCGCTCCCCCTACCCCGCCAGCCAAGCCGGGCGGCCGCGCCGGCCAGCGCTGCCAGCGCCCACGCCGGCGGCGCGGCCCACCACGCCCACCCGATCCCGCAAGCGAAGCTCAGCGCCAGGACGCCCAGCGGCGCGCGCATTCCTCCCCGCAGTCCGGTCTCAGTCAAAGCGGACCAGCCCCCGCAGCTTTCCCAGAGTTTTCGGCGAGACTCCCTTCACGCGCCCCAGGTCGGCGAGGGTCAGGTAGAAACCCCGGTGCTGCCGGTCCTGCGCGATCCGCTCCGCCAGCACCGGCCCGATCCCCGGCAGAGCGGCCAGCTCCTCCGGCCCAGCCCGGTTCACCGCCACCCGCGCCTCCCCGAAGGGCGCCGGTTCCGCCCCGCGCCACGGCCATGCCATCACGCCCAGCCCGAAGAACCCCATCCCCAGCAGGAACCCCAGCGCCTTCCTCTCCTGCCGCGTGAAGAGCCCTTCCAGCGAGTCCAGCCCCCTCTCCCGCTTCATATCAAAATAATAGCAGAATATGCATAGAGCGGCTATTCGAAAAGGGCAGCTGCGGCTGCGCTGCCCCCCACCGGATTACAGGTAGATCAACAGGTGCCGTTTGCCGTCCACCTCTACGGCACGAATGGCGAGGATGTGGAGGGACCCCCCGGAGGCGCGCAGAACAACGATCATGGCCGTCAGATCACTCCTTGTTAGGTCTCCCAAATCGGCGTCCGGCGGAATCCAGAAGCCCACCCATCCTCGTTCGGCCAGCAGGTCCGCCCAGGACTCCTGGGCCTCCTGCGAGCCAAGCGCCGCATTCAAGAGGATGAGATCGGACGGGCCTGCCGCTTCCAGAAGCTCCACCGCCGGGGGACCGGCCGGCAGGCGTTTCACCCTGACCTCAGCGACCCCCTCCAGCCATTTCGACGGCACCTCCACCCCCTCCTGCACCCAGAGCGTAAGGGTCTCTGTGGACGACGCCTCCTGTGCTGCGCTGGGGGGAACCAGCAAGGCGCGGTCCTCCGACTCCAGGAGGAAAAGGAGCTCACTCGGCGCCATCCGCGCTCGCCTCTCCTCCGTGACATCCACCAACCCGTCAAGGATGCGCATTCCCAGCGGCGCTACGCCTTTTCTCAGCCCGTGGGCCCACCCCAGCGGCAGGTCCATCCCGCGAATCCGGCGGGGCGCGCTCTCCAGATCCGCCGGTTTCTCATGAACGTTCTCCGCCAGCCCGCCATGGAAA
>CAYJUA010000177.1:0-2632 GCA_964373295.1 uncultured Planctomycetia bacterium
GGGCCCATCGGGATGGTTGTGGAGGAGTTCAAGGCGGGGGCCGAGGTCGTGGTGTTGAGCGACCCCCGCCTGGCGAAGATCAACAACCCGGAGTACGGGCAGTTCCTGGGAGAGCTGGCCAGCCGGCTTTCCAAGGAGGTGGGCGTGAAGAGAGTCCTCATTCGGAGCCACCCGGACGTCGTCGAGGAGCTGATGGGGATGGTCCGCGGCTGGAGAGAGTCCAAGATCCGGAGTTTCTGGTCGTACCTCCATAAATATCACCCCGATCCGGAGGCGGCCGTGCATTTCGTCTCCGAGTATCTGCCCAGCCACTGGCTCCCCCTGTACCGGCTTGCGGCCGAGGGTAAGATCCAGCTGGTTGGATTTGATCCCCGGGAGTACACGGAGCTGGAGGGGTCCCCCCGGGGAGCCCCTTCGAAGCGCCCGTTTGACGCCGATACGGACCTGCGCATGGCCGCGCGCGTGATCGTCGAAGCGTTGCAGGGGGAGCCGCCGGAGCCGATCCTGGTCATCGCCAGCGAACGCCATGTTGCGGAGACACCGGAGCTGAGCCGGATGGGCCGCCTGCTGTCCGAAGCGTCGGGGGTAAAGGTCACCACCTTGTGGGTCGGCCTGGGGGATGGCAGAGGCGAGGGGAACGCCGCCCTGCACGAAGCCGGCCTGCCGGTTGTGGCGGTCGCGGACACCGGCGCCGGGCGGCTCGCCGAGATCGAGCTCATTCAGGATGACGTTCCGGTGCGGGTGAGACATTACGACCGCCTGATCTACTTCCGCGGGCGGGAAGAGATGGCGGAATGGCTGGGTCTTCCGCCCGTCTCCGAGGAGCTGGTCGAATACCAGGCCGACCTTTCCTTGAAGCAGGCCCAAAAGCTCCTGAGGAAGAATCCCCTCTCCTCTTTCCTGCTGAACGAGGGCTTTGGGACCAGCCTGGAGGGCCTGGCGCCGGAATTGCCCCTCCGGGAGGTGTACGCCGCGGCTCCCGCCCGCGCCTCGGTTGAGGCCCAGCCCTCAACGGAAGGGACTCCGGTGCAGACGCCGGCGCTCGCGGAGACTTTCCCCGAGGCGGCGGCGGAGCTCCTGGGCCGGCAGCAATCCCGATGGCTGCGGTACGACGTGCAGATTTTCAGCCAGCGCGATACGGCTGGCACCTGGCGCCTCCAGGCGGAGGTGGTCGCCTACGCGCCTCCCTCGCTCCATCAGCCGGTGGTGCCGCCGGGGATCCGGCGCTTCCCCTCCTGGAAGCAATTCACCGACGAGTACCTGCCGGTGCTGCGGGAGCAGAAGCTCCTGGGAGAGGCGGCCTACCTGAATGAGAAGGGGGGCCGGGAGAAAGTGCTCTGGGTGGTTCCCGCGGAGACGGCGCTGGAGCGGATGACTGTGGCGGTGCGCGTCTGTCCCCGCGGCAAATGGTGGCGAAAGCGGTGGCTCAGAGCCGTCGAGCGGCGGCTGAATGGGAAGAAGAACCGGATGGAGAACGTCTACTTTGACGTGGCGGATTATCCCGAAAGCGGGATCCTCCCCACGCCCCCGGTGATCGTGGTCCAGCAGGCGGGCGCCGTTCTGCCCAGAGAGCTGAGCGCCGGCGTGCCGGTCCTGACGCTGGAGAGCCTGCGCGCGGTGAAGACCCTGCTCACGCCGGGGGTCGTGTACGCGGTCGTGGTCGGCGCGATGGAAGGGGAGCGGATCGGCCCGCTGGCCGCGGTCCTGCCTTTCCGGGACAAGGACGGGAACCTCAACTACGCTGTCTGGACGTACGTGTAGTCCGCCGACGGCGCCGGCCCTCCCCAACGATTGACGCTGTGCCTGCCCGGTGCTAAAATCACTCTCGTCAGCAAGGGCCTCCGGGACGGAACCCTTGCTTTTCTTGTCTCTGGTAAGCGATGAAGACACTCTGGCGGCCTGAATTCGAGAAGGACTCCTGCGGCGTCGGCTTCGTGGCCGACGTCTCGGGGCGGCCCACCCACCGGATCCTGCGCATGGGGATCCAGGGGGTCTGCTGCGTCACGCACCGGGGCGCCGTCTCCGCCGACGCCAAGACCGGCGACGGGGCGGGGATCCTGACGCAGATCCCCCGCAAGCTGTTCGCCCGGGAGCTGGCCCGGATGGGCCACCCGAAGGCGGACGCGGCCGGCCTGGCGGTGGGGGTCTTCTTCCTCCCGCAGGACCCGACCAGCCGGACCGCCGCCAAGGGGATCGCCGACCGGATCGCGCGGGAGCAGGGGCTCACGCACTACGGCTGGCGCGAGGTGCCGGTCAACCCCGACGTGCTGGGGGAGAAGGCCTCGGCCACCCTGCCGGCGATCCAGCACCTCCTCGTCGGCCGCCCGGCGAAGCTTCCAAAACCGGTACCGGGTACCGGAGCGGTACCTGGTACCGATGTTGATTTCGAGCGGACGCTCTACTACACCCGCCGGCAGATCGAGCGGGCCTTCGCGCAGGCGCGCCTGGAGGATTGCTACATCCCCTCCTTCTCCTCCCGCACCATCGTTTACAAAGGTCTGCTGGTCGCCCCCCAGCTCTCCGGCTTCTACGAGGACCTGGCCGACCCGGCCTACGAGACGGCGATCACCCTGTTCCACCAGCGCTACTCCACCAACACCTTCCCCAACTGGGTGCTGGCCCAGCCGTTCCG
>CAYJUA010000178.1:0-2625 GCA_964373295.1 uncultured Planctomycetia bacterium
CCCAGCAGGTGCTGGCCAACGCCCAGACCTACAAGGAGCAGGCGGCCAAGATCCTCGACGTGAAGAGGATCGAGGTCCGCATGAACAGCGAGTGGCTGGGGCCGATGCGGCTGGCCGATTTCCTGGCCGTCGCCAACAAGCTCACCGTCCCGCGCCTCCTCGAGCGGGAGGACTTCACCCAGCGCATCAAGTCCGGCGCCTCCCTCACCGTCACCGAGTCCCTCTATCCCCTCATCCAGGCGTACGACTCGGTCGCGCTCAAGGCGGACGTGGAGCTCGGCGGCAGCGACCAGAAGTTCAACCTGCTCATGGGCCGGGCCCTGCAGGAGCGCTGCGGACAGGAGCCGCAGGTGGTGCTGACCCTGCCCCTCCTCGAGGGCACCGACGGCGTCCAGAAGATGTCCAAATCGTTCGGCAACGCCATCGGCATCACCGAGCCGCCGGAGGCCATGTACGGCAAGCTCATGTCGGTGCCCGATGCCCTGATGTTCCGTTACTTCGAGCTCCTGACCGACGAGGACCTCGAGGAGGTGAAGCGGCTCCACCCGATGGAGGCCAAACAGCGGCTGGCCTCCATCATCACCGCGCAGTTCCATGGCGAGGCCGCGGCAAAGGCCGCCCAGGAAGGGTTCAACCGGGTGGTCCGCAAGAAGGAGCTGCCCGCCAATATCCCGGAGTTCAAGGTGCCGGCGGCCCTGCTCAAGGACGGCAAGGTCCCCCTCGCCTCGCTCCTCGCCGAATCGAAGCTGGCCTCCTCCAGGTCGGAGGCCCGCCGCCTCATCGAGCAGGGCGGGGTGGAGCTGGACGGCCAGCGCCTCACCGACCCGCAGGCCGCCATCGCGGTCAAGCCCGGCGCCATCCTCAAGGCCGGCAAGCGCCAGTTCCTCCGCCTCACCACATAACTTCCCGGCTGGTAAATAGTAAGCTAACCCAGTAATTTTTACCCATTTTCTCCCATTTCGCAGGTAAACTTGACTTTATAACCCCATGACGACGCGGATGTTTGTTAACCGGATCTTCAGCCCTTTGCTGATCCTCAGCATCGTGCTTGAGCCCCCCTGCGCCTATGCCCTGCGCGTGGAGCAGTCCCCGAAGGTGCGCTCGGGGCTGGAGGAGGAGATCCGCGCCTCCCAGGGCCCCTCCGCCGGCCGGGAGGGGGAGGGCAAGGAGGAGCGGCGGCCGCTCCGCTCACCCGCCTCACCCAGCAGCCCGGGCCTTCCTCCGCTGCTCGCGCTGCAGCCCAGCATGACGCTGAAGGGCCACACGGGCGGGGTGACCTCCGTCGCCTATTCTCCGGACGGCTCGCGGGTCGCCACGTCAAGCAACGATCACACCGTGCGGATCTGGGACGTGGCGACCAGGAAGCTCCTCTTCACGCTGGAGGGCCACACGGGCGGGGTGACCTCCGTCGCCTATTCTCCGGACGGCAAGCAGCTCGCCACGGCGAGCAACGATCACACCGTGCGGACCTGGGACGCGGCGACCGGGAAGCTGCTCCTCACGCTGGAGGGCCACACGGACGTGGTGAGATTCGTCGTCTTTTCTCCGGACGGCGAGCAGCTCGCCACGGCGAGCTACGATGGGACGGCGCGGATCTGGGACGCGGCGACCGGGAAGCCGCTCCTCACGCTGGAGGGCCACACGGACCGGGTGAGATCCGTCGCCTATTCTCCGGACGGCACGCAGGTCGCCGCGGCGGGCTGGAATCGGACCCCGCGGATCTGGGAGGTTGGCCGGCCGCTGACCCTGCTCTCTCTGCGCCGGGAGGGGACGCCTGCGGCGGAGAAGCTCCTCCTGGAGCGCCTCGCTCCGGAGATGGGGCGGCTTCGCTCCGGGAGCTTGGCGCAGCGCGTCCGGGCGGCGGAGACGCTCCATTCCCTGGGGCTCTTCATCCCGCCGGAGCTGGCGCGACTGTACTGGAAGCTGCCCACGCCTGGCGCCCGGCAGGCGGGGATGATGGCGGTGTACCTGCACCGGAGAGGGAAGATCACGCTGGAGGAGGCGCGGGAGCGCCTGCTTTCGCTGGTGCGCTGGGAGAGGGTTGCGCTGCGCCGGCGCGGGGCGGAGCATCTGCAGGCGTGGGAGGTTCACACGGGGATTCAGCGGGATTCCCGGCGCTCGCAGGCGATCTACGGGCTTCTGGGGCTGTTCATGCGGGTGGAGGGGAACCTGGACGAAGGCGGCTCGATTCTGGTCTCCAGGGTATGGGAGGACGGCGGGCTGGAGTGGCAGACGCTGCGGTCTCACGCCTGGGAGACGCAGGCGCTTCTGTTCGATCAGCTGGAGGAGATCGCCGACGCGGAGCGTTTCGCCCTGTACGGGGAGATGCGCGAGGCCGGGTGGGACGACCTGTGGCTTCACATGAACCTCAACGGCGCCCTGGAGGGGGCGCCGCTGCAGGAGCTGATGTATCTGGCGGCGGAGCTCAATGCGGAGCTGGCCCTTCAGGCGGGCCACCCGCGCCGCTTCCGCCCGAAACCCTCGGAGGACTACCCCACCAACTGGGTGGTTCGGCTCCCCAGGTCCTCGAAGCTCGGCGGCGAACGCCGCGAGGTCTGCTTCCTGGGCTGGTTCTCCGACCCGCGCTTCCGCGGGTTGGCGCGGCCGTACCGGCGCAAGCTGTTC
>CAYJUA010000179.1:0-2592 GCA_964373295.1 uncultured Planctomycetia bacterium
CCCCCCCCCCCCCCCCCCCCCCCCCCCCCCCCCCCCCCCCCCCCCCCGCCCGCGCACCGCCGGCCGAGGATGAAGGGCGTGTCCCGAACCGTGTAGCGGCTCGCCTCGCTTTCGCGGAGCCGCTGAACCAGGTCTTCAAACGCCGCGGGCTCGTCCGTCTCGAAGGCCAGGACGAAGTCCTGATCCCCCAGCCCGAAGGAATAGGTGGTGTTGAGCCGCACCATGGGGTAGGTCTCGCCCACGGCCATGTGGCCCTTCATCATCCTCCGCCGCTCCTCGAACGGCAGCAGGTACCACTCCCTCGACTTCACGAACGGGTAGAGGAAGAGGTACCTGCGCGGCTTCTCGCCCACCTCGAAGGCCGGGAGGTGCCCGGGGTTGTACTGGGAGGGCCGCGTCATCGCCAGGAATGTCCAACTGGGCTTGAGGTACGCCCCTAGGCCGGTGCCCAGCAGGTTCGCCGCGAACGGCTGGAACGGGGCCAGGTCCTTGGCGATCGCCCAGAAGAAGAAGTCCGTGTCGTGCCGCAGGCCGATGCCCAGGAAGCTCCGAACGCTCACCTCCGGGCGCTGCCTGGCCAGCTCGCCCAGGAACTCCTGGACGCCTCTCTGCCGCTCGGCGGCCGGGAGCCGCCGGAACAGCGGGTCCACCGCGTAGCAAAGGAAGTTGACGAACGTAGCGTCCTTCGGGATCGTCGTGGCGATCTCCACCTGCGCTGCCTGTTCCGGCCTCATCCGACCCTCATCCTTTCCAGCTCCTTCGCGTCCATCCCGCCCTCCAGCGCCACCGAGTCCGTCGGGGCGGCGGGCCCTTCTTCCCCCCGCGCGACGCCTATCCTCATCAGCACCCGCGCGTCCACGGGACGCTTCTCCGGCTTGCTGTAGTGGGCGATCATCCCCAGCGCGAGCCGGTTCGCCGCCTCGCTGGGGGGCCCCAGCAGCAGCACCGCCGGCGCCGGGAAATCGTCCGGCTCGTACAGCACCCGCCCGGGCGCCAGGTACTCCTCCAGCGTCAAATTCTCCTGCTCGTTGCGGCCGACGATCAGCTTGGTCCGGCCGTCCACCCGGAAGTGCCGGCCCAGCCGGAGCATCTCCATGTCCTCCAGGTCGATCTCCTCCTGGTGGTCGAACAGGTCCTTCACCCGCCGGCCGAACTGCTGGTCGGTGAGCAGGCACCCGCCGGCCGGGTTCGGGTAGTCCAGGATGCCGTACCTCTGGGCCAGCTCCATCTGCGGCTTGCGGGACCGGCCGGCGATGTTCAGCAGCCTCTCGCGGTCCACCGCGCCGGTCTGCTCGGCGATCGTCGGCTCCATCCGCTTCGCCGAGAGCGGGCGCAGGACGAGCCCCTTCAGGCCGGACCGCTCCTCGATCAGCTGCATGGAGCCGCGCATCTGCGACATCGGCCGCTGGCCCAGCACCTCGCCGGTCACCAGGAAGGAGGCGCCGATCTGCTCCATCAGCTCCTTCGCCTTCTCGAACATGTAGATCCGGCAGTCCACGCAGGGGTTCATCGCGGAGCCGTAGCCGTACTTGGGGTCCCGGATGACGCCGATGTACTCCTTCGTCATCTTGACCACCATGAAGTCGATCCCCAGCTGCTGGGCCACCTTCATCGCCTTGGTCTTGTCGCAGCAGCCCCAGGGCGCGGAGAGGTACAGCCCGCACAGCTCGATCCCCTGGTCCAGCAGGATCCGGGCCGCCAGCGTCGAGTCCAGCCCGCCGGAGATCATCACCACCGCCTTCCTGGGGTTCGGTGTCACTTCACCAGCCCACGCAGGACCTTCAGGTTCACCTTGTCCTCGGTGCACTCCTTGTCCTTCGGCGTCTCCAGCACCATCGGCACGCGGCCGAAGCGGGGGTCGTTCAACAGGCAGCGGAACCCCTCCAGCCCGATCTGCCCCTTGCCGATGTGCTCGTGCCGGTCCACCCGGCAGCCGAGATCCTTCTTCGAGTCGTTGAGGTGGACCGCCAGAACCCGATGGAGGCCGACGATCCGGTCGAAGTCGGCGATCGTCCGCTCGTACGCCTCCTTCGTCCGGATGTCGTAGCCGGCCGCGAACAGGTGGCAGGTATCCAGGCAGATCCCGGTCCGCTCGGGCCGCGCCGTCAGGCGCAGCAGCTCGGCCAGATGCTCGAACCGGTGGCCGATGCAGGCCCCCTGCCCCGCGGCGATCTCGTAGAGGACCTTCACGGGCGACTTCGGCGTGGAGTCGATCACCCAGCGCACCGCCTCGGCGATCCGCCGGATGCCGGCCTCCTCGCCGGTCTCCTTGTGGGAGCCAGGGTGATGCACGATGAAGGGGAGGCCCAGCGTGGTCGCCCGCTCCACCTCGGTCTTCAGGGCCGAGCGGGAGCGGTTCCGGACCGGCTTGTCCGGCGACGCCACGTTGATCAGGTACGCCGTGTGGGCGAAGACCGGACCGATCCCGCTCCTTGCCGCCGCCGACCGGAACCTCTCGGCGTCCTCCGGCCGGATGGGCGGGGCCTCCCACTGGTTGTTCGACTTGCTGAAGATCTGCACCGTCTGGCAGCCGACCTTGAGGCCGCGCTCGATCGCCAGGTCGAACCCGCCGGCGATCGACATGTGCGCGCC
>CAYJUA010000180.1:0-2587 GCA_964373295.1 uncultured Planctomycetia bacterium
GGCGGGCCCTGCCTACATGCGGCGGAGGGCGGCGGAGAGGAGAACGATGATCGTGGCCAGCGTGAGATTCACCAGCAGCCAGCGGGGCCGCTGCTTCTGGATGCTGGCCAGACTCGGGAAGGGGAGGGTGATCAGGAAGGCGATGGCAAAGAGAACGAGGGCCAGGAGGACTTTCACCGCCAGGACCGCCTGGTAGCGGACATCCACGCCGGCCTGGAGGGAGGAGACCATGTTGTAGAGGCCGCTCACCAGGATGACCCCGATGGCAATCCAGAGGATGGGGTTGAAGCGCCCGCCGACCTTTGCCATGAACGGGGCCCGCTGCTCGGGCGATACCGTGGCGGCCGTGGGGAGGAGGACGAAGCGCGCGAAGGCCACGCCCCCCACCGCCACGATCACCGCCCCGAGGTGGAGCCACTGCATCAGGGTATCGAGCATCACCGCCTCGCGCCGGCCGCCGGGAACGGCCTGTTGCCGGCCCGCCAGCGCCTGGCCATCTGGACGGCAAGAAGGGTCGCGGCCACCAGACTTTCGTGCCGGGCCTTCCCGGTCCCGGCGATGTCGAAGGCGGTTCCGTGGTCCACCGAGGTTCGGATAATCGGGAGCCCCACCGTCACGTTCACCCCGCGGTCGAACCCCACCAGCTTCAAGGGCACGTGTCCCTGGTCGTGGTACATGGCAATGACAAAGTCGAACTCTCCCCGCCGGGCCCGGTAGAAGACGGTGTCGGGCGGGATCGGGCCCTGGACGTCGAACCCCTCGGCCCGCGCCACTGCAACGGCGGGGGCGATGTGCTCGATCTCTTCCCGGCCGAAGAGACCTCCCTCCCCCGCGTGCGGGTTCAGGCCGGCCACGGCGATTCGTGGAGTGCGGATCCCCAGCATGTCCGCCGCGACGCCAGCCAGCCGGATGACCTTCAGGACTCGCTCCCGGGTGACCCGCGTCACCGCCTCCCGCAGCGCAACGTGGCTGGAGACGTGCAGGACCCGGAGCCGGCCCACGACCAGTAGCATGCTGTAGTCTCTGGTTCCGGTCTTCTCGGCGTAGAGCTCCGTGTGGCCGTCGAAGGGAAACCCGGCCTGGCGGATCGCTTCCTTATTTATCGGGGCTGTGACGGCGGCGGCAATCTCGCCGGATGTGGCGAGTTCGACGGACTTGAGGACGTACTCCGCGGCCGCACGGCCGGCCGCGGCCGAGACCACCCCCATCCGGCAGGCGGCCGGATCCACGTTCTTCAAATCGAGAACTTCAATGGCCCCCTTGCCCCGGGCCTCCCCGGGGGAGGCAACCGCGCGGATCCGCCGCCGCACGCGGCAGACCGCCCGGACCCGCTCGAGCGCCCCGCCATCCCCGATGATCACCGGGATGCAGGCCCGCTGCACCCGCGGGTCCACCACGGCGCGGAGGACGATCTCCGGGCCGATGCCGGCCGGGTCCCCCATGGTGATGCCGACGATGGGCCGCACAGCCAGTCTCCAGTGCCCCCCCTGCGGAAGCCGGTATTGCCTCTACGGTCCGTTCTCGCTGTCGGCAGCCCCCGCGGATAGGAGTTCACGGGGCTTGTCGCAGAGGATAGACAAGAGCTCGTCGCGAAAGTGCCGAATCGCCACTAGGGTGTCCGACAGCTCCTCCACCTTCCCTTTGGCATACCGATCGAGGTCGCCTTCCTCCCGTACTGGCTGATTTGTCAGCCACCAAAATGGATCCTCTTCCTTGCCCACCTGCGATAGCAGAGCTTTTGCGTCGAGTATGGAGCACTTACGCTCTTCCCCGAGTTGGTGGACAAACAACCTGCGAGCCGACAGTGCTTGGCTGACGTACCTGTTATTCTGAAGTGCCCTAACGGTCTCTCCAATTGGCCGCAGTCCCCGTTCGGCCAAACGGTCCCTAACCTGCTTCTGTTGTTGCTCTCCCGGGGCCGGACGTCGGTCGTGGTCAAGACCAACCACATGCGCGAGCAGTCGATAGACCTTCTCCACGAGAGCATGGACACGGACGTAAAAATTATCGACGTGGTAAACGATGGCAAATTTCTTTCGCTCATGATCTGCCAGGCCAAATCCGCACGCGATCTTCAGCTCATTGAGGCAGTGGCTGAGGTGGTGTTCGACGACGCCTAGTTCACTTCCATATCCTGTGAATCGACGGTAGGCCGGCTCAAGATCCTTCGGTACTGAGCCAGGGGCAGCGTCGAAGGCCTCGGGATGGCAGACCCAAAAGCCCGCCAGAGATATATAAAACCACCTCCGGACCTCCGGCTCCCCTGGCAACACCTGCGGAATAACGGTCTCCATGTGGCCAGCTCCCGAGCCCAGGTGGATCGAATCTGCCTGCCGAATCTCAACCCTACATCAGTGGAATGGATACTAGCATGGTGTCCCCTTCCCCAAAAAGCGCCGGGTGGGCTGGGCCCCCGCGGCTCCGTAGATGCCCGCCGACCCCCTCGTGCCTCTTTAGGCCCTAAAAACGCTCTAAGCCCCAATTCACGAGAGTGAGGGCTGCACCCCGTTGGTGAGGTGGAAATGGCCTTAGAGCGTTTCTTTGCCAGGGATGCTTGACCGACCAGAGATTTCGTGCCCACTCGTGG
>CAYJUA010000181.1:0-2585 GCA_964373295.1 uncultured Planctomycetia bacterium
TGCCCGTCTGCCTGGCTCCCGTCAGGACAACCACGCGAAACTCGGCGGCAGCTTCTCGAAGAGCTTCCTCTATCTCTCGCTTGTAGTACATGGGGATAAGATACAATACATTTTCAATATGTCAATTTAAATATGTATTATCCGATAACTCGGGTGCGACGCAGGGAGAGGATTTGGACACACTTTGGTCACAAGAACAAGAAAATGAGATCAATTCGGAGAGAGGAGGATTTGAACCTCCGAGGGTCTTGCGACCCTAACGGTTTTCGAGACCGCCGCATTCGGCCACTCTGCCATCTCTCCCCGGAGGGAGGAGGATTCGAACCCCCGAGACATCTCTCGATGCCTGGCCGCTTTCAAGGCGGCTGCATTCAACCGGACTCTGCCATCCCTCCCCGCCCTTCAGCGGATGAAGAGCTGGGTGTAGATCGCGTGGTACAGCTCGCGGGACTGCCGGAGCCCGTCCGCCAGGTAGCCGCCGAGATGGACCTCCGGCACCACGATCGCCAGGATCCCGACGATCCAGGCGAGGCTCGCCCAGAAGACCACGGCCAGCGAGAGGACCGGCCCCCAGGCGGCCAGCTCGGACTGCTTCTGCTTGAGGGCATCCACCGTGAAGACCAGGTGGAGCGCCAGGGCCGTCCCCAGGCCGAAGTAGAACACCTGGATCCAGCCGGCCATCTTCCAGAAGAAACCCGCGGCTCCGAACGCCAGCGCCCAGAGGACCGCCCAGACCGGCACCAGGAATCGCAGCATCGCCAGGACTCCGGGCGCTTTCCCGGCGGCCTTGGCCTCTCCTCCCGACACCCAGCTCGTGGTGGCCTGGGTGATCTCGTGGCCCAGGGCGTACATCCGCGCGGGCGGGGAGACCAGGACATGGTACGTCAAATAGGCGGTAATCCCCAAGAGAACAGCCAACTCCGGATCGCCCGCCTGCCGGGCGGCCGCCAGCTGGCCGTAGAAGGCCCGGGAGTACCCCACGCAGACTGGGATCAGCAGGATGCCGCCGACGAACCGGAGCGCGTTGGCGATCATCCGGCCGGAGTCAGCTCCGACACGCCGTCCAGGTACGGACGCAGGGGCTCCGGGATGCCGACGGAGCCGTCCGCCCGCTGGTGGTTCTCCAGCAGGGCGATCACGGTGCGCGCCAGCGCGACACCGGAGCCGTTGAGCGTGTGGACGAAGCGGACCTTCTTGCTCTTGGCGTCCCGGTACCGGATGTTGGCCCGCCGCGCCTGGAAATCCTCGAAGTTGCTGCAGCTGGAGACCTCCAGCCAGCGCACCGTCCCAGGCGAGAAGGCCTCGAGGTCATACGTCTTGGCGGAGGCGAAGCCCAGGTCCCCGGTGGAGAGGGCCACCACCCGGTACGGCAGCTCCAGGAGCTGGAGCGCCTTCTCCGCGTCGGCCACCAGCCGCTCCAGCTCCTCGTACGAGGCCTCCGGCTCGACGAACTTGACCAGCTCCACCTTGTCGAACTGGTGCACCCGCACGAGGCCGCGGGTCTCCTTGCCGTACGAGCCGGCCTCCCGCCGGAAGCAGGGCGTGTACGCCGTGTAGCGCAGGGGCAGCGCGGCCGCCTCCAGCGTCTCGCCGGCGTGCATGTTGGTGACCGGCACCTCCGCCGTGGGGATCAGGAAGAGGTCGTCCTCCTTGAGCCGGTACATGTCCTCCTCGAACTTCGGGAGCTGGCCGGTGCCGGTCATCGCGGCGCGGTTCACCAGGAGCGGCGGGCTGATCTCGCGGTAGCCGTGCTCGCCCGTGTGCAGGTCCAGCATGAAGTTGATCAATGCGCGCTCCAGCCGCGCCCCCCGGCCGGTGAACAGGACAAAGTGGGAGCCGGCGACCTTCGCCGCCCGCTCGAAGTCGATGAGCCCCAGCGACTGCGCCAGCTCCAGGTGGGTCCGCGGCCGGAACGGGAGCTGCTTGGGCTCGCCCCAGAGGCGGACCACCTCGTTCGCCTGGGCCCCGCCGACAGGGACCGCGCTGTTCGGCACGTTGGGGATGAGGAGCAGCTGGTCGCGCAGGGCCGCCTCGAGCTGGGCCGCCTGGGCGGCAATCCGCTCTTCCTGCTCGGCCTCCTTCTTCAGGCCGGCCAGCCGCGCGTCGGCGCCCTTCCCTTCCCGCTTGAGACGGCCCACCTCTTCCGAGGCGACGCGCTTGCGGTGCCGGAGCCCGTCGAGCTCAAGGTTCAGTTTGCGCAGCTGGGCATCCGTCCGCAGCACGGAGTCCAGGTCGAAGGAGAGCCCCCGGTTCTTCAGCGCCTGGCGGACGGCGTCCGGCTGCTCCCGGATGAATTTGAGGTCGAGCATCGTCGGCCGGCTATCCCTTGATCACGCCGAGGGGGCGCATCCGGCAGACCTTCCGGGAGAGCCCCGCTCCGTGCACCACGTTGACGACATCGTTCACGTCCTTGTAGGCCGCCGGCTGCTCCTCCTCCAGCCCGGTCCGCCCGCGGGACATGGCGATGATCCCCTTCTCCTCCAGCTCCTGGCGGATCGAGCGGCCTCGCGCCGCCTTCACCGCGGCGGTGCGCGACATCACCCGGCCCGCCCCGTGGCAGGTGGAGCCAAAAGAGTCCTCCAGAG
>CAYJUA010000182.1:0-2567 GCA_964373295.1 uncultured Planctomycetia bacterium
GCCTTGTCGATCCCGTAGGCCAGGCAGGCGGCCGTCGGCTCGTTGATGATCCGGAGCACCTTGAGCCCGGCGATCTCCCCGGCGTCCTTGGTCGCCTGACGCTGGTTGTCGTTGAAGTAGGCCGGCACCGTGACCACCGCCTCGGTGACCTGGTCGTTCAAGTACGCCTCCGCGTCCTGCTTGATCTTCTGCAGGATGAACGCCGAGATCTGCTGGGGGGTGTACTCCTTCCCGTGGACCCGGAAGGTATGGGCCGTCCCCATCTTCCGCTTCGCGGCGATCACCGTGCCCTCCGGGTTCACCGCCGCCTGCCGGCGGGCCGGCTCCCCCACGAGCTTCTGCCCGTCCCTGGTGAAGGCCACGTACGAGGGGAATGCCTTGCCGCCCACCGTCAACCCTTCGGCCGACGGGATGATCACGGGCCGGCCGCCCTCCACCACCGAGGCCGCCGAGTTGGATGTCCCCAGGTCAATCCCGATTGCGCGCGCCATGTGAGCTAACCTCCTGACTCTTCTTTCGGTTCCACCGGCTTCACCGCCACCTTCACCACCGCCGGGCGCAGCACCCGGCCGTTCATCGTGTAGCCGCGCCGGAGCTCCGCCACCACCGTGGACTCCGGAACCGTCTCGGACACCTCGTGGGCGACCGCCTCCTGCCGCTCCGGGTCGAACGGCTTTCCCACCGACTCCATGGGCGCGATCCCGTACGACTTCAAAAGATCATCCATCCGCCTGGCGATCATCTCCACCCCGGCCAGGAAGGTTCCGCCCCCCTTCGTGGCCGCCCCCACTGCAACCGCCCGCTCGAAATCATCAAAGATCTCCAGCAGGCGGGCCAGCACGTCGGCGTTGGCCCGCTCCTGCAGCTCCGCCTGCTCCTTGACCCACCGCTTCCTGGCGTTCTCGAAGTCCGCTTGGAGCCGCAGGATCTGGCCCCGCATCTCTTCCTGCTGAGCCTTGGACTGCTCCAGCTCCTTCTCGACCTGCTCAATCTTCTCCTCCTTCGCATCCTTCACCACGTCCCGCTCTCCTGGAAGATCCGGCTGATCGTTTGCCCCATCCGTCTCACCATCGCCGTCACGCGGGGGTAGTTCATCCGGGTCGGCCCCATCACGCCGATCACCCCCATCACCCCTCCCCGCACGCGGTAGGGGGCCGCCGCGGTCGTCCAGTCGGTGAGGGAGTGGCCGCGGTTCTCTGCCCCGAGGTGGAGCTGCACCTCCTCCGCGCGCAGATCCTTCTGCAGGATCTGCACGATCTCCCGTCGGTTGTCCAGCGCCCGCATCAGCCGGCGCGTCCGCTCCATGTCCTTGAACTCCGGGGCCTCCAGGATCCAGCGGGTCCCCTCCAGGATCACGTCCGCCTCCTCATCGAAGAGGGCCCTCAGCCGCGAGACGTCCAGAAGCCCGCTCCACCTCTCCATCCCCCGCCCCTCCATCTCGGAGAAGCACTTCTCCAGGTAGGCGCATGCCTGCGACAGCGGCATCCCCTCCAGCTCTCGGTTGAGGACTCCCTCCAGCTCCTCCAGCTCCTCCGGCAGGATCTCGCCCGCCAGCTCCACCCGCGCGTGGCGCACCATCCCCTCGCTCGAGATCAGGACACCGACCATCTGTCCTGGGCCCGCGGGGATGAGCTCCAGGTGCCGAAACGATCCGTGCGACAGCTGAGGCACCAGCGCGAGCCCCGCCTCCCGCGTCAAGGCGGAGAGGATCCGAGAGGCCTCCGCAAGCACCGCCTCCGGCTCGCCGCCTCCCGCCTCGCGGAGCGATTCGATCGCCTCGGCCTCCTCCTGCGCCAGCCGCCCTTTCTCCATCAAGAGGTCCACATAGTAGCGGTAGCCGCGGTCGGTCGGGATCCGGCCCGCCGACGTATGCGGGTGGGTCACCAGTCCCTGCTCCTCGAGCTCCGCCATGACGTTCCGGATCGTGGCAGGGCTCACGCCGAACGGGTACCGGTGGCCCAGAAACTCCGACCCGACCGGACTGCCGGATTCCGCGTAAGCCAGAATAATTCCTTCAAGCACCTTGTGCGCCCTGGTCTTCAAGTCAGCGACAGTCACTGGATGACGTTTCCCTCATGGGTTCATATTAGCACTCCTGGCAGATGAGTGCTAACTCCCTGAGATTGTATCAGACCAGTCCCGACTTCGCCAGCTGCCCGTACAGCCGGGCTGGGATCCTGGCAAGGATCTCCACCCCGGAACCGCGATTCCAGCGCTTCACGACCTGCCCGGAACGGTAGATCTCGTCAACCCACGCGAGGTCCTTGCCGGCCAGCTGGATCCGCACTTCTCTGAGCGGCTGGCCCAATACCACTCCCAGACGATCCACCAGGACCGCCAGCCCTTCCCCGCTCAGCGCGGAGACCGCCACCGCCTCCGGGTATTTCCTGCCCAGGGATTCAAGCGTGCCGGCATCCGTCCGGTCCTTCTTGTTCAGGACCAGCAGGGACGGTTTCTTCTCCGCGTCGAGGAGCCCGAGCACCTCCCTCACCGCCCCCATCCGCTCTTCCAGGAGAGATCGGAAGAGCGTGTGTAGGGAAAGAGTGTGTTATATGGCGTGTAGATCT
>CAYJUA010000183.1:0-794 GCA_964373295.1 uncultured Planctomycetia bacterium
CTTCCTTATATGAGGGGGCCAGCGCCCTCGCCGAGGCCTGCGTGCTGGCGCTCCGCCACACCGGGCGGGGCAGGGTCCTGCTGGCGGGAACGGTCCATCCCGATTACCGGCAAACGGTGCGCACCTACCTCAAGCAGGCGCCGGTGAAGGTGGTGGACCTGGATGTTAAGGAAGGGGTCACCGACGCGGCGGCCGCCGCGGCCCGGATGGACGAGCAGACCGCCGCCGTTGTGGTGCAGACGCCGAACTGTTTCGGGTGCCTGGAGCCGGCGGAGGAGCTGGCGCGGGCCGCCCACGCGCGGGGCGCCCTGGTCATCGCCGTCGTCAACCCGGTCTCGCTGGGGGTGCTGCGCCCGCCGGCCGCCTACGGCGCCGACATCGCGGTCGGCGAGGGCCAGCCGCTCGGCACGGAGCTCCAGTACGGCGGCCCGTACCTGGGGCTGTTCGCCTGCCGGCAGGAGCTGGTGCGGCGGCTGCCGGGCCGGGTGGTCGGGATGACGCGCGACGCCCACGGCCGGCGCGGGTTCGTGCTGACCCTGCAGACGCGCGAGCAGCACATCCGCCGCGACAAGGCCACGTCGAACATCTGCACGAACGTCGCCCTCTGCGCGCTCATGGCAACGATCTACCTGGCGACGCTCGGCAAGGAAGGGCTCGTCCGGGTCGGCGAGCTGTCGGCGGCGAAGGCCCACTACGCTGCCGAGCGGCTCTCGCACGTCCCGGGTGTCTAGCTCCGGTTCGCGGCGCCGTTCTTCAAGGAGTTCAAGCTCAAGCTCCCGAAGTCTCCGGAGCTA
>CAYJUA010000183.1:804-2539 GCA_964373295.1 uncultured Planctomycetia bacterium
GACGCGCGAGCAGCATATCCGCCGGGCCAAGGCCACCTCCAACATCTGCACCAACGAAGCAATGATGGCCCTCGCGGCGGCGGTGCACCTGTCCGCGTTGGGGAAACAGGGATTCCGGGACCTCGCCGAGCAGAGTCTCCGCAAGGCCCATTACTGCCGCGACCAGCTCCTGAAGGTCCCCGGGGTCAAGCCGCTCTTCTCCGCCCCCTTCTTCAACGAGTTTGCCTTGTCGATGCCGGCCGACCCGGAGGAGGTCAACCGGCGCTTGCTGAACGATGGCTTCCTGGGCGGGTTCCCGCTGAAGCGGTGGGACTCCCGGCTGGGCGCCGGCTGGCTGGTCTGCGTGACCGAGGTGCCCACCTGCACGGAGATCGACCGGTTCGCCGCCGCGGTGAGGAGGGCGGTCGGGTGAGACGACGCGAGCCCTTACCGGCTGCGGGTGTGTGCCTCACGGCTTGGCATCCGTGGACTGACAAGCTTGTCGTCTCACCCTCTCTGAGGGGGAAACCACTGCCTGGTTTCCCCAGGGCGGGGGGAAGGGTCGTTCCGTCCGCACGCCCATCCGGCAAAAGCGAATGGTGCTGTTGGGGAGAGTTTCCCACTCGGGGAGTACCGGCGTTCCGGCCGCACGCCAACACGCCCCTCTCTCCAGAGGAGGTGGTCGGGTGAACTCACCCGCGATGCGGCAGCACGAGCTGCCGGTTTCGATGGCCCGGACGGCGGCGCCCCATTCGCCGGGCCGCCTGCCGGAGCCGCTGATCTACGAGCTCAGCGCGCCGGGCCGCCGGGCGTTCGCCCTTCCCGCGCTCGACGTGCCGGAGGTCCCGCTGGAGACGCTGGTGCCGGCCAAGGAGCTGCGCGTGGAGCCGGCCCCCCTGCCGGAGGTGAGCGAGCGGGACCTGGTCAAGCACTTCATGCGGCTGGCCCACCTGAACTTCTCCGTGGAGACCAACTTCTATCCGCTCGGCTCCTGCACGATGAAGTACAACCCGCGGGTCCACGAGGAGATCGCCGGGATGCCGGGCTTCGCGCGGGTGCATCCCCACACGCCGGACGGCGCGGCGCAGGGGATCCTCCGCCTGCTGTGGGACCTCGAGCAGTGCTTCAAGGAGATCCTCGGCATGGACGCGGTGACGCTCCAGCCGGCCGCCGGCGCGCACGGCGAGCTGACGGCGCTCCTCATGGCGCAGGCTTACCACCAGTCGAAGGGCCGGCCCCGCCGCAAGGTGGTCCTGCCGGACTCCGCGCACGGCACCAACCCGGCCAGCGCCGCCCTCTGCGGCTTCGAGGTGGTGGAGGTCCGCTCCAACGCGCGCGGCCGCGCCTCGGTCGAGACGGTCGCCTCCGCCATCGACGACGACATCGCGGTCTTCATGATGACCAACCCCAACACCCTGGGGCTGTTCGAGGAGGAGGTCGTGGAGATCTGCTCGCTGGTGCACGCCCGGGGCGGGCTCATGTACCTGGACGGCGCCAACATGAACGCCCTCCTGGGGCTGGTCCGCCCGGGGGACATGGGCTTCGACATGGTGCACGTGAACATCCACAAGACCTTCTCCATCCCGCACGGCAGCGGCGGCCCGGGCGGCGGCCCGGTCGGGGTCAAGGCGTTCTTGAAGCCGTTCCTGCCGGGGCCGATCGTGGCCGAGCAGGAGGGGGAGTGCCGCCTCGCCTCCCCCGGCCCCCTCTCCATCGGCCGGGTCCGCTCCTTCTTCGGCAACGTCGGGGCGCTGGT